>NZ_JAVIMC010000071.1:0-304187 GCF_031196995.1 Acinetobacter sp. 12966
GTCCGATCTCGTCCGATCTCGTCCGATCTCGTCCGATCTCGTCCGATCTCGTCCGAAGACGATTGTGCTTCGCCCATATCAAATGTCAACAACTTATCTCTAAAATATTGATATTGTTGATTTCTTAGTTTAAGCTCCGCAGTCAGCTCCGCAGTCATAGCGGTAAATGCATCCAAGATTCGTACAATTTCAGCTTGAATTTCAAGGGATTTTTTTGGGTTATCTGGGCATGGGATGGGGATTTGAAATTTTCTAAAACCATCCATATCTACAGAGGCAAAACTTGACATCGTTGTATTTTTTTTACACCATTCTGCCAATAAAAAACAGTAGTAAAAAATAAACTTCATATCAAAAACTTTTACATAACTATCTTTCAAACTTAAATTGGTAAACCTTTGATTTGCTAAATATGGAACAGTAATTAATGCGTGTTCGCCAATCGTAGCCGATGTTGAAATTATGATGGAATTAGCGGGAAATAATTTCCCTCCTTTTACGGCTGTTTCCGAAATTTTTTGTAATGAGTCTCCAAGGATTTGACCATTCTCACGGATGTCATCCATCCTAAACCACGGAACAGAACCGTTTTCCCAAAATTCTTTTTTTGATGTCGATGGTGTATAGCCATTTTTCAAATGAAATATTTCTGAAACTGCTTTCCATTCAACCTGTGCTCCATTAAGTAGCTTTTGCATAAAATCTGTATTGTTCATGCCATGTCCTCACCTTCAATCTCCGCCACTATCGCATCAATCTCTTTACGAAGTTGGTCAATTTTAGCCACCGTCGTTTTTAGCTCAGCATTCAGTTGGACAATATCCACCTTTTCACGGGTGTCTTTAGCTTCCACATAACTACTAACAGATAGATTGTAGTCGTTAGATTGAATCGCATCGAATGAGACAGATTGAGCAAAATATTCGATATTGGCTTTGCTATCGAATACCTGCATAATCTGTTCAATGTGTGCATCAGTCAAAATATTGTTATTGGTTTCTTTTTTAAATAAGCCACTGGCATCAATAAACTGAGTTGTATTTTCGGTTTTATGCTTAGACAGCACCAAAATATTTACAGCAATGGTCGTGCCGTAAAATAAGTTCGATGCAAGTGAAATGACCGTTTCAACATAGTTGTTATCGACCAAATATTGACGAATTTTCTGCTCAGCACCACCACGGTAAAAAATCCCTGGGAAGCACACAATCGCCGCACGACCTTTAGCAGACAAATAACTTAACGCATGCAACACAAAAGCAAAATCAGCTTTAGACTTGGGTGCAAGTACGCCTGCGGGAGCAAAGCGTTCATCATTGATTAAAGTGGGGTCATCCAAACCAATCCATTTCACCGAATACGGTGGATTAGACACAATCGCATCAAATGGCTTGTCATCACCAAAGTGTGGTTCTCTTAATGTGTCACCTAACTGGATATTAAACTTGTCGTAGTTAATGTTATGCAAAAACATGTTCATACGTGCAAGGTTGTAGGTGGTATGATTCAGCTCTTGTCCCCAAAAACCATCTTCAATAGTATGGGCATCAAAGTGTTTTTTGGCTTGTAAAAGCAAAGAACCTGAACCGCAAGCAGGGTCATAAATTTTATTGACCGTTTTTTGTTTATGCATAGCTAACTGAGCAATTAATTTAGATACATGCTGTGGCGTAAAGAACTCACCGCCTGATTTACCTGCATTGGCAGCATAGTTAGAAATTAGAAACTCATACGCATCACCAAACAGGTCAATATGACTGGTATTAAAGTCACCAAAATCTAGCCCAGCTACGCCCTTGAGCACAGCAGCCAAACGGATATTTTTATCTTTAACGGTATTGCCCAAACGGTTGCTGGTGGTGTCAAAGTCAGCAAATAACCCTTTTATATCCTGCTCCGACGGATAGCCATTGGCTGAACTTTCAATACTAGCGAAAATGGCAGCTAAATCGGTATTCAGACTTTCGTTCGTATTAGCACCTTTGGCAATATTGCTAAATAATTGACTTGGGTAGATGAAATACCCCTTAGTTTTAATCGCATCATCTTTGATCTCTGCCGTAATGACTTGATCAGAAAGTTCAGCATATTGAATGCTGTCGTCACCGCCTTCTATATAACTGGAAAAGTTTTCACTAATAAAGCGATAAAACAGCGTACCCAATACATATTGTTTAAAGTCCCAACCATCCACTGCGCCACGGACATCGTTGGCAATCTGCCAAATTTGGCGTTGCAGTGCTGCGCGCTGTTGGGTACTGGTCATGGAAACATCCTAAAAAATCGTTGTTAAGAAAGTCTAGCTCGTGGTTTTTAAAACTTTACAGCTCAGCTTAATCCCCTAATCCACTTTCCTAAGTAAAACAACTTAAAAGAGTATGAGAGATTGTTCATATGTTAAATAGCTGTAGATTCGAGCTGCATATGCGTTATTCAATCTCTTTCGTGTTGCGCATAAACAATGCAATAAAGTCTAAAATCGATAAGCAGAAGGAGTTTAGCAAAAAATCAAGTTTTTTAGCGAACTTCGGTGTTAAAAAGTCATGAACTGTCGCACTAATATATGGCTGGATTCTCTGCTATACTTATTTTAGTTGTTAAATTGATGGAGTCTCAAAATGCTTAAGACCACCGAACAGAAAAAAAAATATATTCAAGAGACGCGTTTGCAAAACTACCAAGCTAGTCTCAAACTTGAAGGGATGACCACACTAGGGAACCCAACCCAGCTTAGCAAAGCACAAATTTTGCAAAAATATAAAAAGTATTCGCAAACTGAAAGCTAATCGGATAGCATTATGGATAAATATGGGGAACTGGGGGACAGCCTATATTGCTACTCTGGTACAAGTATTTTAAAGAATAAACTCAATATCCGTGATGAGCACATCTTAGAGCAAGCCGAACTTGAACTATCTGGTTTATCTAGTAGTTTAATTGACTATGCAGAACCACCATATAACCTACAATACTTACAAGCCATCCATACCCAGCTTTTTGGTGACTTGTATGAATGGGCAGGACAACTTCGACAAATTGATATTTCTAAAGGTGATACTCGCTTTTGTACATTTTCCCGTATTGGAATTGAAACAAACAAACTGCTCAATTCACTTCAACAGCAAAATTACTTTCAAGATCTAGAGTCGAAATATTTTATACCTAAACTTGCTGATTTGTATTGCGAACTCAATGTCATCCATCCGTTTCGTGAGGGTAATGGACGTACCCAACGTATCTTCTTTGAACACCTAATTGCCTACTGTGGCTATGGCATTGATTGGTCGAAAATCAACTCTAAAGAACAATGGGTACAAGCAAATATTGAAGGCTTTTATGGTAATTTGCAGCTATTAATTCAAATATTTGAATCATGTCTTACCCTACCAGACTAAAAAATAAGGGAGCCAAAGCTCCCATCAATTAGTGGCTAGCCAACTTGTTCGCAATCTATTAATTGACTTACCAAGCTGACTAGATAATTCAACTGTGTTCAATTCACAGCTCTAACACTCTGCTGCAACCCCTGCTGAATCTCCTGCACATAGCTCAATTGCGCTGAATGCTCTGTATCTACAGCACTGTGACTATGTGGATAAAACTCTTCTAGCAATTCCATCCCCTCCTCTGCATACACTTCAAACTTGGCATTGGCAAAACCCTGCCGCGCAATCTGATCTAATGCCGCCTGATCAAACCCCGCCTGCTTCCCCTGTTGGTCAATCTCCTTGGCTGTCTGAATCGCGGTTTGCAAATCCACGCCTTCCCGTAACGTTAAATCTACGTAATACACGGGCTGACGATAGCTTTGTGTAGTGGACTTGCCTCTCAGCGTGAGTTGTAAAGGTAGGCATGAAAGTAAGCCATTTGATGCTGCATGGTAATAACTGAGTCGTGCCGCCAAAGTCCGAATACTATTAAAGCCCGTGGTTCTAAAGATGAATGTCCCGAGTTCATCCGACTCATCTAAATTGACATACAAACGCCCATAAGGTTTACAGTTACCTCCTTGTGCCAATGGACATAAATCAGGGGATGGGCATGGATGTTGTTCTACCCCTTGATTAGTCAGTCGTTGGCAGGTTTCTCCATTCCCAACACATACAGGCCTACCCGTTTGACGGTCAAATAAACTGTATTCCGCCCGTAGATTCAGTTCAGGATCATTAAAGATCATACGAACTGGAATAGCCCGTAGTTTTTGATTGGGTGCTTTAGCACGTAGTTGCTCATCGAGTGGATGTTTCACCCAACCACTATCCTTGTTTTGGATTTGGCTGGTAATGGTGAATTGGTCATCCTTTTCAGGGATGCGCTTGCCGTTCTTTTCGACAACCTTGCCGATACTGATCCGCCCAAGAATTGGCGGTGTAATGGCTAGACCTTTAATCATGGTGTTTTCCTCTTCTGCTTAAATGTGTTGCTTGGTTAAAATAAAATTTGCATAAAAAAATCCCATGCGCTGAGGCATGGGATTCTCGGATATTGGTTGAGTGTTTTGCTTATGAATTGAACTTAGGCTAAATCTATTTCAGTCAGCATCGCTATAGATGTTAAAACGCCGTGTGCCCTGCTTGCTTTGTGGAAATTGATTGAGATATTCAGGATGCTGTTTGAGTAATGCCTTACTATCTAAGCTGATTGAGTCTTTCGATTTCTTCCACGTCACTGAACCCGCTTTGAAGGTGGCACGTTCAGCCTGCTGCATCTTGGCTTGAAGTTGGTGCTTCAGCAGATCAAACTGCTCCTGATGCTTGTCAATTTGGCTCCGAGCTTGAAGCAGTTGCTCAAACTGTTGATTGGCTTGCTCATCCTCAGATAGATCCGTGGTGCTGAGCGGTACATGTTCAGGATAGAGTAGCTGTAAGGCTTTAGCTGCGGATTCACTGGCATCGGCTTCAGGTGGCGTATCCTTTTCCACACAGTCCCAGAAGTAACGCTCTGCATTCACAATATGCTGAATCACCGATTCGCTACGCGTTACTTTAAAGATGCGAGTTTCATGTCCACAAATCAGTACGCAGATATGAGCTGCTTTCTTGCCTGTGACTGCCAATTGATGTTGTACCTGACAGAGTACGTATAACGGTACACCATCTCGCCACAGCTTGGCCCCATATTCCCCTGCGGTTTTACATTCCAGAATTTGTACATCTGCATCCCCAACTACGGAGTAATCCAGATTCGCCAGCATGAAGTGCTTGTCTGGATCAGGATGTTGTAATACCGCATTGACTCGACGTACTTTGTAGTTGGTATGCATGCTGTAGTATTCTGCCACTAAAGGCTCAAGCCTTTTCCCCCAGTACAAGGGTGCATGGCCTTCACTTTCATCTTCTATATTTTGTAGAATACGTCCAGTCTTAATCATCCATAGTTCGAGCATCGACATATAGGGATTGAGGCCACACGCCGCGGCACAGTCACTACTGCCAATGCCCTTGCGTCTTACTTCTAGCCATTCGGCCTGACTTAGGTTTTTGGTCTCCACAAAGCGTTTTGCATGGAGGAGTTTAGGGCGATGAATATGGATATTTGCTCGAGTGGGATGAGGTTGAATTAAAACTGAGTTCATATAGATGTCCTCTGATTATTAAATTTTAGGCATAAAAAAGCCACATCTGGAGATGTGGCAAAGAGGTATTTGGATTCAAGGAGATTTTCAGGATCATGTTGATCTGATGTGATTATTTTAAATTCCGAATCTGAATCTAAACTTAAACAATCAAGCGTAATGCTTGTTCCAGTCCACGTTGTTTTAAGCCTGCCCCTGCACCGAACCATGCTGAATCTAAACGATGATCCTGACTCATCGCTCGACGTTCGTGATCGGCAAATTCGGTGATACTGCAAAGTAAGCCATACGCCGTATCTTTGGCTGAGCTGAGTTCTGCCCCACGGCCATGTCCATTAAACATAGTCATGACCTTAGACATTGCTCGGCCATTTGGTTCCGTCTTGTTGTCAGCTTTATTGGATTGGCTCCCTTGCGTTGCTACATTGCGATAGAACTGAATAATACTGTCATCCTGCTCGGTTGGACTCAGACTGCTATTGTTAAACACCGCATCGAAATACGCTGCTGCTTCAGTCTGTGTGACTTTACGCTGACTGAGCTGTTTCATTTCATACATGTGCTCGTTCCATGCTCGCACTGAAATACCCAATTGCTGTTTGATCTTCTGGGCATCGAACTTGGTACTGTGTGGCACTTTGACCACACCTGCACTCGCGCTCTGACCTTTGAGGGCAATGGCTAGAGTATTGTTACACACCACGCGAATACTGGTGAATTGCGCTGTAGTTGCCAGTGTACCGTCACACGCCGTAGCCAAGAGAATATAACCATTGCTGACATCTTTGCCTTTTAAAGCAGAAGTCTGCCCTGTTTTGGCTAAAGCCCAGAATTTCTTACCACCTTTCAGTACGCCTGCGGTTTCCAGTTCAAAGCCTGATTGTTCAGTCAAGTCTCGATAGAATTCTAGAATCTCTCGGGGTTGGACTTCCTGATAACGCTGACTGACCACCGATAAAGGCGCATGCGTATCGGAACGGTACAAAACCCGCTGTTCATCATGCGGTAGGATTAAGCTTTGTCCTTTATGGTTTTCCGCCATATAACTGACATTCGAGCTTTCGATCTGCCAGTCCATGCCTGCTTGCTTGGCCCAGACTTCGATCGGTTGGTTCGGTGTGAGTTGATTGCCCAAACCATGCCAAGGGGTTTGACCTACATAAGCCATTTGTTCAATTTGATGTGCCATTGTGAATATTCCTAAAATGAAAATGTAAAGATGTGGTGTAAGGTATTAAAGAATGAAGAATGCGTGCATGTAAATGTATATATCGATGTAACTATTGCTTCACCCATGCAAAGGGTTGTTGGCAATCCAAGCAGACATACTGCTCGGCATTGCTGTAATACTTTTCAAAGTAGTACTGACTAACCACCACCAGTACGCCGCCGATCACCACCCCGACGGCTGCACCGAAGAGCGGTGAAAAGCCTGACTTGCGAGCGACCT
Organism: Acinetobacter sp. 12966; assembly: GCF_031196995.1. Classification (NCBI taxonomy): domain Bacteria; kingdom Pseudomonadati; phylum Pseudomonadota; class Gammaproteobacteria; order Moraxellales; family Moraxellaceae; genus Acinetobacter; species Acinetobacter sp. 12966. Next base: position 7,026 of record NZ_JAVIMC010000071.1, read on the forward strand.
GCATGCCAAACATCGCTATCTGTGTTGGTGAAATACAGCGTTGTAACTGTTCGAAGTAGTTGGCGTGGGCGTTGCCTGAATCGGTCTGTCTGACATGGCTAGACTGACAGTAGGGACATTGAATAAAGGACATTGATATTCCTTGTTAGATGAATTCAGTGCGAAGAGCTGAATTAAGGGCATAAAAAAACCGTGCCCATTGAGGACACGGTTTGATTTAGATTTTGATTTGTCGTGGAGAGTCGAAGGCCGTTATTGAAAGCTATATCTTGCAGTGCCTTTTTCCGTTTCAACATCAACACGCACTACGTTGTCATAGCCACAGCCTGTTAATTTCAGTCTTAAACGCAGACCCATTTTAAAATGCTGTGGATATTCCAACGATCGACGATAGCCTTCATAACTGCATTCACCGTTGTTGATCAGCACATTGGTGACATCAATCGGATCTGCACTGTTAGAACGGATCGTCAATACTGTAGCGGATTGATTTTGTGCATACCAGTTACTGGTATCTTTGACATCGAGTTCTACCGTAAATGTATTTGGATCAAGGCCAGAATTACAGCCACCCATTAACATTCCTGTCGTTGCAGTCAATGCGAGTAGGATCGGTTTAAAAAATTGCGTCATAAAATTCATCCCTAGCAGTAGTTATAGCTCACGCCATAATCGCCCGTGTTTAAATCAATACTGACCAGATGAATTTCACAGTCTGTGCCATTATCAAATTTATAAACGTAGTAACGATTACCCGCCTGCTCCGATTCCAGTGCTCCGTGTTCCTGCAAGCTGAAGTCTTTCACTGATTTGCCTGTATCTTTTGCGGCTTTAGCGAATACATAGCGTTGATACTTGTCTATGTTGTCCTGCTCAAACTGAGGCAGTTCGTCATAAGGCAGCATCGACAGTAAGGTATCGACAGACTTTAGGTTTTTATCAAACTCAAAGCTGAGTAATTCAGGTTCATGACCTGATGGACTCAGACTTTTGCTTCCCGTGGTCAATTCTTTGACATCAATCCCATCCACTTCTGCCGCTGCAATCTCGGTTGAAGCTGGCTCTGAACTGGCAGATTCTAGAGGCTGTGCAGAGCTGGCCTCCAAAGTACTAGCTGCTTGAACAGTTTTTTCAGTTGCATGTTTGGGGCTAAAGAAATAGAAACCTGCAATGCTGATCAAGGTCAGGGCTAAGATTGCCGCCAAGCCCAATATGGTTTTTTGGTTCATCTCAAATGCTCCCCCGTCTTTAGTTGGGTACAGTGACTTGACCATTCTGAGCATTAAAGTGAACGAAGCGTGGACAACCACCCTGAAAGTTCACCGTGAAATTACGCCAACCACGGTTGCCCGGATTGGTTTTATACATGCACTGATACACTCCACCACCCAAATTGCGGGCCTTAACAAAATAGGCTTCGCTGGCTTGTGCAAACCAGCCTGCCTGCGTCAATGATGCGCCTGTAAGCAGTGATGAAATAAGGGCCGTTTTTAGGAATGTTTTAAACATAATCATTTTCTCTTTTTATAGGCATCACTGGTCTTAGTCTTAATCAGAGACAGTGTTCCTAATGTCATAAATGTTGGAATGAATATCTATGTTTTTTTTGAAGTGTTATAGACGATAAAGCACACAAATCTATGCCCCTCAAACAGCATGAGAGATTCATCTTCATATCGGTAATATGTACTTGAAAAAGTTTTATTCTTAGAAAGTCATGGACACAGCTATGCATTGACTGCACAGCATCAGGTCTAATCACCCAACGGCACAAACATGAAAAAAGAGAAATATAAAAGACGGTCTTGATGTAAGCGCATGGCGTACTCCTAGATGGTTTAGAAGTTCTACCAAGTCACTGTCAAATGATGGTGGCAGAACGAGAAAGGGTTGACAGACCAGTCATCTAGGAACCGGCACGCACAAGGCGTCCCTCCCTCGCCCTACCGCAACGAAGGGGGACGAACGAGTTCGCCACCAAAAAATTACTTTTTTGATGTGCTAGATGATAACGGTCTGTCAAAACCGACTGACGATGTAGGTCAGCAGGCTAAGGATAATCTGCGGATTGTAGAGCGTCAAGCAATCAGCTAATACGTAAAAAATTAATGTTATATTGCATCATTTGTAGTATTGAAACCTTAGCTCTTTTTCTGCATATTAATCCAACTAAAATTTTTAATTAAGGGGGATTAAACATGAAACAAGATCTAAATCTTGAACAGCAAGAAGAAGATTACAAAGAAGCTCGCGAAAATGAGATTCGAAAAATTGCTGAATCGGACAATGTTTCATATGAAGTTGCTGCTCAAACTTGGGAAGACCTTCATAGCTCAGGTGAATAAAAATCAAAAATAGCCCTATCATCTAGGGCTTTTTTAGGCCTTCAACTTTAGAAAAGACACGGCGTTAACGCTTTTTTAGTTATAAGTGTCTTACACTCAATTTAATGACTTTTAAGCTAAAATAGTTAAGTATGTACAACTATTGAAGCCAGATTATGCGTATTAAAAATAAACAAAAGAAGCCAGACAACATAACAGATCAATTTGAAAAATTAGAAAGACCAGATCCAACTGAAGCCGATCTAAAATTAGCTGAAAAAAATTTTAGAGCTTTTCTAAAAGAGATGTCATTACAACAAAGTCCCTGTATCTCTGAACTGCACCAGATCAAGACCACTTATAAAGATATAAAAGAAACAAAAATACTTACCCAAATTGAAATTGTGTATTCAGGTAAAAGCTACCCCTACAATTTTCTAAATATTAGAGGTACATTAATCCCAGACTACTTGCATAAAGAAATTTTCCAATGCAACTTTCTCGATGTAGAGATAATGCGTGCAGGTACATACAATTCCAAAAATAGCATTATCCAATTATTTACCGGCATAGTTATAATTTTTTCGACTTGTATCAAATCAATTTTAGTAGAAGTGGTTGATCCGACAATTACCATAGAAGCGAGCTTACAACGCTGCCAAGAAATTATTGATACATATGAGGAAGACCGTCATAAGTCAATACTTTCTATTTTCGAGTATCTAGCAAAAGCCATAGACATATACGAAAAACTTGATTTGCTTGATTCCTTTATCGAAGATCCAGAGGGTGCTAAAAAGCAATACAAAAATGAGCCTTGTTTTATAGATAAATTAAAGTCTTATCGCGAATCAATGTATATAAATTCAGGCATTCACTTAGAACAAGCTATAAATGAATGTATTGCGCTTGGTCTTTTTAAACAATACCAAAGATCTTCGACATCAAATAAAAAAATAGAGAATATACCAGTTATATGTGAAGGACATACTTTGTTAAACAATACAAAGTTACTTAAAAAACTAAATGGCTCATCATTAAATATTGAGGGTAATTTAAAAAAGAAACACAATTTTGAAGCTATTGATCACAAAATTTTAGAACTTCTCAAGCAAGACAAATTCAAGAATAAATATAAAAGCAAGAATGCAGCTGCTGAGAAAATAGCAGATGAGATTGCAAAGGAAATTGAGGTTTTCATGAATAATGACCGAAACAACAATAACCACAATCAGTACATTAAGCTAGAGAACTTACCAACCAGAATACTTAAACTCATCAACAAAAACCCTGCCCTTTACGAACAAATAATCCATAAGTAACTGATTTTAATGTTGAATAAGTTTTTTTAAATTACTTGGACGGCTCATTATTAATTTTTCAATCAAGTGTAAATTTACTGTCATTGGATAGTGTCCTTTCTGCTTCAAGGTAGCTATTCAATTTAATGGGCTTTTCCCATAACTAATCCAACATTTAGGACAGTAAGTATGTACACCGCAATATTTAAAAAACCTTCGGGTTCATCACAAGGTCAAAGTATAAAACCTCGATCAGGCCGAACCTCTGAATTAAGGATAATATTACTATTAAGTATCTATTATCCCAATAGGTGTACTACTTATCATCTGGGTAGTTTGTCTATACCTATTCCAGTAGTGTTATACAAAACACTACTGATTATTAATCAGTATAGATTTAACTGCTATAAAGCTAAGGGGTACACTCATGCCTCTTAAATCTTACAAAGCTCAAACACCTGCGATTGTTTATCCTCTCATTAGCGATGGTGCATTTGAACTTCTGCCATCATCAGAGATTGAACAGACCATTTTATATCGTGACCACCGATTGAAATGTATGCTCAATATAGTGTCATTCGTCAGGGAATGTTTAAACGCAAAGCGAATTTGCAGCCAAAGTTGAACCCGATGATTTCAACGTATTTAAGGGCTTCTTTTACTACGCTCAGTGGATAAGACCATTTGTGCCTGTCTTTGATGATATTGCAGGCATTGATCTTAGTTACCTGAAAGACTTTATAGTCTGTGAAGAAATATTATGTTTCTTCAAAGCAAAAGAACTTTTAAATACCGAATTAGATCTGATTGGGTTATTTGAACAACCAAATTCCCAACCTCTTGTACATATACAACCAAGAGCAGATTTATTAAATCAATTCGTTCAACTGATTCGTGAGCAAATGGGTAACACTATAGTAAAAAATGTTATCCGAAAACGTGAGGAAAAGGCTAAACAAAACTTAAAGTCTTGTCGTAAAGCGATAAACCAATGCTTTGCCAAATTCAGCAAACTTTTGGTTATACGTGTTGATTTTGCCTTTAAGCCACCTTTAGAGAACTTAACCCCTTATTGCCCAAATGAACTACAACACCCTTTTCATTCTGAAGATGCCTTGCAATCTTTAAAAGAATTGATTGCACAGTTACTAAGGAATAGAAGGCACAACAAAATATTGAACCAAATCAAGGGTTATATTTTGAAGTTTGAACATGGGTTGAAAAAAGGTTTTCACGTCCATGCTCTGTTTTTTATGGATGGCAATTTACATCAAAGTGATGGGTATTTTGCACATGAAATTACCAAGTACTGGAAGAAGCTTACGAACGATCGAGGCTGCACCTATAACTGCCATATGGCAAAACACAAATACAAAACTCTATGTATAGGAATGATTGGCTACACAGATACCGCAAAACGTAAAGCGTTAGATGACTGTGTTCAATATTTCTGTAAAAAGGAACAGTACTTTATGTTTAACAAACTGAAAAGCGTTAGAACAATTCAGACCAGCCAACCACCTCAACGAGGCTCTAATGCTGGTCGTCCAAGAAAAGCTGTTAACACAACTTTGTTGAATAGCAAAGATAAGGGGGATTTCTAATGTTGACTAAGAAAGATCTTTCAGTAGCTCATACTGCATATTTTTGTAGCACTGGTGCACGATTAGCACTATCACATCCAAGTCCATCTGATATTTATCAAGCAGCATCACTTATTGGAAAAGCATCTGCTAAAAGCATTGAAAAAGCCCTTAAAGGCTCAAATGTCGCTATTATGCAAGCAATACAGACAATTCCTTGGCTGAATAATGCACCATGGTTTAATGGCAATATGTCAAATATTAGCCTGAATCCATATAATGCAAACTTAGGTAATCTAGCTTATGAACATGGCTTAATTCAGCAAAATCAAACTGCTACCATTAATCCACTTGCTGTATCTTATTTATCTGAGCATTTCCAATATCGCATACAAACTATTGAATTTACTAAGAGCCTTATCGAATGGTCTAAGCCTTTTGAAGGCTCAAAGCAAGAATTGGATACAATATTTCGAAATATTGAAAGAAGCTCTTCTGGTTTTGAGCTCCAAGAGTTCTGCCTTAATTATGATACGGATCAAAATAATACTATACATATTAATGGGTTAGAGAAATTTATCAGTAATGAACTAAAAACTCAGCTGAGTCAGATCGAGCCTGATAAATGTTTAGCCATTTTGTTAAAGAAAGAACCTTGTTTAAACAAGCGAATGAACCTGCGCTATATCGTGATCTTGCAGAAAGATTACATTGATGAACCATCAGGGTTTACAGACCTAAGCTTCTTTCAATGTATAAAAAATACTGTTGAATCAAATAGTTGCTATTACTTTAACTATGATTCTGGATGCTTAAATGGGTTTCTTGCTAACAACCGTTTTAGTAAGAAAAATCCAAATTACAGAGAACGGATCAGGTGTCTAAAAAGCTATCTTATAGGTACAGATGCATTATATAGAGTAGATGGATTACAGACTTCTCTTGAGATTTTGTACTCAAAATTTGTCAAATAGGGTTGAAAATTTAATAATGGGAATATTTCAGCTTACCACTGCTGACTACCTCTTTATGAAATATCGCTCTATGACCGTTGAACTGATGACAATAGTTTCCGACTATTACCCCCATCTTAGTAAAGCTGAAGCACTGAGAAAGGCGAATAATCAAGAATTCCCTTTCTCAGTGTTTAAAATAGATCAAAGTAAACGTGCACCCTTTTTGGTGCACATTAAAGATCTAGCAGATATTTTAGACAGTAAGTATTTAGAAGCTTCTAAAGATTATGCTACGTTTCATCGATGAGGCGTAGCACCTCTTCAAACTGCATAGTATTTCTTCTTGCCTTCACTGACACATAACGCTGTAAACTACTCCAAGAGTCATGCAAGCTTACCTTCTGAATCTCAGGAATAGTAAAACTCTGTTCTGCTAAACGTGTACAGCCTTCGTGTCTCAAATCATGAAAGCGCAAATCATCAATACCTAACATTCGGCACGCTTCTCTAAACTCTTTGCCTAAACTTTTAGGATTCAACGGCAGTAGCAAATTTTCATCATGCCCAAGCTTCAACATCCGTTCACGAACTTCTGAGTGCTTTAATCTTTTAATCATTTCCTTACAAGGATCAAGGACATCAAATGATTTATGATTACCTTTGGAGCCGTTTGGATTTTTTAGATCATGCACTTTCCAAGTTGAGTGATGTGAATCATAATCTCGAAGATATAATCGTGTTAATTCAGCTTCACGTCTGCATGAGAAAATAGCAAACCACATAATCAAATGCATTGGATACTTAGAACCGTAACGGTTTAGCTTCCATCGTTCTGTAAAATATTTCGTTAATGCAATCAATTCACCAGTTGAAGGGAGTCGATCTCTTTTTTGACTTGAGGAAATTTGACGTGTTTTTCTTAACTGAGCCGTAGCCTTATCAAAGCCATTTAAATCAATATCCATTTCCCACATAACAGCAGCATGAGAAAGCACACCACGGATATGTAAAAGCTCATGTTGCTGCGTACTGGTCGCAATAGGTTCAAGTTCTAGATGAGGTACTCCTCCCTTCCTTAAAGCAACATGCTCGGCCAAATGTACTGATTTTATTTTTGTGATAATATTGCGCGCAATTGGTAGCTTCTTAATTAAGAGCAGAGAATAGCGTTTCGTCCTTCCGTACTCGCTCCCGACTTCATCCAAATATTTATCTATGGCATCTGATAAGGTCAGATCAATCAGCTTTTCTTTGCCAAGCAAAATATCAGGATTTTCTTGAATTTCGACTTCTCGTTTCTTAACCCAGTTTTCAGCTAACTTCTTTGAGTGAAATGTTTTACTTTCAGAGAAAGTAGGAAAGCCCATTCGATTGATTCGAATCGCAGCACGATAGTTAACTTTACCATCTGCACCTTTCCTTGCTGTAATTGACCCCATAATTTACACCATAACCTGTTTTTTTGATTATGGTGTAAAATTTGGTGTAAATGCAAACCGATTAACCCACCTAAACACAGGTTAAAACAGATTCGCGCAGGTTGCGAAACATAGATTAAAGGTATGATTTTTAATGACTATTAACAAAAACATTGAAAACACTCAATCTCCGCGAATCAGTGTTGCCCCGATGATGGACTGGACTACCAAGGACTACCGATTCTTTGCACGCTTGTTTAACCCAAACGTTGTGCTATACACCGAAATGGTGACTACAGGCGCGATTTTATTTGGCGATGCAAAACGTCATTTAGACTATAGTGCTCAAGAACACCCGATCGTATTGCAACTTGGCGGTTCAAACCCTCAAGAGCTTGCCACTTGCACAAAAATGGCTGAAGACTGGGGCTACGATGAAGTCAACCTCAATGTAGGCTGCCCAAGTGACCGGGTACAGAATAATAAAATCGGTGCATGTTTAATGGCAGAGCCAGACTTGGTTGCTGAATGCATTCACAGCATGCAAAAGGCGGTGAGTATTCCCGTAACGGTAAAGCACCGTATCGGTATTGATGACATGCAGTCTTACGAAGAAATGCTACATTTCGTAGATACTGTCGCTGCAACAGGTTGTACGTATTTCATTGTGCATGCCCGTATTGCGATATTGAAAGGCTTGTCTCCCAAAGAAAATCGAGAAGTCCCTCCTTTACGCTACGAAGATGTATATCGCTTAAAGCAAGAACGCCCACATCTGACTATTGAAATTAACGGCGGTATTAAAACGTTTGCCGAAACTCAAGCTCATTTACAACATGTTGATGGCGTCATGATTGGCCGTGAAGCCTATCACAACCCTTATCTACTTGCTGAGCTTGGCCAACTTTGGAACTTAGAAGCACCAGACCGTTTCGATATTATGGAACAAATGCTGCCTTATATTGAGCAACGTATGGCTGAAGGTGCTCCCCTTTCAATCATTACACGTCATATTTTAGGTTTATTTCAAAACTTACCGGGTGCTCGTAAATGGCGCCAAGCACTAAGTGGTGGAAATGCAAAGACTTTAGCTGATGTTGAAAATGCAATTCAAAACATGCGAGCAGCCATGATTCGCACTGAAGAATATGTAAAAGAGCAGCAGGTTTAAGTTGGCGACGACTTCTTAAATTGTAAGAAAATGTGGCATTTTAAATCAGAGACTTAGATTTTGAGTATATTCGCAAATATTGGAACAAAATATTCAAATTTAAGCTCTGATTAGTTATTTATTTACAATGATATCAATAATTTAAATTTCACTATTTTTAACCGCCTCTTTTGATAAGTATCTTTTCGCTCCAAGGCAGGCACCTCTGGAAAAAAGATACGTTATTACATAACATAAACAAAACTTTTAAGATACGTCTATTAGTATCTCTGAACGCCACAGGTAGGTGGTGATTTTTTTAATATGGATATGGGTAGCACGGTAGAGATTTCACGATGATTATTTATGACGGACAAGTAGCTGATAATTATATGTATCAGGATTCAAATCAGGCAGCCATTGTTGTATCGCACAGCGCACCCAGCCTACCTTATCCTTTCACCATGAAACCTAATAATCATCAAACTCAAACTTCAACCAACCCACCGATCGATGTAGAAAAGTTTGTAGAAAAATTAGAAAGCGTTACTTCTAGACGCAGTAAAGCTAGATGCGCACGTAGTATCCGTCTTGCACTCGAATCTGCTGGTGCTAATGTTAAAAACCATCCAATCGCAGCTTCAGATTGGGGCGATACTCTCAAAAAGATTGGCTATAAACAAATTGATCCAGCCTTCGATGAACCTCAAGAAGGTGACATTTATATCATTCACAGAACCCGCAACCACATTTATGGACACATCGCAGGGTACACTGGAAGTGAATGGGTCTCTGACTTCAAACAAAATAGCTATGATGTCTATAAAGATGACAGCGTAACTTATACTTATTATCGACTAGGGTAATCTACCTAAAAACTAGAGATATTCAATTGCTTTAATTGTTTGAAACAACTGATCAAACGAGTATTTTAAATCCAGCTTGGCTTCTTTTTTGCTTTATTTTCATATTGTACTTATCAAAAATAATGATGGAACTTTATGAAAAGAATACTGCTGAGCTTTTACTTACTGACATCGTTTAGCATGACTTATGCCGCCTCCGATACAAACATTATAGAGGTTTTTAAAAAAGTACCCGGGAAACGGATTTATGAACCTCAATATTTATTAAAAGAAACCACACCTAAAGCTCGGATCCATGTGATACGAAAACAATATTTAAATGGACTACTAGATTGTCCTTCCGTGATTTATCACGACAAGAAGAAAATACTATCTCTTCGCTCATTTGAAGAAACAACTTTTTTTCTAGAGCCTGATCGTTACTATATTCGCTATGCGGTTAACAATAGTGGTTGTATCAATTTGGAATTTTACCAAGATAAGCGCCCCAAAATGGACATCCTATCTCAGGAACGTCAGTTAGAGGGTGATACTGAATATACATTTACTATTAGTGAACACACTGGACCACAATAATTGTTTCAGCATAGGTTAAACATATCTCCTCTCACACTTTTAGTAGATTGTAGATATGCTCAACATAAGGTTGAATCAGATCACTCTGGTTTGTTCTGTAAGCTAAAACCACTTCAGATAAAAGATTTTTATTTTCTAGAGGAATCAATTTTACTTTTTTAGGTAATATTTGTTCAAATTCTTGAGGAACAATGCTAATACCCAAATTTGCAGCGACTAACTGTAATTGGCTTAGCTTACGTGATTGGATCATCGCTGTTTTAGGCCAGAAGCCAGCTCCTATGCATAAGTTTGAAACTAAATAACTCAAACCTCCGCGCTTAGAATGTGGTGTAGAAACGAAATACTCATCTTTTAAGTCTTTGACTTGAATCTCTTGTTTATTTGCAAACTTAGCATGATCAACATGCACAGCCACCATTAAAGGTTCTTCATATAGCTTAACAATATTGATCTCATCTAAAGTGTGTCGAACTGGTGGTCTGATCAAACCAATATCAACTTCTCCACTCATTAAAGCTAGAATTTGATGCTCAGATGACAAAGTATTTATCTCAAAATTTATCTGCTTGGCTAAGCTAATTTCTTTTAATATCTGAATTTTCTTATCGTCCATAATAATGCTGCTCGAATGAGCGATTTTAATCTGGCGATTTTTTCCTTCTGCAATATTTTTAGAAAGACCAATAATTTCATTTAAATAGGCCATATTATCTTTTATCTTTTTATAAAAGACTTCACCAGCTGATGTGAGTTTTGCTCTTTTATCAACTCGATCAAATAACTGAAAATCAATTTCTTCTTCTAATAGTTTAATTTGCCGACTTAAAGCCGATTGGGCAATAAAGAGTTTCTCTGAAGCCGCGGTAAAGCTCCCTTCTTCAACAATTTTTATAAAATATTGGAATTGTTTTAATGTGAGCATAATCATCTCAAAATTAGATTATTAGGTCTATTTTATATATTAGATTAGATAGATAGCCTTCGCTAGAATTTTATCAAGACCATTCACTTGATTGAATTATTCATGAAGTATTTAAAAGGGCTCACCATCTTCACCGTTGTTGTTCTAATTTTATGGTGCTTTAAATTTTATGATCAGCAGCTACCCACACAACCCCAACAAGACAACATAGAGCTGTATGATTAGTTTCTCTCAAAAATAAAAGGCATGCACTCACATAAGCACATGCCTTTTCAATTTCAATATTTAAATTAGGCTTTCTTTAAATCAAGCTTTTTCAAAACTTCAGCCACAGCAATCATGGCAAAACTTGAAGTCACTACTACCGCTGAACCATAGCCACCACAACGTAGGCCAGCTGATGGGCAGACATCTGCACTGGAAAATGGATTATCGATTGAGTAAATACACGTAATACCAAATTTCTCTTTTGGCTTTTTACAGATGCCGCGAGCACGAAGTTGACTACGTAGCTTCGCTAACATTGGGTCTTGCTCTGTTTTTGATAGATCGGCCACGCGAATTTTAAGTGGATCGAGCTTACCACCTGCTCCACCTGAAACAATCAAAGGAATTTTATTAAAACGACAATGCAGCATTAAAGCCAGTTTAGCTTTAACGTCATCGATGCAATCCAAAACAATGTCTGGTACAGGGTTTAAAAGCTCTGTGACATTTTCAGGCGTTAAGAAGTCATCAATAATATTGACTTTAATATGTGGGTTAATTTGGCGACAACGCTCTGCCATAATCTCAACTTTTTCACAGCCTAATGTTGAGGTCATTGCAGGTAGCTGACGGTTTACATTTGATGCTGCAACCACGTCCATATCGACCAATGTAATTTCGCCAATACCCGTACGTGCTAAAGCTTCTACTGCCCAACTACCGACACCACCAATACCAATCACCATCACATGACTTTTTTCATAGTGCTGGAACGATGAATCACCATAAACTTTGGCTACACCTGCAAAACGGCGGTCATATTCATCTTGTTGGATATCGGTCATTGCTACTCTGAGGGGATATAAAACACGGGAGGTATTTTACTGCTTTTCAGAAGAAAGTGTATTTCATATCAAAGAAAACTTGGGATTGGGATATTTAAACTCACGGTAAGTCTGTCATTATAAATTACATTATTTAAGACTGAAGTCATCATTTACTAACGTGACAGGCGGCACGGATGCCGCCCAGTTGGGCTGTGGTATAAGGATATACCATCAGCCCGACAAAGGATTTTTGCCTTGCGCTGTTTTAGTCACAGCTCATTATCCTTAAAAAGTAAGGATACAGTTATATACCCAACATTAGCTTATTCACATTCATTATAAGGCTGTGCAAGCTTAGCCAATCTATGAAGCAATCAAATTTCGAAGTACATAATGCAAAATACCACCGGCCTTAAAGTATTCAACCTCATTTAACGTATCAATTCGACATAACACATTAAAATGGCTAGCGACCCCATTTGCTCCTTTTACATCAACTTCAAGAATTTGATGAGGCTCTATGCCATCCGACAAACCTCGAATTGATATTACCTCATGACCAGTTAAGTTAAGAGATTGTCGAGTTTGCCCATCAATAAACTGTAAGGGCAACACCCCCATACCTACCAAGTTTGAACGGTGAATACGCTCAAAACTTTCGGCAATGACAGCCTTCACGCCTAATAAGTTTGTTCCTTTGGCAGCCCAGTCACGCGAAGATCCTGTTCCATATTCTTTACCAGCAATTATCACAAGCGGTGTATGTTCTTGTTGATAACGCATTGCTGCATCATAAATAGCAAGCTTTTCACCACTTGGCACATGAATGGTATTACCACCCTCTTCACCACCTAGCATCTCGTTTTTAATACGAATATTGGCAAAAGTACCTCGCATCATGACTTCATGATTACCGCGTCGAGAACCATAAGAGTTAAAGTCTTTTGGTTCAACACCTTGCTCTTGCAAATATCGGCCAGCCGGACTGTCTTTTTTGATATTACCTGCCGGTGAAATATGGTCAGTTGTTACCGAATCACCAAGTACTGCCAAGATACGTGCCTGTTCAATATTCTTAATCGGTTTTGGAGGTTCGCCAATGCCCTCAAAGAATGGCGGGTGGCGGATATAAGTCGAATCATCAGCCCATTCATAGGTTTTACTTTTTGGAATCTGAATCGCTTGCCAGCTTTCATCACCATCAAAGACCGCCGCATATTCTTTATGGAACATATCTGTACTTACTTTCTGTAAGACAGCATCAATTTCAGCCTGACTTGGCCAGATATCTTTTAAGTAAACAGGTTGTCCATCTTTACCCTGCCCAATAGGTTGCGTAGTTAAATCAGTACGAATATTACCAACAAGACCATAAGCGACTACCAAAGGTGGCGAAGCAAGCCAGTTTGTCTTAACTAATGGGTGTACGCGTCCTTCAAAATTACGATTACCAGAAAGTACAGATGCAACATTTAAATCATGGCATTGGATTGCTTCTTCAACTGGTTCGGGTAGTGGACCTGAGTTACCAATACAGGTTGTACAACCATATCCCACCAAGTTATAGCCCAACTCATCTAAATACGGTGTAAGCCCAGCAGCCAGCAAATAATCCGTCACCACCTTCGAGCCTGGTGCAAGTGAACTTTTCACCCATGGTTTACGCTGCAAGCCTTTTTCAATCGCTTTTTTTGCAAGTAAACCTGCGGCTAGCATTACACTTGGGTTAGAAGTATTGGTACAAGAGGTAATCGCTGAAATAACAACATCACCATGAGTTAATGGATACTCTTTTCCTTCAATCACACATGACGGACTTTCATGCTGGATATTTGCTTTTTTTGCCTCTACGGCTGTGCCACCACCGCCTTCATTTTCTAAACGCTCTTTAGCTTCTTTAGCCGGTTTTAGCGTTAACTCCATTAAAGCATTAAAGGTTTTCGGCACATCAGATAAAAGAACTTTGTCCTGTGGACGTTTTGGACCAGCTAGACTTGCCTGAACCGTGCTCATATCTAAACTTAAAGTATCTGTAAAAACAGGTTCATCACCAGGGTTACGCCATAAGCCTTGTGCTTTGCTATACGCTTCAACCAGTTCAATACGATCACTTTGACGACCAGTTAATTTCAAATATCCCAATGTCACTTCATCAATCGGAAAGAAGCCACAAGTCGCACCATACTCTGGCGCCATGTTGGCAATGGTTGCACGGTCAGCAAGAGGTAGATCGGCTAAGCCATCTCCATAGAACTCTACAAATTTACCCACGACACCTTTTTGACGAAGCATTTGAGTAATAGTCAGCACTAAGTCAGTTGCAGTAATCCCTTCTGGTAATTTTCCTGTCAATTTAAAACCAATGACTTCAGGAATCAGCATAGAGATGGGTTGGCCCAACATAGCTGCTTCCGCCTCAATCCCGCCAACACCCCAACCTAATACACCTAAACCATTGATCATGGTGGTATGGGAGTCCGTACCAACTAAGGTGTCAGGGAAAGCAAAGGTTTGTCCATTATCTTCACCTAGCCACACCGCTTGAGCCAAATATTCTAAATTGACTTGATGACAAATCCCCGTACCCGGCGGTACAACACTAAAGTTATTAAAAGCAGATTGCCCCCAACGCAAAAATTGATATCGCTCGCCATTACGCTGCATTTCAATCTGAACGTTTTCTTCAAAAGCCTGATCATCAGCAAAATGATCCACCATCACCGAGTGATCAATCACTAAGTCTACAGGTGATAACGGATTAATTTTTTCAGGATCGCCACCCGCTTGTGCCATTGCAGCACGCATTGCAGCCAAGTCAACTACAGCGGGAACACCGGTAAAATCTTGCATTAGAACCCGTGCAGGTCGATATTGAATTTCTTGATCGGAACTACGGTTTTTTAGCCACTCAGCTAAAGCATGAATGTGTTCCGTTTTAACACTATGTTGATCTTCAAACCGTAATAAGTTTTCCAACAGTACTTTTAATGATTTCGGCAGTCTGGCAATGTCACCTAGCTTTTTCTCGGCTTGGGTTAAGCTAAAAATCTGATAATTGCTGGAACCTACTGTTAGCGTCTGTAAAGCATTAAAACTATTGATATTGCTATACTTAGCCATTGGGTTATCCTCCCATGTCTGGCAATGTTATTTTTCACGTTTTTACATGTTGTTTTCTTACTTTAAGCTTCTTTTCTAATCGCTGTGTTTTGTTTTAGTTACTATTTCTAATCTTTGATTTTTATTACGATAATTTCAAAGCAGATTGAGAGTTTTTCCACAGCAACTCAGCTAAATCTGACTCAGGCATGTTTAAATTTTCGGCCAAACTTTGTAAAACATAAGGCAAATTAACAGGGGTATTACGAGTACGCTGTTCAGTTGAGGTTTGACAACAAAGCGGTGTCATATCTGGGCAATCTGTTTCAATCACCAAGTGCTCGGCACCTATAGCATTTACCACAGTATGAAGCTTTTTCGCATTTGGGTTGGTAATTTGCCCCGTTACACCAATTTTAAAACCAAGCTTAATAAGACCCTTTGCCTCTTCTACCCCACCACTAAATGCATGAGCAATGCCTCCCAATTTAAATTTTTGAGATTTTAATATAGCAAGCACATCACCATGCGCTTTTCGAATGTGGAGTAACACTGGTTTTTGATATTGGGTTGCAAGCTCTAACTGATCTGCAAAATATTGTTTTTGCTTTGCATATACGTCTGGCTGCTTATGTTCTTTTAAGAAAGTATCTAAGCCAATTTCACCTACAGCCACGCAGTTTTCTTGCTGCAAGATTTGTTCAAGATGAGTCAAATGCTCTGGTTGATGCTGTTCAATATAAAACGGATGTAAACCTGGTGCTAAATATGAAGCAGGCACATTTTCCCAACTTTTTAACTGATGATGAGTCTGCACCAGCTCATCAAAACGTGACTGCACAAACCCAATTAAGACTAATGCATCTACACCCACCTTTTTAGCGTCGACTGCTAACTGTTGCCGGTCTTCATCAAAATCGGCAACATCAAAATGGGTATGAGTATCAAACAAATGCATTAGCCAGCACTTTTTGCAACTGGTGCCGAAGCTGGTTTAGCTTTAGGCTGTGGCAAATATTCCTCTTTCAACACATCTTGCAATTGATCATAAGGAATGACTAATCGAGGGAGTCCAACCACATATGGTCCAATTTCATACTCACCGTATTGAAGGATTAAACCTTGCTCACTCAACAAGAAGTTATTAGATAATTTAAATGGCCATGCTTGTTCATAGTCAGCAACATTATCAGCTAATTTAGAGTCCGTTACCCATGTCTTAAAGGCTTCATGAGCTAACTTCTCTAAACTTGCTTTTTGCTGAGGGCGTAATAAATCTTCAAGCTTAATTTGCTTTTGTTCTTTTAAATCAAAATTATAATAATGCTGTGCAGCAGAGCCATGAGCCCCTCCTAAATAGCTACTACTATTAAGCACTACAGTTACAACTCTACCTTGAGCCTGCAAAATCTTAGGTTTAACTAAAAGATTAATCTGATGATTACTACTTAAAGCTTTTAACTCATTATCTAGATCAATAAATGAATTTGCATAGCGTTGCACCTGTGTATCAAAGCTATTTTTTTGCTCTGCACCCGCTGCCGCTGAAGCTTCTGCTTTTTGTTCCGCTTGCGTATTCTTAACATCAGGTTCAGCAATTTCTAAAATTTGATTTAATGTATTTAAGATTTGTTGATCTATAATTTTGTCAATAAAAGGAAAATTACTCTGTAAGCGCGCTACCGTAAATTCTGGACAGGTTTTACCATCACAATCAGGTAAAACCACCTTACTAGGAATCGTTTCACCCTTCAAAGTCAACTCTACTGGCTTTTTTTCCTCGACTGCTGGTTTCTGCTGCTCTTGAGAATCCTTAGGATCAGCTTTAGGTTGGCATGCTGCCAAAAATATAGCAGAAGCAAGCAAAGTTAATCGCAGTGAAGCTTTAGAAGATAACATCATATTTTGCCTTTTATTCTAAGGAGATTACGCTATGCCTTTCTAAGAAATTAGCGCATATAAATAGAGGTTGCAAATTCTGCTACCATCTTAAAACATTTGTTCATAAACCTCGGGTTGTAATATTTTTTTGGTCTGTTCTTTAGATAAATAAATATCGAGCTGTGGAGCGTCTTTAGTAATCTGGTTTGCCTGATAATGTAAGCCAACACCTTCTCCATCAAAGAACCAATCTGCCTGCCCCCAATATAAAGTTTTTGGTGCTTCTTTTTTTATGTCAGCAGTCTGCTTTTTTAACCAATCTTGATATGCGACCTGCACCATTTGATGCACAGTCGTTTGCTGATCCTTTTTTAAAACATCTAACAAAGTTAAGCTCTTATGCAGTTTTCGGTCGGCCACAAAAAAGTAATAGCGATCTTTGATCGTGAGCTCTTCTTGCTTGGTATCAAGTCCTAATTGCAATAAAACGTATTGGTTACGCTGCGATGCAATACGGGTATGAAGATGCAATTCGTAAGCCCGATTCTTTGAATATTTATCTTGCCATTCATCAGACTTTTTAACATAAGCATTAATGGCTTGCTGCAAACTTAAGTCTTTTTTCAAATCAATTTGATCTTGAATTACCTTAGCCTGACTTTTCGCGATCCATTCATTTAGCCATACATCTTGGGTCTTTATCGTTTGAATATCGACATCAATACAATTTTTCTTCTCACAAAATGGTAAAGCATAATCAGCTTTTACTTGCTGCAAGTTTAGAAATGGTAGTACTTCAGCTTTCTCTATATTTTGATTTTGGGTAGAAGCTGATTTTATTTGAGAAGATGATGAAGGTTGAGAGCTTTTCCAGACAAAAAGGCAAATAGCCAAAAGTAATATGATTACCGCAACTAAAAGTGCAATAACTGTCTTTCTATTCAAATTCATTTCATCATCCTTTCTTATTTTTCAAAACAAAACAGCTTCTGTTCGAAGCTGTCT
Organism: Acinetobacter sp. 12966; assembly: GCF_031196995.1. NCBI lineage: Bacteria > Pseudomonadati > Pseudomonadota > Gammaproteobacteria > Moraxellales > Moraxellaceae > Acinetobacter > Acinetobacter sp. 12966. The sequence goes on from NZ_JAVIMC010000071.1 coordinate 25,144, forward strand.
GTCAAATCTTAAAGATTAGTGTTCACGTGTGCTACGGAACTGAATATCAGGCCAACGCTCTTGCATAATCTGCAAGTTCACACGACTTGGCGCAAGATAAGTTAAGTGACCACCACCATCTATAGAAAGTTGATCATGTGCTTTTTTCTTAAACTCATTAAGAATCTTGTCATCATCACAATGAATCCAACGCACAGTATTTACACTTACAGGCTCGTAAACACAGTCAACTTTATATTCTTCTTTCAGACGGTAAGCAACCACATCAAACTGAAGTACACCCACAGCACCCACGATCAAATCATTGCTAATTTGTGGCATAAATACCTGAGTTGCGCCTTCTTCAGACAACTCTTTCAAACCTTTTTGCAACTGTTTTGACTTTAATGGATCTTTCAAACGTACACGGCGGAACATTTCTGGAGCAAAGTGAGGAATACCTGTGAAGTGCAAGTTTTCACCGCTAGTGAACGTATCACCAATTTGAATTGTGCCATGGTTATGTAAACCAATAATATCACCTGGCCACGCTTCTTCTAAGTGCTCACGCTCACCCGCAAGGAATGTTAATGCATCACTAATACGAACATCTTTACCAATACGTACATGATTCATTTTCAAACCTTTCTCGTATTTACCTGAGCAAATACGCATAAAGGCAATACGGTCACGGTGTTTCGGATCCATATTTGCTTGAATTTTAAATACGAAACCAGAAAAGCCTTCTTCTTTTGCATCAACAACACGCTCTTGTGTTGGATGAGCTTTAGGTTCTGGTGCCCAATTCATAAATGCATCTAATACATGGTCAACACCAAAGTTACCCAATGCTGTACCAAATAGAACTGGAGTTTGTTTACCTTGTAAAAATAATTCGCGGTCTAAAGGTTCGTTCGCCATTTGTACGAGCTCAAGTGACTCTTCAAAAGACGCCCAAGCCAGCTCACCTACTTTTTCACGGATATCTGCGTGGTCATAACCTTCACGCACTTCAATATCTGTAATCGTTGAGCCAAAGCCTGCTTTGTAGACATACAACTTATTCTCAAGAATGTTGTATACACCCGCAAAATCACGTCCCATCCCTAATGGCCATGTAATAGGTACACAACGAATATTAAGGACATTCTCAATTTCATCCAGCAACTCAAGTGGTTCACGAATCTCACGGTCCATCTTGTTTACAAATGAAATGATAGGAGTGTCACGCATACGACAAACTTCCATCAATTTGATGGTACGTTCTTCGACACCTTTTGCACCGTCAATCACCATAAGTGCCGAGTCAACAGCGGTTAGAGTCCGATAAGTATCTTCAGAGAAGTCTTCATGCCCTGGTGTATCGAGCAAGTTAATAGTATGACCTTTATATGGGAACTGCATAACCGAAGTGGTAATGGAAATTCCACGCTCTTTTTCCATTTCCATCCAGTCAGATGTAGCTGCGCGATCAGATTTACGGCTTTTTACCATCCCTGCAACCTGAATTGCTTTACCCCATAACAGTAATTTCTCTGTCATAGTCGTTTTACCGGCATCAGGGTGGGAAATGATGGCAAATGTGCGGCGTTGAGCAACCTGTGCCGCTAACTCATCTTTAAAACTCATGAAATACACCTACTGCGGAGATTGCAGTGCCAAAGACCTAAAGTCGATCAAAATAAAAATTGGCGTAATTGTAGCAGATTTATAGAAGTGTTTAATGGTTGTTGATAAGCCATGAGCCACTCACAAGCTTTTTAAATACTTTTTTTAAAATGTGGCTTAGCGTCTTAGAAATTTTATAATAAAAAAGCCCATCTGATCGTAGATGAGCTTTTTTAAGAATTAGTAGAATAGTTATGCCAGTTTTTTTTCTTCAATAAATTGGACATCCGCAATTTGTGCATCCCAGAATTCATTCCATAAAGCACAATAATCAATACATAACTTGGTTAAGCTTTCATAATCATCTTTTGTAATTGCTTGCGCTAACGCAAACCAAAGGTCATCTTCATGATCATCGTCAGCAGCCTCAGATGTTTCATCCGTAGATACACCATGTACATGGTAGTAACCACCACCTTCCACATCGATATTTACGAATTTGGTTGCTTGACGTAATGGAGGACTAAAAAGAATGACTTCCTCTTCTGCAACAGCTAACAATGCTACGACATTAATATAACTATCATACGAAGATTCTAAAAATGATCTAACCTGATTAGCGATTTTTGATGGTTTATAATTACGACGATCAAGCTCTGTTAAGCCATAATCATTAAGTAAATCTTCATACAAAGGATAGTGAGCGTATTCAGGATTACCCAGATAGTAGTTATCTTTATCTAATCCCGGACGGAAACCAAATTCATCAAGTATATTTAAACTTAATAATACTCTTGGAAACATTTTAGCTCCAGAATGGAGTTTAGGTTCCAATTGTTTGGTCTGAAATTGTGCTTGTAGTAAAGCATCAGTAAAAATCTGTACAATTGCATGACGATATTCTAAATGAATACGAATTAAACTCGTCTTATCGAGATACCCATTATTTAATACCTCAATCGCCGGATGTTTAGAAACGGGTAATTCCGCAATTTTACTTCTTAACTGTTCGAGAAATTTTAAATTTTCATCCCATTGTTTTGCAGGAATACTACTTCTCATCCCCTGCAATGCTTTTTCTCTTGGATTATTAAAGTCTTCAAATTTTTTTGACATAATCGTTCTCAGTAAAAAGTTTATTCTTATAGTTAAGTTATAGGTCTTATTTTTATTTAAATTTTGCATTCAATTGCTAAAATAAATTCCACAAACCAAAACTTAACAATTTTATATTATGTTTGTTAACTCAACAAATCAACGAATTAATTAATAATTTTTAAAAAAAGTAAAATATTGCCAAGTAGAAACATATATTTTTATTTTTAATAACAAATCAAGATATTGAATAAATATAATTTTTTAAATATGATTAGAGAAAATTTATTTAAGCTTTCATACTTTACAATAGCAGAGTTAATCAAAAATATTTGTGACGGATAAATCGATGTCAAAAAGAGAAAATATTATAACAACAGCCACCTCCCTCTTTAATCAGAAAAGCTACACCTCTATTGGAGTTGACTGTATTATCGCTGAATCAGGCGTTGCAAAAATGACTTTTTATAAGTACTTTTCTTCTAAAGAAAACTTAATTGAAGAATGTCTTCGCCAAAGGAATCAAGAAGTTCAGGCTTCTCTATTTCAAAAAATTAGCAATATTGATGATCCATTGATTAAACTTAAAAGTGTTTTTAACTGGTATATTGACTGGATCAATACAGATGATTTCAATGGTTGTTTATTTAAAAAAGCGACGATCGAAGTCATGCAATTGTATCCCTCTCTTAAAGATCAAGTGAATAAATATCGAGAGTGGATTTACAAATTGGTTTTCTCAATATTTCTAGAATTAGAAATTAAAGATACTCATACACTTACTAGTCTTTTCCTTAATATAATTGATGGAGTTATTATTGATGGTACAATAAATAAATCACAAATTAACTCCCAAAAAACATGGTCTTATATTAAAAAATTTATTAAATTCGAAGCAATTCAAGAGTTCGAAACTGCATAACCTATAAATTAGCTAGAACCCTACATTTTAACAAAAATAAACAATATTTTAATTCGGTGGAGCATAAACCAAACTCCACCACGATCTCTATCTCTTAAAATATTTAAAAATTTAAACAACTATATTTTATAAAAAATAACAATTTATTATACAAACTTAATAATAAATTATATTAATCAATTTTAAACATTGAAACTTATATCCCAAACAATAAACTTATTAGTATTACTTTATACTTGCAGTATATATTCATGAATTATTATATGTAAAATACTCAACTAACTGAAAAACTAATACTATTCACTACTACAAATATATAGGTGTGTTTTAGAAGATAAATTTATTTTAATTAATTATTCTTTAAAGAAAAAAATAAAAAGGAAATGTTATTTTTAAAAATCGATATAGAAAAGATTAAGCGAAGTGAGCGCCTTGAGATTCAATCAGTTGATCGACGTGAACTGGCATTCCCAACAAATAACCTTGGAACTGTTGACACCCTAAACGCGTTAAAATCTCAACCTGTTGCTGGGTTTCCACCCCTTCTGCTGTTACAGTTAAACCTAACTTTTTAGCTAAATGTATAATACTTTCTAGAATAACTTCTTCTTTAGAACCCGGCTTTAAATCAACAATAAAGCCACGATCAATTTTCAACTCATCTACAGGTAAATCTTTTAAATACAAAAAGCTTGAATGGCCTGTTCCAAAATCATCAATTGCGACCCGAATACCCATATCACGTAGCCGCTCACAAGCTCGAATGCTCAAGTCAATATGACGCATTGCTGTCGATTCAGTAATTTCAACAATTAAATGGTGAGGTTGAATCTGGTATTTTTTTAATAATCCTTCGAGCGTACTAAATAATTTTTTATTTTCGAACTGTAGTGCAGATAAGTTTACTGCAACTGGGTAAAATGGAATGTTACTACGTTCCCACTGTTGAATTTGCAGGCAAGCTTGCTCAAGCGCCCAATACCCCATTGGAATGATCAAACCCGTTTTTTCTGCCCCTTCTATGAACATATGTGGTGTGAGTATTCCTAAAGCAGGATGATTCCAACGGATTAATGCCTCAACACCACAGATTTCAAGATTCGTATTAAATTTTGGTTGGTAATATAGGATGAACTGCTTTTCTTCTACGGCCTTATAAAGATCATTGATCAGTTTTGACTGACTTCTTGTTTCTTGTTGATGGGTTGAATAACTAAAGATGGTGTAAGTATTTCGGCCTTGTTCTTTAGACATAAGCATCGCGGCATCAGCGTTCATGAGTAAGTCCTGAACATTTTGTCCGTGCTCAGGAAATAGTGCCACCCCTAAACTTGCAGAGATATTAATTTCTTTACCAGAAATTTGATAACTTTCCTGAATCAGCTGTAAAACTTTCTCAGCCAAAATAACTGCTTCATCGGCATTTGTATTTTCGGCAATAAGCAAAAACTCATCACCGCCAATTCTAAGCAGTTTACATTTCTCATTGAGTTGCCAGTGTAAGCGGTTTGCCATCTGAATCAGTAATTGATCACCCACATGATGTCCAAATGCATCATTCACCGATTTAAATCGGTCTAAGTCAATGTATAAGAAAGCAATTTTCTGGTCTTTGTACCGATGATCTGAGAGTAACACTTCAGCATAATCCACCAAATAAAGGCGGTTAGGCAATTTGGTTAGATTGTCTTGTATAGATAGGTTAGCTAATTCTTTGTTTGCCTTACGTAGCTCTAAATTCTGTTGAGTAAGGCGTTGCTCTAACATTGCAACAATAAAACTTGCTACGAGTACCAAACATGTAACCAGAATAATTGTGAATAATAATAAGTCATGCTCAGCCTGATATTGGCTAATAAACTTATCAGTAATATTCGTCGCAATAAGCGCTGTGTAGTGCATCCCCATAATACTTAAGGTCATCATAACCGAAAATGCGATTTTTAAAGTTAAGCGATATCGTTCAGTATCTTTTAATTTATAGGCGAGTAAAAACGCTAGCCCTGAACCGCTCATTGCAATTAATACAGAAAATAAGAGTAAAAACGAAGTGTAATCTTTTTTATAAACATTCATATTCCAACCTAGCATGCTAATGTAATATGAGGCTGAAATTCCAATTCCCATAATAATCGAGCTCAAAATGAGTCTAAACAAAGGGAGTGTAAAACGCGAAGTCAGCCACATCGCAATGCAAGATAACAACGCACTGATAGCATAAGAAATTGCAATTAAAGGAATATTAGAGTGAGCAGTATCAAACAGATGATAAGCTTGTATACCAACAATATGGACGATACTAATTGCTAATGCGAGTAGTAGTCCGTTAATAAATAAAATTAAGGACTCAAATTTCTTATAGACTTGCTTGAATATTAGCTGCTCCATGGAAATTACAATATAGCAAATGAAGCCAGCTGCAATAAAAGAGCCGACGATCAATGTGCTATCGTAATCAATATGACCCATATTGGACTTCCATGATTATTCAATACTTTTTTTTATTTTGTTCAACTCATTGCCCAAAATACAATTAAACATGTTAAAGAAATTTTAGTAAATTTGACTTATTCAGTCAGTTATAAACAATAACATTATCTATCTTTTGGTCAAGTATTTTTTACTTTATAAATCAATAAAGTAAATAAAAATTAAGCAGCCAATTATATGAAAAATATAGAATTTATTTAATCTAGTCAAGTGGGCCTAATCGCAACTTTCACATTCAAATAAAATAGTATAAATAAAGAACCCTGCTTAAAGCAGGGTTCTTTTAAAGCGTTTGATAAAGAAAATTAGTTCTTTTCTTTATCTACGATTTTATTTGCTTGAATCCTGAATAGGAATCAAGAAAGCAGCGCTTTCTTCCTACGCAAGGAGCGAGGACTAGTAGAGCATTGCTCTACCCGAGCACAAGAGCGAAGTTTTACTTCGCTAACGCACGTTTCAAGCTAAAGAGAAATCTTAGTTTTTCTCTTTATCTACGATCTTGTTTGCTTGAATCCAAGGCATCATCGCACGTAACTTATTACCAGTTACTTCAATACCATGTGCAGCATTTTGACGACGACGAGCTGTCATAGATGGGTAGTTCAACGCACCTTCTTGAATGAACATCTTAGCATATTCACCAGATTGAATACGTTTCAATGCATTACGCATTGCTTCACGAGACTGTTCGTTAATAACTTCAGGACCAGTTACGTATTCGCCGTACTCAGCGTTATTAGAAACTGAGTAGTTCATGTCAGCGATACCGCCTTCGAACATTAAGTCAACGATCAATTTAAGTTCGTGTAAGCATTCAAAGTAAGCCATTTCTGGTGCATAACCAGCTTCAACTAAAGTTTCGAAGCCCATTTTCACTAATTCAACCGCACCACCACAAAGAACTGCTTGCTCACCGAATAAGTCAGTTTCAGTTTCTTCACGGAATGAAGTTTCAATAATACCTGTACGGCCGCCGCCTACGCCAGAAGCATAAGAAAGAGCAACGTTACGTGCATTACCAGAAGCATCTTGGTGAATTGCGATTAGGTCAGGAACACCTGAACCACGTTGGAACTCTGAACGTACAGTGTGACCAGGTGCTTTTGGAGCAACCATGATTACGTCTAAATCTTTACGTGGAACAACTTGGTTGTAAAGAACAGAGAAACCATGAGCAAATGCAAGAGTCGCGCCTTCTTTGATGTTTGGCTCAATCACGTCACGGTAAAGTTGTGATTGGAATTCATCTGGAGTCAAAATCATTACGAGGTCAGCTTGCTTAACAGCAGCAGGAACTTCTGCAACTTTAAGACCTGCATTTTCAGCTTTCTTCCAAGAAGCTGAATCTGCACGTAAACCTACAGTTACGTCTACGCCTGAGTCTTTAAGGTTAAGTGCATGAGCATGACCTTGAGAACCGTAACCAATAATCGCTACTTTCTTGCCTTGGATGATTGATAAGTCACAGTCTTTATCGTAAAAAATTTGCATTTGTGTTCTCCGCTAAAATACTTTTTAAAAAATTAAATGGCTAATACTTTTTCGCCACGGGCGATACCAGATACACCTGAACGAACAACTTCTAGAATAGTGTTTTCTGCAAGCGCATCGATAAAACCATCTAATTTTTCAGTTGTCCCTGCTATTTGAATGGTATAGGTAGTTGGTGTCACGTCTACAATCTGCGCACGGAAAATATCCGCAGTACGCTTAATTTCGGCACGTGAAGCTCCTAATGCTTTTACTTTGATTAGCATAAGTTCACGTTCGATGTGTGCACCTTCTGATAAGTCAACTACTTTTACAACTTCAACAAGTTTATTGAGCTGCTTAGTAATCTGTTCAATCTTATGGTCATCACCATAAGTTGTTAATGTTAAGCGTGACAAAGTTGGATCTTCGGTTGGCGCAACATTCAGTGTTTCAATGTTATATCCACGTTGGCTAAATAAACCAACAAGGCGAGAAAGCGCACCAGCTTCGTTTTCAACGAGTACAGAAATAATATGTCTCATTATGTACGCTCCCCTTTACCTAACCACATATCCTTCATAGACTGACCTGCGATCAGCATTGGATAAACATGTTCCGTGCGATCAACCATGACATTAATGAATACACATTTATCATTAATCGCCATTGCTTCAGCAAGCTTCGACTCTAGCTCATCAGCATGATCAATCTGAATACCAACGTGACCATAAGCCTCCATCAACTTGCCAAAATCAGGCAATGATTCAACGTATGAGCTTGAGTGACGACCTTCATAGTTCATATCTTGCCACTGCTTCACCATACCTAAAGCACGGTTATTCAAGCACAAGATCTTCACATTCATGCCGTATTGCTTACATGTTGAAAGCTCTTGAATACACATTTGAATTGAAGCTTCGCCAGTAATACAAACAACTTGTTGATCAGGGAAAGCAAGCTTAGCAGCCATTGCATAAGGTAAACCTACGCCCATGGTGCCTAAACCGCCTGAGTTAATCCATTGACGTGGACGTTTGTATTTGTAATACAACGCACCAAACATTTGGTGTTGGCCAACATCCGAAGTAATAATGGCATCACCATTAGTGACTTTATATAAAGCTTCAACAACTTGCTGCGGCTTCATTGTGCCATCAGTCGGGGTTTCAAACTTTAAGCCATGAACTTTACGCCATTCATTAATTTGATCCCACCACGCAGCAATTGCTTCAGGGTTTGGCTTAGACACATTTAATTGTTTCAATTGCGTCAACATTTCCTGTAGTACAGGCTCAACTGCCCCTACAATTGGAATGTGCGCCATAATTGTTTTTGAAATGCTCGCCGGATCAATATCAATATGAATAACTTTAGCATTCACACAGAATTTTGCTGGGTTATTGGTTACCCGGTCATCAAAACGCGCACCAATTGCAAGAATGACGTCAGCATTATGCATCGCCATATTTGCTTCATAAGTACCGTGCATACCCAACATGCCCACAAACTGTGGATCATCGCCAGGGAAGCCACCAAGGCCCATAAGTGTGTTAGTCACCGGATAACCGAGTAAATGCGCGAGTTCAGTCAATAATGCTGATGCATTACCTTGAACAACGCCACCACCCGTATAAATTACAGGGCGTTTTGCACTTAAAAGCTCATCAATCGCTTTACGAATTTGGCCAGAATGACCACGTGAAGGTGGTTGGTAAGAACGCATCTTCACTTTTTCAGGATATTCGTACGCAAATTTTTCTGCAGGATTTGTCGCATCTTTAGGAATATCGACGACAACTGGACCAGGGCGACCACTTGCTGCGATATAAAATGCTTTTTTGATAATTGCAGGGATTTCGCTTGCATGACGAACTTGGAAGCTGTGTTTCACGATAGGACGTGAAATACCCACCATATCAGTTTCCTGGAAAGCGTCTTCACCAATAAGATGTGATGCAACCTGGCCAGACAAAATCACCATCGGGATTGAGTCCATATAAGCTGTTGCAATTGGAGTTACTGTATTGGTTGCGCCAGGTCCAGAAGTGACCAGTACTACGCCAGTCTTACCTGTAGCACGCGAGTAAGCATCTGCCATATGACCAGCAGCTTGTTCATGACGTACGAGGTAATGATTAATTTTGTCTTGTTGAAATAGCGCATCATAAATATGTAATACAGCGCCGCCTGGATAACCAAAAACATGTTCAACGCCTTCGTCCGCAAGAGCACGAACGAGCATTTCACCACCAGATAAAAGTTCCAACGTGATTCACCCTAAAATCTTTATCACTATTTATGGAAGGCACAAATAGTGTTTCATTCATTGAATTGTCTGCACTGTTATAGCACACATATTGTCTAGTTTTCGTTGCAATAGAAAAATTTCTGTTTTTCAGCCGTATAAGCTTTTTTAACATTAATAAAGCATGTCTGGATATACATACTTTAAGTAAAATCAATCTCTCGGCTAGAGAGAATGTCTATTACAAAACATGACGGTTATTCGAAGGGTGATCAAATAATCGCATATAAAACTAAAGGAAGCATTTTTGTTGTTTAATTCACTAAAGTCAAGATTAAAGAAACACTTTTCTATGATTATTTTTTAACTGACTATTTTTTCATCTTATTTGATTTTTCCACTTTTCTTTTTTTATGGCTACCCCGCTTTTTTCAGGTTTATTCTTGTTTAATTTTTAACGGAAAATAAATCTATCCCAAAACTGCATTTTTGTCGATTTTGCGCTATGCTGTGCAACAATCTTTAATATCAATTTTTGTTGTATAGCTTACGTCTATGACTATTTCTCACATTGACCCCGAATATCAAGCAAACACGATTGAACCATCAGTTCAACAAGATTGGGAAAATCGTAAAGTCTTTAAAGTTGCCGACACTGTCGAAGGTAAACATCGCTACATCCTGTCAATGTTTCCTTACCCAAGTGGCAAGCTGCATATGGGGCATGTGCGTAACTATACAATTGGCGATGTGATTAGCCGTTTCTACCGTTTAAAAGGTGAAACCGTACTACAACCTATGGGTTGGGATGCATTCGGTTTACCTGCGGAAAACGCAGCAATTGCCCATAAAGTTGCTCCAGCAAAATGGACATTTGAAAACATTGCTTACATGCGTGATCAATTAAAAAAATTAGGTCTATCTGTAGACTGGGATCGCGAATTTGCAACTTGTACACCAGAATATTATCACTGGGAGCAATGGTTATTTGTTCAGCTTTATAAAAAAGGCCTAATCTACCGTAAACTTTCAACAGTAAACTGGGATCCTGTTGACCAAACTGTTTTAGCAAACGAGCAAGTTGAAAATGGTCGTGGCTGGCGCTCAGGTGCATTGGTTGAAAAACGCGATATTCCAATGTACTACTTCCGTATTACGGACTATGCACAAGAATTATTAGACGACCTAGACACCCTACAAGACGGCTGGCCTCAACAAGTGTTGACCATGCAACGTAATTGGATTGGTCGCTCTACAGGCATGGAAATTACTTTCCCATCTGCCAATACCGAAATTTATGCTGATGGCTTAACTGTTTATACAACACGTGCTGACACGCTAATGGGCGTGACATATGTTGCCGTTGCAGCAGAACACCCTCTTGCGCTTAAAGCTGCTGAAAACAACCCTGAATTGGCTGAATTTATTGAAGAGTGCCGCATGGGTTCAGTTGCAGAAGCAGACTTGGCAACAGCCGAGAAAAAAGGCATGGCAACTGGCTTGTTTGTAAAGCACCCTGTAACTGGTGAAGAGCTTCCTGTCTGGATCGCAAACTACGTATTAATGTCTTATGGTTCTGGCGCAGTTATGGCTGTACCGGCGCATGACGAACGTGATTTTGAATTTGCTAACAAGTTCAATTTGCCAATTAAGCAAGTGATTGATGCTAAAGGTGCTGACGATGCAGATTATTCTGCTACCGAGTGGCAAGAATGGTACGGTTCTAAAGAAGGTAAACTTGTTAACTCTGGCGAGTTTGACGGTCTAGAATTCCAAGCTGCATTCGATGCATTCCTTGCAAAATTAGAACCACAAGGTTTAGCAAATTCTAAAGTTCAATTCCGTTTACGTGACTGGGGTGTTTCTCGTCAACGTTACTGGGGTTGTCCAATTCCAATGATTAACTGTGATACTTGTGGTCAAGTCACAGTTCCAGAAGACCAGCTTCCGGTTGTATTACCAACTGACGTTGTTCCAGATGGTTCAGGTAATCCGCTTAATAAAATGCCTGAATTCTATGAAACTAAATGTCCTTGCTGTGGCGGCGATGCACGTCGTGAAACAGATACCTTGGATACTTTCGTAGAGTCATCTTGGTACTACGCACGCTATGCATCTCCAGACTTTACTGGCGGTATGGTTAAACCTGAAGCAGCTCAAAACTGGCTTCCTGTAAACCAATATATTGGTGGTGTTGAACACGCGATTCTCCACTTACTTTATGCACGTTTCTTCCATAAATTGATGCGTGATGAAGGTGTTGTACAAGGTAATGAGCCATTTACCAACTTGTTAACTCAAGGCATGGTGCTTGCAGATACATTCTATCGTGAAGCAGAAAATGGTAAGAAAACTTGGTTTAACCCTGCTGATATCGAATTAGAACGCGATGAAAAAGGTCGTATTGTTTCTGCAAAATATTCAGGTGATGGTCAAGAAGTTGTGATCGGCGGACAAGAAAAAATGTCTAAGTCGAAAAACAATGGTATCGACCCACAAGCGATTATTGATCAATACGGCGCAGACACAGCACGTGTATTTATGATGTTCGCTGCTCCACCAGATCAATCTTTAGAATGGTCTGATGCAGGTATCGAAGGTGCAAACCGTTTCTTAAAACGTGTGTGGCGCCTTGTGGCAAGCTTCCTTGAAAAAGGCAACCAAGCTTCTACAATTGATGCTGCTAACTTGTCTAAAGATGCTCAAGATTTACGTCGTAAAACTCACGAAACTATTCAAAAAGTAAGTGATGATATCGAACGTCGTCATGCATTCAATACTGCGATTGCTGCTTTGATGGAATTGTTAAATGCAAGCAATAAGTTTGAAGCAAAAGATGACAACGATGTTGCTGTAGAACGTGAAGCGATCACCACGCTGTTAACTTTACTTGCTCCATTTGCACCGCACTTAAGTCAAACATTATTGGCTCAGTTTGGTACGGATGTAACAGCAGCAACATTCCCTGAAGTCGATGCTTCTGCATTAACTCGTAATACGCAAACGATTGTTGTACAGGTTAACGGTAAACTTCGCGGTAAACTTGAAGTTTCTGTTGATATTTCTAAAGAAGATCTATTAGCTCAAGCTAAGGCCCTTCCAGAAGTTCAACAATTCTTAACAGGACCAACAAAGAAAGAAATTGTGGTTCCAAATAAATTAGTTAACCTCGTGGTTTAATTAAAGTTATTAATGAGAGGATCAAGCATGCACTTTGCCAAACGTTTAGCCGCTGTTGTTTTAACCTTAGGCCTTAGTGCAGGCTTAGTCGGGTGTGGATTTCATTTAAAAGGAACCAACCCGACTGCAACTCCGCTTGTTTATAAAAAGTTAAGCCTTGAGTTACCAGCTAAAACTGATGATTTAGAAACCCAGTTAAAAGTTTATTTGGCTGCAAATGGTGTTCAATTCAGTAATGATAATGATGCCTATGTACTCCGTGTTTTAGAGTACACACCACGTCGTCAGCTTTTAAACGGAAAACTAACGGAAGTATTATTACGCTTAACCGTAACCTTCCAGATTGAAGACCGTCAAGGTAACAAAATTACTGAACCACGTTCATTAACTGCATCTCGTAGTTATCAATATGATCTTGCAACGGTTAACACCGAAAATCAGCAAGAATCTTATTTACAACGTATTGTAATTGATGACATTGCACAACAAATTACTCGTCAGATTTCAGCAAACCGCTTACCAAAAGCTCAACCTTAATCTCCAGTTTTATCAGCAATGAAAATTGACTATTTGCAAGCATTAAAACGCATTCCGGAAGCACGAGGTGCGTGGATTTTACATGGCCAAGAACCTTTGCTGGAACAAAATTTATTAGATGCTTTTCGTAAAAGTTGGCAACAACAAGAAGTTGAAAGACAGCGCTACGATATTAGTAGTGTAAGCGACTGGAAAAATGTTTTTAACGCTCTTAACAGCTTATCTTTATTTTCTCAGCAGCTTGCCATTGAAGTACATGGCAATATAAAGCCTGACGCAAATGGGCTAAAACAACTTAAAAGTTATATCCAACATAATGAAACTAACTTACTTTTAATTGTTTTACCTAAACAAGATAGTAGTAGTTTAAAGTCTGCTTTTTTCCAAGTTGTTGAAGCAAATGGTGTTGTCGTTGCCCTTACGGCAAACTATCCGCAAGACCGCCAAAGAATTTTATCTGCCGAAGCAGAGAAACTTGAAATTCAACTTGATAATGATGCCTGGCAATGGCTCATGCAGCATCATGAACATAATTTGCTCGCAGCTAAAAATAGCTTGATGCGTGTAAGAGATACTTTTCCAGACCAGCAACTAATTCAAATTGAACAGTTGTATGCTTGTTTACAAGATCAGTCTCGTTACACCACTTATGATTTAAGCGATGCTTTATTAGAAGGTAATCTCGCTCAGTCCATTAAGATTTTTCAATATTTAATTGCAGCTGGTGAGCCAGAAAGTCTGATCTTATGGACACTAAGTAAAGAAATGCGTTTATTGATGCAATTATTTGAGCAGCCTCATAATGCATTACAACTTGGTATCTGGAAAACAAAGGTTGGTTTATATCAACAAGCTTTAAGAAGATTAAATCCTCAACAGTTTTTAGGCTGGTCTACCCTTCTATTGCAAGTAGATGCAGCAATTAAAGGAATGTCGAATGAAAATGCCCAACATTTGATGCAGCAAGCGATTGCTGAATTATGTGGGAAAACACTATTTATACAATAATTCGGCCGAATCATTTTTCTTCATTCCTGAAATATCATAAAAATTCACGTTTTATCCTCATTTCGCTTTTATACTAAATTAAATTTTAAACTTTTCGACCTCTCACCATGCCAAAAATAAAGCCAATCAAACTTGTTATTATCATCGTCTGTATAGCCATTATTGCTGTATTAGCTTGGAAATTTTTAAAGCCTAAAGAGCAGCAGCCTCAATATATTACAGCTGAGGTAACACGCGGAGATATTGAAAATAATGTCCTTGCAACAGGTACACTTGATGCAACCAAACTGATTAGTGTGGGTGCACAGGTATCTGGTCAGGTCAAAAAGATGTATGTACAGTTGGGCGATCAAGTGAAACAAGGTCAACTTATCGCACAAATTGACTCAACCACCCAAGAAAATAGTTTAAAAACTTCTGATGCGAATATTAAAAATTTAGAAGCGCAGCGCCTTCAACAAGTTGCTTCTTTAAATGAAAAACAACTTGAATACCGCCGTCAGCAACAAATGTATGCGCAAGATGCAACACCTCGTGCAGATTTAGAATCGGCTGAGGCAAGCTATAAAACAGCTCAAGCACAAATCAAAGCATTAGATGCGCAAATCGAATCTGCAAAAGTGACAAGATCTACGGCGCAAACCAATATTGGTTACACACGTATTGTTGCTCCAACCGATGGTACGGTTGTCGCGATTGTGACCGAAGAAGGCCAAACTGTAAACGCAAACCAAAGCGCTCCAACAATTGTCAAAATTGCAAAACTACAAAACATGACGATTAAGGCGCAGGTGAGTGAAGCTGACATTATGAAAGTTGAAAAAGGACAACAGGTTTACTTTACAACTTTAGGTGATGAAACTAAGCGCTATGCAACATTACGTCAGATTGAACCAGCTCCAGACTCAATTTCTAGCGAATCAACAAGTACAACAAGCTCAACAACCAGTTCAGCTGTTTACTATAATGCGTTATTCGATGTGCCAAATACTGATGGTAAATTGCGTATTGATATGACAGCACAAGTTTATATCGTATTAGATTCAGCTAAAAATGCCCTGCTCGTTCCTTCATCAGCACTGAGTTCTAAACAATTTTCAGGCCAAAGAAAATCTGGTCAATCTACAGATAAAGCTGCTTCGACTCCAAATACAGAAAGAAAAAATTCAGGTAGTGGTGTTCGTTTAGAACGTTTAAATTTAACTGCTGAACAAAAACAACTGGTTGAGCAAGGTAAATTAACGTTAAGTGTTGTACGTGTATTACAAGCCGATGGCACAACTAAACCGACTCAGATTTTGGTAGGTATTAACAACCGTGTAAATGCGCAAGTTCTTGCGGGCTTAAAACAAGGTGATCAAGTTGTGATTGCCGATAGTGCAGATACTTCTGCTGCATCAGCAAATAGTAGTAATAACCGTCGCCGTAGTGGCCCAATGGGAATGTAAGCATGACAAAACAAGCTTTGCTTGAAGTCAGCAATCTAGTCCGGGAATTCCCTGCTGGCGAAAGCACGATACAAATTTTAAAAGGCATTGACCTGACCATTTATGAAGGTGAACTGGTTGCCATTGTCGGCCAGTCTGGTTCTGGTAAATCGACCCTCATGAATATTCTGGGTTGTTTGGACCGACCTACGAGTGGTAGTTACAAAGTTAATGGACAAGAAACAGGTAAACTTGAGCCAGATCAACTCGCTCGACTACGCCGTGAATATTTTGGTTTTATTTTCCAGCGCTACCATTTATTGGGTGATTTATCTGCTGAAGGTAACGTAGAAGTTCCAGCTGTTTATGCAGGTGTTACCCCTTCTGAACGTAAACAACGCGCAACGGCTTTACTGACCGAATTAGGTTTAGGTACTAAAACCCTCAATAGACCAAGCCAACTTTCTGGTGGTCAGCAGCAACGTGTTTCTATTGCCCGTGCGCTGATGAATGGCGGAGACGTTATTCTGGCAGATGAACCAACAGGGGCGCTTGACTCTCATAGTGGTGTTGAGGTGATGCGTATTTTGCGTGAACTCAATGCCGCAGGTCACACTATTATTTTAGTCACCCACGATATGCAAGTTGCAAAAAATGCGACTCGCATTATCGAGATTAGTGACGGAGAAATTATTAGTGACCGCCCTAATGTTCCAGATCAAGCAGCTGAACCAATCAAATCTGATCCTGATGCAGCGCCTGCTTTGCAAGGTAAACAGAAGAAAGGCAAAAGTATTTCTGCATGGCGCTCTACTTTAGATCGTTTATCTGAAGCCTTTCAAATGGCTTTACTGTCTATGAATGCCCACCGCATGCGTACTTTTTTAACCATGCTTGGGATTATCATTGGTATTGCATCGGTTGTTACAGTTGTCGCATTAGGTAAAGGCTCTCAACAGCAAATTTTAAGCAATATTAGCAGTCTGGGAACAAATACGATTACGGTATTTCAGGGCCGTGGTTTTGGTGACAACTCTAAAACTGCAAGTTTTAAAACCTTGGTGCCTGCCGATGCCGATGCGTTAATGACTCAACCGTATGTCAGTGCAGTCAGCCCAATCGTTAGTACATCCAAAACCATGCGTTACCAACAAAATGAAGCGAACGCGACCATTAATGGTGTGAGTAATGATTATTTCGATGTGAAAGGTTTGGTCTTTAAAGATGGACAAACTTTTGATCAACGTAGTGTTCGTGATCGCTCACAGGATGTGGTCATTGATACTAATACTCAAAAGCAGTTCTTTAGTGACGGTACCAACCCTATTGGTCAAGTAGTGTTACTCGGTAGTGTACCTGCTCGTATTATTGGGGTTGTAGAACCGCAAACGAGCGGCATGGGCTCAGATGACACTTTAAATGTCTATATGCCTTATACAACCGTGATGAGCCGTATGTTAGGACAATCTAATGTACGTAATATCGTGGTTCGTATTAATGACAAATATTCAACTGCTGCCGCAGAAAATGCGATTGTGAATTTATTAACCCAGCGCCATGGTGCACAAGATATTTTCACCATGAACAGTGACAGTATCCGTCAGACTATTGAGAAAACAACCAGCACGATGACCCTTCTGGTTTCAGCAATTGCCGTAATTTCATTGGTCGTTGGTGGTATCGGGGTAATGAATATTATGTTGGTTTCGGTGACTGAACGTACTCAGGAAATTGGCGTACGTATGGCCGTAGGTGCGCGTCAAAGTGATATTTTGCAGCAATTCCTAATTGAAGCAATTTTGGTGTGTTTAATTGGTGGTGTGCTTGGCGTCTTACTATCGCTTGGCCTTGGACAACTCATTAATAAATTTGCTGGCGGTAACTTTAGCGTGGCTTATTCAAGCACTTCTATTATTGCAGCATTTGTCTGTTCAACACTGATTGGGGTCGTTTTTGGTTTCTTACCAGCCAAGAATGCCGCGAAACTTGACCCTGTTGCCGCACTATCTCGAGAATAAGGAAAATTGCATGTCTTTCTCTATGACTAAACTCAGCACAGCACTTCTTCTCACAAGTTCTCTTGTAGGATGTGCAGCTGTAGTAAAAACACCTTATGAAACACCTGCAGTACAAGTTCCGGGTAGTTTTCAGTATGACACAACAAAAACAAAAACCATGTCTGCCAATCAATATTCTGACCGTTGGTGGACACTCTTTAACGACGCACAGCTCAATCAGCTTGTAAGCAATGTATTAGAGCGTAACAGTGATTTAGCAGTTGCAGGTATTGCTTTAAAGCAAGCCCGTCTACAAGCTGATTTAACCGCTAATAAGCAAGGCTTGCGAACTAGCTCTAGTGTTTCTACTGGACATTCTTTCGATTTAAATTCGGGAGATGACAGCGCTAATGGTCTTTCCATGAGTGCGGGAGTAAGCTATGAGCTTGATTTGTTTGGCAAGCTTGCACGCCAAACCGAAGCAAGTAAATGGGAAGCTTTAGCGACAGAACAAGATTTACAAGCTACTGGGCAAAGTTTAATTGCAACTACTGCCAAACTTTATTGGCAACTGGGTTATTTAAATGAGCGTTATACAACCGCACAGCAAAGTCTAGCAACCTCTCAAAAGCTTTATGACTTGGTACAGATTCAATATAAAGCTGGTGCCGTTTCCGGTGTAGATCTGACTCAAGCAGAACAGTCGGTACAGAGTCAAAAAGCGAGTTTAAGTCAGATTGAACAACAACTGGTTGAAACACGCACAGCCATTGCAGTGTTATTGCATGAACCATTGCAGCAATTAAACATTCAAGAGCCAAAGCGTTTACCATGCACTGCTCTACCTGCAATTGGTGCTGGTTTACCTGCCGATATTTTATCGCGCCGTCCTGATTTGCAAGCAAGTGAGCTACGCTTAAGAAAAGCATTAGCGACTAAAGATGCTACTAAGGCGAGCTACTACCCGTCGATTAGCTTAACCAGCAGTCTAGGCTCAAGCAGCACATCGTTAACAGAGTTATTACGAAACCCTGCTCTCACGCTTGGTGCAAGTTTAAGCTTACCGTTTTTGCAATATAACGATATGAAGAAAGATATCGCGATTAGCAATCTGGATTATGAAAAAGCGATTATTCAATATCGTCAAACGCTTTATCAGGCTTTTGCTGATGTAGAAAATGCTTTATCGAGTCGTACAGAACTCGACAAACAAGTAGTGTTACAGGAGCGTAATGTTGAACTTGCAGAAAAAACTGAACGTTTAACCGAAGTCCGTTACCGTTATGGTGCTGTCGCATTAAAAACACTTCTTGATGCTCAGCAAACCACACGTACTGCACGGTTAAGCCTCGTTGAAACCAAGCAAAGCCAATACAACGCGTATGTCACCCTCATGCAAGCTTTAGGTGGTTCACCTGTAAAAGAACTTCCTCAGTAACTTGCGCCCATAAAAAAGCCGTAGTCCTTCAACTACGGCTTTTTTTATGCCTGAATAAATTTCGAAACTTATTCATCATCCATCATAGATTGGCTCATACCTACAGTATTGAAACCAGCATCCACATATAGAATTTCACCAGTAATACCTGAAGCCCAAGGTGAGCATAGGAATAATGCTGCGTTACCTACTTCTTCAATGGTTACGTTACGTTTTAATGGCGCAACTTTTTCATTAGCATCTAACATTTTACGGAAAGATTTAATACCAGAAGCAGCCAAAGTACGGATTGGACCCGCAGAAATCGCGTTTACACGGATACCATCAACGCCAAGGCTTGATGCTAAATAGCGAACACCAGCTTCTAAAGACGCTTTTGCCATACCCATAACGTTATAGTTAGGCATAACACGCTCAGAACCTTGGTAAGTCAAAGTCAATAAACAACCTTGACGAGCTTGTAATAGAGGTTTTGCAGCACGTGCCATTGCAACAAAGCTGTATGCACTGATGTCATGAGCAACTTTAAAACCTTCACGGTCAGTCACGTCAGTAAAATCACCATCAAGTGTATGTGCAGGTGCGAAGCCAATTGAGTGTACAACACCGTCTACACCATCCCAATGTTTTGCAAGTTCTGCAAATGCATTATCAATTTCAGCATCAACAGCAACATCACATGGAAACACAAGCTTAGAACCGAATTGCTCAGCAAATTCATCCACACGTTTTTTTAATTTTTCGTTTGGATAAGTAAACGCAAGCTCTGCACCTTCACGATGTAATGCTTGGGCAATACCAAAAGCAATTGATAATTTACTAGCAACGCCTGCAATCAAAAAGCGCTTACCTGCTAAAAGTCCTTGTGTCATGCCGATCTCACTCAAAACAATTTCAAGCATAATGCCAATATTCGGCGGTTTTCGAAATTGCATAATGCATCTTTTTTCAAAAATCGCACGAAAAAAAATCGCTCCTGATAAGGAGCGACTTCTAGATGAATTCAATCTTAGTCGTCAGACAGTAAGCCTAGTAAACGTAAGAAAGAAATATACATCCACACTAAAGTTGCAAGTAATGCGATACCACACAACCATTCCATGAATTTTGGTGCACGATAAGCTGCATTAGTTTCAATTAAATCAAAATCTAAAATCAGGTTAAGTGAAGCAATGACAGCGACAAATGCAGCAAAACCAATACCTAACCAGTTACTTTCAAAAATATAAGGAACGCTTGAACCAAAAGCTAAACGCATGACCATCTGCACGATAAATACAATAAAGATTGCCAAAGATGCAGAGATTACAACTGACTTAAACTTTTCAGTTGCGCGGATAATTTGGAATTTATATAAACCAAACATCACCAAAGTGGTGACAAAGGTCGCTAATAAAGCCTGAAGTGGAACACCTGGGTATTTCAACTGGAAAGTAAACGAAATACCACCTAAAAAAGCCCCTTCAAATAAGGCATACGGAATTGCCAATGTTGGCGCAGTCGTTGGTTTAAAGGTTGTAATTAAAGCTAAAACCAAGCCACCGATTGCACCCACAATTGAAGCTGCGTAAGCAATACCAACATTTACAGTAAAGGCTGCATAGAAAAATAAAGCGACACCCACCGCAGCTGCAATGACCGTCAACATAACAGATTTTTGAATCGCACCTTGCACAGTCATCGGTTGACTATAGTCACTGACCGTTTCAACGCGAGTCAGTATCGGGTTATTACTTTGCATAAATGCTCTCTTTTTATAATAAAAATTTAAAACATCATTTTAAGCAAAATGAATATGAAAGCCAAATCAGGCGATCGGCATTATTGTAACAATGTCCTTTATACAATAAAAAAGGAGGCATAAGCCTCCTTTCATATCACGTCTACAATGTAATCAATCTTTACCATCAGTATTCATAATAAAGAAATATTCGCGGTAATATTTCAACTCTGAAATTGAGTCACGAATATCATCCATTGCCAAATGAGATGCATTCTTTTTCAGGCCACTCATAATTTCAGGGCGCCAGCGTTTTGAAAGCTCTTTTACCGTAGATACATCAAGATTACGATAGTGGAAATACTGCTCAAGTTCAGGCATAAGACGGTGTAAGAAACGGCGATCCTGACAGATTGAATTGCCGCACATTGGTGAAACTTTTGGATTCACCCATTTTTTTAGGAATTCTAAAGTTTGTAACTCAGCATCACGGGCTGTTAACTTACTGCGACGAACTCGTTCAATCAGACCAGACTGCCCATGTTGACGAGTGTTCCATTCATCCATTGCATTTAAAATACGATCAGGTTGATGAATAGCCAAAACTGGACCTTCGGCAAGTACATTTAAATGATCATCTGTAATAATTGTTGCGATTTCAATAATTTGATCATTATCGGTATCTAATCCGGTCATTTCCAGATCAATCCAAATTAATCGTGTATTTAAAGTACTGCTCATGAATGTACGTTCTAAAATGCCGTAAAAACATCAATAGTAGCAAATTTCTTGCTTCCGCGCTGTAATTCTATAGCTGCTTCATGCTATTTTTGCGGTCTTCAAACAATGGTTTTTTTGGGATATGAATGGCTTTAATTCGTAAGCGTCGTTTAACTGAACAACAGCAACGTCGTATTGAAAAACAGCATAAAACTCGCCAAGAAGAGATCGATACTTCACAGGATCTAGACGGACTCGTTGTACAACATTATGGCCGTCAACTTGAAGTACAAGCCCTCTCTGTGCCTGAACATCACCCAGAAAAACCACAAGTTGCCGAAGGAGAACCAGAACCATTCTGGAAGCCGATCGAGCTCGATAGTGTTTGGCGTTGCCATACTCGAACTAATCTTGAGTTACTTGTAACTGGTGATCGTGTTAAATGGCAGGCAGACCCAAATACGGGTTTAGGCATTATTACAGCCATTCACCCACGTACATCTTTACTTACCCGCCCTGACCGCTATCACAAAGTTAAACCAGTGGCCGCAAATATCAGTTTGATTGTGATTGTATTTTCACCGCTTCCTGAACCCGCTCCAACGCTCATCGATCGATATTTAGTTGCTTGTGCAGATGCAAACATTCCCGCTCTTTTGGTCCTCAATAAGTCTGATTTACTCACTGAAAATGACCCAATTCTTACCCTATTAGAAGAATATAAAACGTTGGGTTATGAGGTGATGATTTGTCAGTCCAAGAAGGGAGATATCTCTGCTTTATCTGAGCGTTTAGATGGTGAAACCGTAGCATTTGTAGGGCAATCAGGTGTAGGAAAAAGCTCTTTAATTAATGTGCTCATTCCAGATGCAGAGCAAAAAACTAATGTTATTTCTGAAAACTCTGCACTTGGACAACATACGACAACCTCTACGCGCTTAATCAACTTCGGTAAAAATGGTGCCTTAATTGATTCTCCGGGAATTCGTGAGTTTGGGCTTTGGCATCTCGATTTAGAAAAAATTCGTATGGGCTTTCCTGACATTGCAGCACATCTAGGATCTTGCCAATTCCGTAATTGCACACATACTCATGAAAAGAATTGTGGGCTTAAACAGGCCGTTGAAGCGGGTGAAATTTTGCCACGACGACTAGATAGCTTTTTGCGTTTAATCGATGAGATTCAAGAAGCGCAGCAAAAAAACTGATTTTCTGCCCTATTTGCCCTTGAAGTGGTGATTTTGATCACCATCTATATACGCTATACTCTAGGTCAATTTTGTTTTTTAATTTTTTTAGGTGACTTGTGGAACGCTGGTTAGAGTTTATGGGGAATCACCCCATTTTGTTTGGTACGCTCGGAGTCTTGATCGTGTTGTTCTTCATTTTTGAAGGTCAACGTAATGGTCGTAAAATTTCTCCACAGTCGCTTGGTATTTTAGTGAAAGCGAAAAATGCTCTTTTGATTGACTTACGCGATAGCAAAGATTTCCGCGAAGGTCACATTAGTGGCAGTCGCAATATTCCATATAGCCAAATCGCAAGTCATGCTGACGAATTAAAAGCAAGTGACCGTCCATTGGTATTTATTTGCAACTTGGGGCAAGTTGCTGGAAGTGCTTTGCAAAAAGTTGCTCACCACGATAGCTATCGTCTTGATGGTGGTATCAGTAACTGGAAAGCACAAGGCTTACCTCTTGTTAAAAGCAAACCAAAAGCTTAAGGAGAATTATCATGGCTGCAAATGTCATTGTTTACTCAACTTCTGTATGCCCGTATTGTGTTCGTGCTAAACAGTTACTTGAGCGTAAAGGTGTTGCTTATAAAGAAGTAAATCTTTCTGTTGAAGCACCAGAAGTACGTGTTGAATTAATGCAACGCACAAATCATCGTACTGTCCCACAAATTTTCATTAACGATCAGTTTATCGGTGGTTTTGACCAACTTTATGCTTTAGAGCGTGAAGGTAAACTCGACGAATTATTGGCTTAACATCGCATCCATATTAAGGAAAAAACAATGAGCGAAGAACAACAAGTTCAACCACAATTAGCTTTAGAGCGTATTTATACAAAAGATATTTCTTTTGAGGTTCCAGGGGCGCAGGTTTTTACTAAACAATGGCAACCCGAACTTAATATCAATCTTTCTTCTGCTGCAGAAAAGATTGACCCAACTCACTTTGAAGTTTCTTTAAAAGTTGTGGTACAAGCCGATAACGACAACGAAACAGCGTTCATTGTAGATGTAACTCAATCAGGTATTTTCTTGATCGACAACATTGAAGAAGAGCGTTTACCTTATATTTTAGGCGCATACTGCCCAAATATTTTGTTCCCGTTCTTACGTGAAGCTGTAAATGATTTAGTAACTAAAGGTAGCTTCCCACAGTTACTTCTTACTCCAATCAACTTTGATGCAGAGTTTGAAGCTAATATGCAACGTGCTCAAGCTGCTGCTGTTGAAGGTCAAGCTTAATTTTTTTAGCTTCTCCTTTTAATAAAAAAACCGCGTATTACGCGGTTTTTTTATGTGTGCTATTTAGATTAGTGAGTGAAGCTGAATAGACGGAAACTGGAAGCCACGGCAAGATAACTCTGAACGCCATGCTACGGTTAATATCATATTGCCAGCAATAAAATTTTGATAAGCAAATGTACCATTCAGTGGATGAGAACAGACTCCTCCCTGATCTGTAGGATGTGCCTGAGTATTTAACGTATTTAAATCTAAACGTATACCTAGTCCTGAGGCTTTTAAAACAGCTTCTTTAATGGTCCAGACTTTGAACCAATATTCTCTATCTTGTTCTAAGCTTAGCCATGTTTCATATTCATCGGGATGAAAGGCATGTTTTGCTAGAGCATCTAGGCGTACATTCCGATCAAGTTCCTCAACATCCACACCAATATCTTTAACATGTTCGCTCATGGCTAAAGCGTAGTATTGTTGGCTATGTGAGTGATTAAAATGCAAAGTGTGATTCAATAAATAAGGTTTACCATGTTCATGCTTGGCAAACTCTAACTCCGTTGAAGTGAGTTGTAGTTTCTCTGCAATCAGTTTATTTTTAACATTCTGTATTTGTTGTTTTTTATAATGATTAAATGTACGGAAGTCGGGAAAATCTTGTTGTTCTTTATTTAAAAACTTATTAAGTTTTACTATATAAACATCTATATATTTACTATTCATCCTATTAATCCGAACCCTTCATAACTCAAAGCTAAAATTAACAACGTGCCTATAAATTATTAGCTAATAAAATAAAAAACCCAAAGAAAACTTTGGGTTTTTGGACATTAAAAAACTTAACGGTTAAATTTTTTCTCTGCTTTCTTAAATTTCTGAATATAACGACGACGACGTGCAGCAGTACGTTCATCAACCTGACTCTTACGACCTTCAAATGGGTTTTCAGAAGTTTTAAAGTCAATACGAACTGGCGTACCTTCAAGTTTATATACTTTACGGAACACGTTTTCTAAGTAACGGCGATAATCGGCAGGTGTCTTATCAACCTTATTACCATGGATGACGATAGTCGGTGGGTTCTGTCCACCCATATGCGCATAACGCATTTTAATACGACGACCGCTAATCATTGGCGGTTGATGAGCTTCTGTCGCATCACTCAAAATTTGAGTCAATTTAGCTGGTGATACTTTTAAGTTCGCAGACTCGTAAGCACGGTGGATAGAAGGATATAAATCACCTACCCCAGTTCCATGTAAAGCAGAAATTAAATGGATTTTTGCCCATGGAATAAAGTCAAAACGACGCTCAACATCAAGCTTACATTGCTTGCGGTCGTATTCAGACATGTTATCCCATTTGTTGATGGCAATAACCATGGCACGACCAGCTTCAAGTGCATAGCCAATTAAATGTAAGTCTTGCTCAACAATACCTTCACGCGCATCGACTACAACCACTACAACATGTGCATCTTTCATGGCTTGCAAAGTTTTAACAATTGAGAACTTCTCAATCATTTCATCAACTTTACCTTTACGACGCACACCTGCTGTATCAATTAAAGTGTATTTACGTCCTTCACGCTCAAAAGGAATGTAAATAGAGTCACGAGTTGTTCCTGGTTGGTCAAATGCCACCACACGGTCTTCACCAAGCAAACGGTTGACCAGTGTTGACTTACCAACGTTAGGACGACCAATAATTGCTAAACGTAAACCAGTATCTTTGTCATGCTCTTCTGGATTTTCATCTTCTGGAACTTCTGCAAGTACATCTTCCAGCATTTGCTGTACACCACGACCATGGCTAGCGGCAACTTGTAATGGTTCACCCATACCAAGTTTGTAGAACTCAACCAAAGCTGCTTCAGCATGAACACCATCTACCTTGTTCGCAACAAGATAAATTTTCTTGCCTAAAGTACGTAGTTCACGAGCAATTTGCTCATCAGAAGCTAACAATCCAGCACGAGCATCAACCACAAAAATAATAATATCTGCTTCGTTGATCGCTGTTTTTGACTGCTCGGCCATGTAGTTATCGATACCGCCTTCGCTCTCACCGATACCACCAGTATCAACAACAATGAAAGACTTATTTTGATAAGTCGCATCACCATATTTACGGTCACGAGTCAGACCCGCGAAGTCGGCTACAAGTGCATCACGACTCTTGGTAATCTGGTTAAATAACGTTGATTTTCCGACATTCGGACGACCAATGAGCGCAATAACGGGTTTCATACAATAACCTTAATTCAAGACCAGCCATATCTCATGGCATGAGCATTAGAAACAATACAGGAGATATATTTTAAGGTCAGATATGACCATAATAAAAGACGGGGCTTTGAACTGATTTAATTCAAACACCCCGATATTTTTTAACAGCGTAATTTGTTAAGCGGCTATTTTAGCACAAGCAAACGAAATTAACGATTCTGCCAAATACTTAAATCGCCTTTTCTGGTCGAAACGTAAAGTTGGTTCTCAATAACACGTAATGTATTGACCTCACCACTTGTTTTTGAACGACCAATCAGCTTACCTGTTGCAGGATCAACAAGATGTAATACGCCATCTAAATCACCAACAATAAGGTCCGATCCCAACA
This sequence comes from Acinetobacter sp. 12966, assembly GCF_031196995.1. NCBI lineage: Bacteria > Pseudomonadati > Pseudomonadota > Gammaproteobacteria > Moraxellales > Moraxellaceae > Acinetobacter > Acinetobacter sp. 12966. The sequence goes on from NZ_JAVIMC010000071.1 coordinate 52,074, forward strand.
CAACAGGGTTACTTAAATGACGGTTTAATAAACTATCATTTTGCCAAACTTGTTCGCCTGTCGTTAAATCATAAGCAGTTAACTTACCATCAGTTGATGAAACAAATACTTTATTGTCATAAACTTCCGGACGCTTTGTGCTGCTTGAATCTTCACTCCAAACTACACGTTGAGAAGCTAGATCCGTTACAGTCACTTGTCCTTGGAAACTAGTAGTTACCATAAACTGTCCAGCAACAGTAGGATCGCCATCGATATCAATCAAACGTTGAATATCAGAACGACCTTCACTTACCGCAACACGACGTTGGAAACGTGGAATACCACTAATTGTATCAATTGCATAAACATAAGCATTCGCAGATGCGATTAATACGGTACGTGGGTCAAGGCTCACAGGTGATGCTTGACCACGTAAACTAAATTGGACATTTGGTAATTTATAAGCCCAAACTTGCTGGCCTGAAGCAGCATCATGCGCAAATACAGTACCGTCGTTTGCAATCGTAATCACGCGTCCAGACTGAACTAAAGAAGGACTTAATAGTGCACCAGATAACTGCGCAGTCCACTTTTGTTCACCTGTTGCCTGATCTAAAGCAAAAAGTTGGCCTTTACTATTACCAACAACAACAATTCCCTCAGCAGCTTCCACTCCAGAGCTCAAGCCTAATTTGCTGACTTTTTTCTCCCAAATGCGTTGCTTGCCACGATATGCAGCGACCTCACCTTTTGGGTCAAGCGTAAAGACCACGCCCTCACTTGCATCAAGCTGCAAACGTAACGGATCTGCCTTATCTGTAGAAGAAACACTGCGCGAAAACACGGGTACTAGAGTCTTTTTCGACTCAGTCAATTTCGGTAGTGGATTTGGTTTTGCTTCTTTTACTTTGTTGCTAGAACATCCCACCAGTACAGCTGATGCGATTGCAATTGCCAAAGGCAGTTTGAATTTCTGATTCATTAAGACTCTTCCACCTGTGTTTCCAAAATTGGGCGCTCAATCTGTGGATCTTCAACTAAAACGCCAACACTTTCGAGTTTAATTTGTAAAATTTGTCGTTCTTGTTTACGTTCCAGTAACGAATCCCATGCAGCTTGATACGCTTTTTTAGCAGAATCAATATCTTTCTTAGCAACAAAGATATCGCCACGTAACTCTTCTACTGTTGCTTTAAACGCAGGATCGACGTTACCAGACAAAGTTTTCAGTGCTTCATCATATTTGTTTTGCGCCAATTGTGCATCTGCTAAACGCAATTTTACAACCTGAATCAAACCTTCATCTTTTACTTTTGAATTTTCGACTTTCTTCAATGCTTTTTCAGCAGCAGCATAGTCTTGTTTTTCATAAGCTAATTTTGCTAATACAAACTGAGTCTGTATCGCCTGAACAGAATCGATATCATCTTTTACGATTTTATCTGCCGATGCTGTTACCGAACTTAAGGCATTAGGATTATCAGCACTTGCATTTGCTTCATCCATTAACTGCTGTACTTTTGCAGTTTCTGTCTGGCTGCTCGCAAGATTTCTTTTTTGCCAGTATTCCCACCCAAAAAAGGCAATCAATGCAATGAGAATCCCGCTAATCATGGCAGAACCATATTTTTTGGCGAACGACTTTAAGCTGTCGAATTGTTCTTCATCACTTAAGCTCATGTGATTGTCCTTTTCCAGATGTTTCAGTTTATTTTGTAAATTTTTCGATTAAGAATGGTACAAGCTCAGCCAGCGCAACTTGAGATTGCTCAGCTGTTGCTAACTCTTTGATAGCAAGCTGCTGTGCTTCCCATTCACGCTCACCTAAAATCATGGCGTAAACAGCCCCAGCCTGATCAGCTTTTTTCATCTGACTCTTCATGCTGCCTTGTGAACCTGTTTTGATTCGAATACTGCTATTTGCAGCTTCTAACTGGTCACGTAATTGCTCCGCTAAAATCAAAGCTTTAGTTTGATAAGCAGGTTCTGCAACCAAGAAGACTTCACAATCACGAATAACTTGAGCCTGTTCAACCTGCTCAACCAGAAGCAATAAGCGCTCCATCCCCATCCCAAAGCCAACAGCAGGTACAGATTGATCCGGCTTACCTTTTAGCTGACCAACTAAACCGTCGTAGCGACCACCGCCACACACAGTACCTTGCGAACCAAGTGCAGTTGTTGTCCATTCAAAAACGGTTTTGTTGTAATAGTCCAGACCACGCACCAATTTTTGATTAATGACAAATTTAACACCCGCAGCAGTCAAACAATCTTGTAATTGTTGGAAGTGACTTAAACTATCTTCTTTCAAAAAGTCATATAATTTCGGCGCATTTTCTAGAATTTTCTGAGTCGATTCAATTTTAGAATCTAAAATACGTAATGGATTTGTTGTTAAACGACGCTGTGAGTCTTCATCCAACGCATCTTTATGCTCGTTTAAAAACGCAACTAAAGCATTACGATACTCTGTACGCTCATCTTTTTCACCCAAAGTATTCAACTCAAGTTGAACCATGTGATCAACGCCCATACGTTTCCATAAGCGAGCTGTCATCAAGATAACTTCAGCTTCAATATCAGGAGTCGCAACACCGAAAGTTTCTACACCAAATTGGTGGAACTGACGGTAACGTCCTTTTTGTGGCTTCTCATAACGGAACATAGGTCCCATATACCACACGCGTGGCGTAGCACCGCGCAACAAATTATGTTCTACCAAAGCACGAACACAACCTGCTGTACCCTCCGGACGTAAGGTTAATGACTCTGGTGGATTGCCTTTATCGAAAAAGGTATACATTTCTTTTTCAACAATATCGGTAGCATCACCAATAGCACGTTTAAACAAGCCCGTTTGTTCAACGATCGGCAAACGAATTTGTTGATATCCATAAGCATCCATTAAAGATGCTAAATGTTGCTCGAGACGTCTCCACGCTACTGTTTGCGTTGGCAAGATGTCATTAAAACCTTTGATTGCGACGATTGAACTCATGATGAACTACGAATAATTTCTTTAGATTTAGCTTCTTCAAGCTCTTGGACACGTTGACGAACCATTGTTTCGATTTCATCAACCAATTGATCGGTATCGATTAAATGGCTTTTTTCACCATTACGATAAACCAATGAGCGAGGCGCAGCCCCAACAACCCCGATGTCAGCTTCTTTTGCTTCACCCGGACCATTTACTTTACAGCCAATTACCGACACATCCATTGGAGTACGAATATCTTCTAAACGCTCTTCCAATGCTTGCATTACCTGAATAACATTAAATTCTTGGCGAGAGCAACTTGGGCAAGCAATAAAGTTAATCCCGTTAGAGCGAAGCCCTAGCGACTTTAAAATATCAAAACCAATCTTGATTTCATCTTCCGGTTCGGCTGCAAGCGAAATACGCATCGTATCGCCAATACCCTCCATCAACAATCCGCCAAGGGCAATCGCTGACTTCACAGTACCTGTACGGTAAATACCAGCTTCAGTCACACCTAAATGTAAGGGGTTATCAATTTGTTTTGAGAGTAAACGATAAGCATCCATGGTTAAAAACACATTTGATGCTTTTACGCTGACTTTAAATTCATGGAAGTTGAGACGATCTAAAATATCAATATGACGTAGTGCTGATTCGAGCAGCGCCTCACCAGTAGGTTCGCCATATTTCTTTTGTAAATCTTTTTCTAGAGAACCCGCATTGACCCCAATACGCATAGAAATGCCATGATGACGCGCCGCAGCAACGACTTCACGCACTTTCTGATCTGAGCCGATATTACCTGGGTTAATACGTAAACAGTCTGCACCATAATCTGCAACAGCTAGAGCAATTCTATGGTCAAAGTGAATATCAGCCACTAATGGAACTGAAACACGTTTACGGATCGCGCCAAATGCCTCAGCAGCCTCCATAGATGGGACCGAAACACGCATAATATCAGCACCTGCATCAACGCAACGCTCAATTTGAGCAACGGTTGCATCGACATCGCAAGTTTCGGTATTTGTCATACTTTGCACACTAATAGGTGCATCGCCACCGACATACACCGAACCAACACGGATTTTGCGTGTTGGTCGACGTTTAATTGGGTTCTCTATCATTGTATCGCTCAACTCATGGTATTAGCGGGATAAACGGAATTCTGCTTTACCGTTTACCGTATATGGAGACAATGAAATCTGTTCTTGGTTTAGACTTAATGACACAGCTGTTGCATCATCAAGACGAATCTGAAATGGAGACTCACCATTTAAACTTAAAGTTGATGACTGACGACCTGTCGCCAAAACTTTACCTGTTGCATCAACAATATGAACAGAAGTTGGTCGGTTAAAGTTTAACACCAATTGGTCACCCACTGTTGAGATGGTAGCCCCTTGCACAGGTAAAACTTCAACATTCGATTGATTTACTTTAGGTAAATCAGCATCTTCTTTGTTTGAAGTCCATTTTTGGACACCCATAACAAGCAATGACACAACAGCAAGAATTACAACAGCAAGAAGTGCGCGCTTTAACCATTTCTTATTACGATCACTATTAGAACCCGGGAGTTTACCCATGATTTTAATTGGCGAATTATTTAAGGCATGATTTGGTAACAGCCCAGTATCATTTGCATAAATCTCATCGAAACGCTGAATAATTGCCGTCGCGTCCGTATTTAAATATTTTGCATATGAACGGTAATAACCCTTAATGAAAGTCGCTTCCGGCAATGATTTATAGTCATCTTGCTCTAAAGCGGTCAAGGTCTTAACCGGCATATTTAAATCTGAAGAAACTTGCCCTAACTCTTTATTCTGAGCAACTCGAATTTGACGTAAATACTCACCAGGACGTTGAATATTTCCTAAAGCAGAAGTCGGTAAGCTTGAGCCAGTTGGCTGCTGTGAATTAGGATTTATTTCCATACGGCCTCAGTACTATACTGTAATTGCAAATAACGTTGATATTCTGGACTTTCCGGGAACAAAGCACGTAACTGGTTTACTAACACTTGCATTCCCATTTTATCCGCATTGGCTCGAGCCACTCTTACACCAATCCAAAGTGCTCTTGCACCCTGATTTTTCTGCCCCACTGTACGAACATATTGCTCATACATTTGTGTAGCAGCCGGAATCTGCTGCTGCAAATAAAAAATTTCCGCTAACTCTAACATTGAAATATAAGAGTCACGGTTAGCAAGGAGTGCTTGTTTGAATGTTTTTTCAGCATTCGCAACATCACCCAATTTTAAATAAATACGCCCCAGATTTTCTAATGCCTGATAGCGTTGGTCATAACCTAATGTTGCACCAGCAATACGAAATTGCTCAACCGCATCATTATAACGCTCCATTTGATATAAATAAGTACCATAATTATTATGTGCTTGAGCATTATCCGGTTCAGATGAAATTGCTCGTTTGAAATAATGTTCTGCTTTTTCTAAATTGGGTTTGCTACCTTCTTGCTGTAGCAAAATACCCATCATCATATTTGCAGTAGCATCGCGGCTATCTACACTTAAAGCTTGATCAAGAGCTCGCTTTGCTGAGTCCAAGTCACCCGAACGGATATGTTCAGCAGCAAGTTGTGCACGCACCTTTACCGCTTTCTCTGGGTCTTTTTTTTGCGTATGCGTTGTCTGACAACCACTTGCCAGAAATGCAACTGCCATCCCCATACATAAGACCGTTTTTAACTTTGGAATACTCAAAGCCTGCCCTCAATTTATCCTTGTGTACGCAAAATCTCTTGTCGCTGTGTGACTTTTTTCTGCCACTGTTCAGCACGACGGGTTCTGTCAGCCACTTGACCCACTAACTGCCCACATGCAGCGTCAATATCATCACCACGTGTTTGACGAATCGTACACACAAATCCCGCATCAGACAAAGTTTTTTGGAACGAGATAATACGATTTCGGCTTGAGCGACCATATGGCGCATGAGGGAACGGGTTAAATGGAATCAAGTTAATTTTACTTGGTAAATTTTTTAATAATTTAATCATTTGCTGTGCATGTTCAGGCTGATCATTTACGCCTTCTAACATCACATATTCAATCGTTACATGTTTACGCGTACTTTCATTACCATCTTTGGCAATATAACGCTGACATGCTGCAATTAACTGAGCCAATGGATATTTTTTATTAATTGGCACAAGCTCATTACGTAATTCATCGTTTGGCGCATGTAAAGAAATGGCTAAAGCGACATCAATGTCTTTTGCAAGCTGGTCAATTTTCGGTACAACACCCGACGTTGATAAAGTCACACGACGTTTTGACATGCCATAAGCAAAGTCATCAAGCATAATCTGCATTGAGCTTAATACGGCATCATAGTTGAGTAATGGCTCACCCATACCCATCATCACGACATTGGTCACTGAACGCTCACGCTCGGCAACAGGCACTTCTTCCATATAAGAATAGTTTGCCATCCAGAGTTGCCCAATAATTTCATCTGGCGTTAAATCACGTTGGAAACCTTGCTTACCTGTTGAACAAAATGAGCAATCTAATGCACAGCCCACTTGAGAGGAAATACAAAGTGTTTTACGTAATCCAGTTTTATCTTCGGCAGGAATTAATACAGTTTCAACTAAAGAACCTGCACCCTCACCTACGCGAAACACCCACTTACGTGTACCATCTTTTGAATAATGACGGTGAACCACTTCAGGTGCTTTAATTTCACAAATCTGCTCAAGCTTCGCACGTAGTTTGCCTGAAATATTGGTCATTTCAGCAAAGTCAGTAACAAAGTATTGATGTATCCATTTCATGACCTGTCCGGCACGAAACTTCTTCTCACCAATATCTTCAAAGAATTTTTCTAACTCAGGACGAGACATGCCGAGTAAATTCACTTTATTTTCGGCAGCAGGGATTACCGGCGTGGACGAAGATTGCTGCTGTCCATCAAGATTTTCAGATGAAACGACCACTGCAGAACTCATGTGTATTTACCTAAACCATGTCAAAAAACTGAAGATATTGTTCAAGAATCAAACAATATTCTCTTAAGAGAATAAAAAAACCAGATAAGTAGTATACCACTTATCTGGTTTGAATGCTTTCGATTAACGAGTGCGTGGGCAGATCTCGTTGTCAGCAAAGAAGTAAGCAATTTCACGCTCTGCAGAAGCAACTGAGTCAGAACCGTGAGCAGCGTTTTCGTCGATGCTTACAGCGAAGTCAGCACGGATAGTACCAGGAGCAGCTTCTTTAGGGTTTGTAGCACCTAAGATTTCACGGTGTGCAAGAACTGCGTTTTCACCTTCAAGAACAGATACTACAACTGGACCAGAAGTCATGAATGCAACTAAGTCACCAAAGAAACCACGTTCTTTATGCTCAGCATAGAAACCTTCAGCATCAGCTTGAGAAAGGTGTTTCATTTTAGTCGCAACAATTTTTAAACCCGCTTTTTCAAAACGAGCAAAAATTTCACCGATGTGGTTTTTAGACACTGCATCAGGTTTTACGATAGACAAAGTACGTTCAATAGCCATGAGTGGCTCCTTTATTTTAAGATTTAAACTTTAAAAAATTTGCCGCATTATACCGATGTCATAGGCAATAATCAGCTTTGAATGTGTAAAAGTTGCGATTTTTTCTACTGTTTTTAGCGAACTTCGTCTATCCAGGCCATCTGAATGCCTTCTAGCAATCCTTCTGTCGATTTATTTGGGTCATCGCTGAAGTCTGGCAATGCGCACACCCATGCATGTAAATCGGTAAAACGGATCCATTGCGGATCAACTTCTGGATGTGCTTCTGACAATTCAATGGCAATATCAATCGTATCTGTCCAACGTAAGCCCATAGCGGCTCCTATCTGTTTAATCTGCTAAATCACGAACTGTGTACTTTAGCAAATCCACAAACCTAATCGATAGCTTAAGCTGATAAAAATTACCGATGCTTATAAAGCAATGTTCAATAATGGCGCCACAAAAATAATCATAGCCGCGACCGCTGCACCAATTAGCGCACCAACAATCACATCACTTGGGTAATGAAGACCCAGTACCATACGAGACAAAGCGACAAGCACCATAAATGGGAACATGGCTGCAAGCAGAACTGGCTGGATGTAACCCAATACAATTGTCACCATGACCGCATGAAGTGTGTGGCCTGATGGAAAACTAAAATGATCAAGCGGTCTTTCACCGAGCACAATCACCTGATGCACCTGATAAGGACGTGGCCGCGTGGTTTTATGTTTTAAGAATTTATAAATTGCTGTGCCGACAGAACCACCTAATAACAAGTAGATGATTTGCAAACTATAGGTAATGCCTTGCATACCCCACACGATTGCCAACATTAGATACCAAAACGGACCATCACCAACACGACTGATAATTTTGAAAAAAAGGGCAACACGCTGTGAGTGAGAGAAATTGTTCAGATATAAACAGCCTCTCAAGTCTAAATCGAGTATTTTTATTTTTGCATTCTTAAATTTCATGGTCATTCTCCTATCTTAGGATACTTAGGTGAAGTCCAACGAGGGCTCCTTCACTACCTGATAAAATGCCTGCTCCAATTGCTGAACCGGAAGTTGCCAACCGCTTTGCTGTACTTTATGACAGGCTTGTACGCCCATTTCTCTAAGTTGTTGTACCGAAGGAAGCTGATAAATTTGTTGTATAAAGTGGTTTTTTTGTCCAAGTGGGCTTAACCAGCCATTCACACCATGTGTTAAGTATTGATGTGCACATGCATAATCATACGCTATAACTGGTAAACCGCTTGCCATTGCCTCTAAAACTACGTTACCAAACGTTTCAACTTGACTCGCAAATACAAATACATCTGCACTCGCATAGGCCACCGCCAAATCTTGACCTCTCAGACTTCCGGTAAAGATAACACCCTTCGCTTCAGGTAGTGACTTTAAACGAGCAAAATCTGGGCCATCTCCCACAATAACTAATTTAGTTTTATGTGGCTGAATGCTTTGCAGGTTCGCGTAACTTTCAATAAGTACTTGCACTTCTTTTTCAGGAGACAAACGCCCCACATAAAGCATAACGCGAGTATTCTCATCAGCATCCCATTGTTTTCGCAAATTTTCAGAGCGATGCTTCGGTGAAAATCTTGTTGTATCTACGCCACGCCCAACGACAACCAGTGGACAAGTAATACCGAAACCTCGTAATGCTTCTTGAGTATCTTTACTCGGCACACAAGTTACTTGAGTGTTATTGTGAAACCAGCAAAGATATTTTTGAATCGGTTTGACTAAAAAAGCCAAATCGAAGAATCGACTAAAGTCTTGAAATGGTGAATGAAAGCCACTAGAAACTGGAATAGCTTTTGCCTTAGCAGCTTGCATGGCAGTTAAACCTAATGGCCCTTCAGTCACAATGTGCACGACATCTGGGACAAACTTTTCAAAAGCTTTCGATACTTTTAAATATTGTGGCCAACCAAACTGTAAAGTTGGATACTTGGGAATCGCCTGTGACATAACCAAGCATTCTTGCTCTGGTGTAAAGTCATGGCATTTTGCTTTTTGCTCTGGGCGAATCAGTAAAATCTTATGCCCCTGTTTTTGTAAACCTTGGCATAACTGTAATAATGATAGTGCCACACCATTGATTTCGGGTGGCCAAGTTTCCGTCACAATCGCAATTTTTAAACGTGGGCGCACCAAATCATGCAATGAATGTGCATTAGATAGCTGCTGCTTTTGTTTAAAAAAGAATTGGAAGCTTTCAGGAAGTTGCTGTTGTTTTAATAGTGCTGTCGCGTATGAACTTTGCATAGCGCCATCCATCAATGTATTTATTTTCATGCTTAAAGATTAAGCAGTTTTTTTGACATTTTGATGATAAATGCATGACAGTTTACTGACATGAAAAATAAAAAAAGCATGCTGATGACAGCATGCTTTTTTCTTAAATCCTAGTAACTCTTAGCGATTTTGCAATTTTGCATAATCCATGAGCACATTAGCAGCTTCAGTAACAAAAGTTTCTTCTTCTGGTAACGCTGGACGTTGCGATGCTTTCATTTTAGCGCGAGATTCAGCTAGAGCATCTAATGAAGCTTGATAGCTTTCCCAGTTTGCAAAAGGCTTTTGACCCGTTGCAGCACGGCGTTCATTCTCTGCATCTAAAGTTTGTTTCTCTAAACCAAGCAATTCAGCACGGCGCTTATCAATATCAAGTACAACTTGTTTTTGATCACTCGTTACCTTAGCAATCGCAGTACGTTTATTTAGATATTTAAACTGAGCGTCATTGGCAACACGTTGTTCAGAGAATTGAGACAGCTTCGTAACATATGGTTGAACAGAACCTTCGCGCTTAAATGGTGCAGTAGGAATTGTGTCCCACTTCAATGCATTCTTCGATTTACGCTCACCAAACTCTTCGTTATAGATATCGACGAGTTTAATGTCTGGCACTACACCTTTATTTTGTGTACTACCACCAGTAATACGATAAAACTTACGCTGAGTTAAAGTCGCTTGACCATATGCAAGAGTATCAAGTTGTACCTGAGCTGTACCCTTACCAGTTGTTGTACTACCAATAATAATACCGCGCTCATAATCTTGAATTGCAGCAGAGTAAATCTCACTTGCTGATGCCGATGCCAAGTTCACCAATACCGCGAGTGGACCTGTATAAATTTGCTGACCACCATCGTTATCTTCAAACACGCTTACGTTGCCATTGCCATCACGAATTTGTACAACCGGACCAGACTTAATCACCTGCCCCAACATACGTGCAACTTCTTCTAATGAGCCACCTGGGTCATTACGTAAGTCAATAATAATACCTTCTACTTTCTTCGCTTTTAGCGCTTCAAAAGCATTTGCAGTATCTTCAGAGACTGAACGGTATTGTTTACCCGCACGACGTGAACGATAGTCAAAATAGAATGATGGAATTTCGATTACGCCCAATACATGCTTTTTACCATCACGTGTTACTTCAACTGTGCGTGAACGAACACCAGCATCTTCTTCCTGGATAACATCACGTACTAAAGTCACATTACGAGCCTGACTCATTGACGCACCAGCACCAAGAAGTTTTAGCGTGACTTTCGTTCCACGTTTACCACGAATGAGTCCAACAATTTCAGAACTAGTCCAGCCAATCACATCAACCATTTTCTCGCCTTCTTGGGCGACACCAATGATTCGATCTCCTGATTTCACTTGACCAGACTTACTTGCAGGACCACCTTCTACAATGGTTTCAATCTTTGTGTAATCTTCGTTGCCACGTTCTGGACGAATCGACACCCCAATACCTTCTAGTTGCAAAGTCGTTTGGCGATTAAGTTCGATCGCATCAATTGGCGGGTAATAGTTACTATGTGGATCATAGGTCGCCAACATTGCATTTAATGTTTTGTCCAAGACGTCATCGCTTTTTACACGACTAATTCTTTCAAGCTGACGTGTATAGCGTTTAGTTAACGTTTGAGCTGGCGTTAAATCTTCTGGGCCAGTTAAGTCTTGCCCATTTGCAAGTGAAGGATTCTCTTTAAGCGCTTTTTGTTTCGCCTGCTCTTCTTCACGGCTAATGGTTAAGTTGATTAACTGTGAAACCAACATTTTGCGCCAATGATTTTGTTGCTCAGCAGTCGTTTTAAAATACGGTGCTTTTTCACGATCAACTTCAATATAGCTATTTGGCTGCTTTAAATTTTGCTGTTGTTTTAACTCAGCTAACATGAACTCATAAAATTGTTTTAAGCGTTCCCGATATTGCTGATGAATTGCAAACGGTCCAGTTAAATTCCCCGCTTTTAATGAAGCACCAAAATTTGAACCATATAGTTTTTTATAATTTTGAACTTCAGAATCTAAAAATAGTGAGTGATCTGGATCAAGACTATCTAAATACATATCCAGAATACGATTTGATGTGGTCGCATCCAGACGCATATTTAAATAATGTTGACGATCAACTAAAGTTGCCAGTTGGCGAGCCACCAAAGCCTGTTCTTGCGTTGGCTGAATTGATTGAGAAACCGCAGCAGTATTGGTTGCCGCTCTCGCTTCATTCATCGTATGAGAGAAGAATAAACCGCCAGTCGCGATCGCTACTGCACAAGCTATAGTTTGAAGTTTCATAAATTTTTAATACTTCCTTGGGTGTTCCTATCTTACACGCTCTGTTTTCGATATGAACTAAGCAGATTCAAAATCTTAACCAACTAAATTGTTTATACCGTGTAGTTTTATCATATTCTGTACTGACAAAATGTAGCAAAACATTGCAAAATTCGCTTATTGTTTTTCAATCAAAATTCAAATGGAACCAATATGATTGGCGCATTGATGCTGGACATCGCCGGCACAGAACTTACTCAAGAAGATATTGAACTATTACGCGCTCCGCAAGTCGGTGGCATGATTTTATTTGCACGAAATATTGAATCTCCACAACAAGTGCGTGCTTTAACCGACCATATGCGTCAAATTCGCCCAGATATTTTGATTGCTGTTGACCAAGAAGGTGGCCGAGTTCAGCGCCTAAGATCAGGTTTCACCCTATTACCAGCCATGGGTCGTTTCGGAGAGTTATATTTAACTCAACCCCAAAAGGCTCTTCAATTAGCTGATCAATGCGGTTGGTTAATGGCAACTGAAGTTCTTGCTGTCGGCATCGATTTCAGTTTTGCGCCAGTTCTAGACCTGAATGCTATTAGTGATGTAATTGGTGACCGTGGCTTCTCTAAAAATATTGATGATATTGCCCCGCTTGCAGGCGCATTTATGCAAGGTATGAAAAAAGCCGGCATGGCAAATACAGGCAAGCACTTCCCGGGTCATGGTTCAGTAAAAGCTGACTCTCATGTTGCGGCCGCAATCGACAGTCGTAGCTATGACGAAATTTACAACCATGATATGCAAAGCTTCATTAAGCTTATGCCTCAGCTAGATGCGCTCATGCCTGCACATGTGATTTATGATCAAGTTGATCCAAATCCAGCAGGTTTTTCACCTTTCTGGATTCAAGAAGTTCTACGCAAACGTTTGAATTTTAATGGTGTACTTTTCTCTGATGACTTAAGCATGCAGGCTGCATGTGTCGCAGGTGGTGCAGATGCTCGTATTCAGGCTGCTCTAGCGGCTGGGTGTGACATGGGGCTGGTGTGTAATGATCGAAGTGCAGCCTGTATAGCGCTCGAAGGTATTACAAACTTAGCACTGCCAAATCAACAGCGTTTAGAACGCATGCGTGGCCAAATTCCACAAATTCAGATTGGTGAAACTTTATCGCTTGGAAATGAGTGGCAAGCTGTCAAAACAGCCATTGAAGAGTTTAAAAATTCATTCTAAATTACGGATACGTGGAAGCGTCATCTGCAACCTGCGTAGTTCTTAAATAAGTATTGTATTTGCAATATATAAGACAAATGGATGCATCTAACAGGTTTTGCAGATGACAATGGTTTTGGTTACTTTTCCCGAAAGAAAAGTAACTCCAACTGAAAGTTCATCTCAGAATGCTAACCTAATTGACAGGACTCCGTCATGCAGGTTCATTCAACATACCTCTTCATTGTTATGAATAATGAAGATCACAGAAAAACAATAAACCGAGTTCAGGACGAATGACACAACAACTTTCAAAACACCGCCATATTTCTTTTACTGCACACTATACCGGCTATATCTGGTACCAAATGGGGATTTCTCACGAAGCACTTGCTACAGCTAAAGGAAAATCACTGGCGTATTTGGTTCACCCGCTAGAATCATGGGCAGAAAAATATGTGGGTGGCAGCATGCGCACCACACTAAAACAACGCCACACCATGCTTGATCATCATTTAGAAAAATTAATTCAAGAAAATCCTGATTTACAAGTTCTAGAAATAGCATGTGGCCTGTCGCCACGTGGCTGGTGGTTTAGACAGCATTACCCTTCTATTACCTATCGGGAGCTTGATTTACCCGATATGGCACAAACCAAACAAAATGCACTTCAGCAAATTGAAAAAAATGCGCCTGAAGTTTTATCAGTTGATTTATTTACAGACGCTTTTGCACAAGCATTTGAAGTATTTGACCCGAACCGCCCATTGGTTGTAATTAGTGAAGGTTTAATTAATTATTTTGATAAAGATTTACTAAAACAATTGATCCAATCGATTGCTCACTATGGCGCTTCTTTTAAAAATTTTCATTATTTAACTGACCTCTACCCTGAACCTATTAAAAACAAACTCGCCAGTATTATTTGGAATAGTAGTAAGTTACTTAAAATAATGTCTCGCAGTTCTTTTAGTTTTCATTTCAAAAGTCCACAAGAGGTTAAAGACTTTTTTAAAGATACAGAGTTTGGGCAAGTTACTATTGAACAGCCACAAATATTCTTTGGGCAAGTTTCTCAAGATAACCATGAAGAGCATTTAGGGGATTTAGTCTGGATTATTCATTCTCAAATAAAATAATAAATATAAAAAATGGAAGCTCGAAATAAACGAGCTCCCATCTATAAATATATTATTAAGCTGCTTGTTTTTGACGAGCAATAAAACGGCTTAACCGATCAGCAAGCTCAAAACTACCATGTTTAAATAAAGCTCGAATACCCTGCGCTGTACTTTCAAAAATTAAGCACTCAATCGCAAAACTACCTTCTTCATCTTCTAAATGAAGTGCCAAATCGCGTGGATGGTCATTCACAAAATCAAGCTGCGAAACATCATTCATTTTTAAATACATACCGAAGAAAGTCACATCAACAATTGATACAGGGACCTGTACATCAAACTCTCTATGGGTAAGTTGAGTATGCGGTTGTAAAACTGGGACTCGCTCCTCACCACGACGTTCCATTTTTTGCATTTGGTAACGCGTCATTGGAATAATACCATCCAGATTTTGGATAGATTCACCTTTTAAAAATGAAGTGAACAAACTCATAGTTTCTTTACGACGCTGTAGCTGCGGTACATGATCTGCGTTTGCAATAAGGGCAAATTCCATATCAGGACATTGCAACGCAAAATTGGCATTTTCATGAGGCAGAGTAAAACTATCGTATTGCCCTGCTGCAACTAGCGTTTTGCACTCTGGAATAGGTACATCTGTTAAACGCAAAAGGCGATTACAGTTAATTTCATAACGCTCCCGCTCAGTCCCTGTAAATTCAGCCATTTGTCTAAAAAACAACTTCTTAGCAGTTGGTGACATACGAGTTTTATCTAATTTTGCATGATTCACCAAATACAAAATGACAGCTTGTCCAAACTCTTCCATACGGTTTTCTTGCATGAGTTTGAGCGATTCTTCCAAAATCATTCGCCAACTTTTACGAGTCTTTTGCATAACCCCCATCAAGATCATACGATCCATCAGGTCGGGACGATGATGAGCAAAACAAGAGGCAATCACAGACCCTAAAGACATTCCCATCACAGAAACTTTTTGTATTCCAACGATATCTAACCAACGTCCTAACATTTCAGATAAATCAGGTAGTTCTAAAGTTCCCGCAGATACTCCTGTATCGCGATTAGTAATTTGCTGATTTGCACCCATCGAAGGTAAATCGATTAAAATAACAGGACCACTTTCAAACAACTGTTCAACACAATATTTATAAGAATTAAAATTCTGGAAAGCACCACCAACAATCACAATCGGTGTTTTGTGAATCGTTTTTGGATCGGCAATTGCCATATATTCAATTTTCCAACCGTCAATCCATGTTGTACGAGCAGGTTGCTTAAAACTATCTCTATGGTAGATATCGAAAAAGCCAAAACCGGCATAAGCTTGGTTGATCTCCGAATCCATTTGAATAATGGAATTCATATCCTTGCTTCCTCCTTGCTGTAATTTTTTTATGCTGCAAGAGTTCCTTCTTGAACACGTAATCTTTTATGCACAAATCTTTAAAATTTGTATTAGTTTGTATTGCACAATAACATTCTAAACAATTGTCTGAAATATACGCAATCGCTGAAATGACCGCTCATCTTGTTTAAGCCGCTAATAGTTTGCAAAATATTTAAATGTTTTTTTATGGCGGTCACATTTTTCAAAAAAAGCCATTCATTGTTCCGCATTTGACTGCTACTATCTTACTCATTGGTAAATGATTAAAAAATGCTATGCAAGATTCAATTGAACAATATATGCAAAAAGTTGGGCAACAAGCACGCGAGGCCTCACGCGTCTTAACAAGTGCTTCTACCTCACTAAAAAATCATGCACTCTCTGCTATTTATACTGCTTTGGAAAATAATCAGGCAGCAATCTTGGCGGCGAATCAAATCGACATGGATAAAGGTCGTAGCAACCAGCTCGACAGTGCCTTACTTGATCGTCTTGAGCTTACGCCCGCACGCTTTAAAGGGATGTTGCAAGGTTTAAAAGATGTGATCGCGCTTGTCGATCCAATTGGGGAAATTACTGATCTTGCATATCGCCCCACAGGCATTCAAATTGGAAAAATGCGTGTACCTTTAGGTGTGGTTGGTATGATTTACGAATCACGTCCAAACGTAACACTTGAAGCTGCATCTTTAGCGATTAAATCAGGCAATGCCATTATTTTACGCGGTGGTTCAGAAGCACTCGAGTCAAATAAAGCAATCGCAGAAGCTATTAAGCATGGCTTAAAAGTTACTGGTTTACCTGAACATTCCGTGCAAGTCATTGAAACCACTGACCGTGCAGCTGTTGGTCATCTTATTACAATGGCTGAATATGTTGATGTTATTGTTCCACGTGGTGGTAAAAGCTTAATTGAGCGCGTAACCAATGAAGCGCGTATTCCTGTCATTAAACATCTTGATGGTAACTGCCATGTATTTGTTGAAGCACAGGCAGACTTGCAAAAAGCATTACCAATTACTTTAAATGCCAAAACACATCGTTATGGCGTTTGTAATGCGATGGAAACTTTGCTCGTTGATGAAAAAATTGCCGATGTTTTCTTACCGCACATTGCTGAACTGTATGCTGAAAAACAAGTTGAATTACGCGGTTGTCCAGAGACACGCCGTATTTTGGGTGCCTCTGTAAAACCTGCGACAGAAGAAGATTGGTATACCGAATATTTAGGGCCAATTCTTGCTATTAAAGTGGTTAGCGGTATTGATGAAGCAATTGACCATATCAACAAATATGGTTCACATCACACCGATGCAATTGTGACTGAAAACTACACTTTAGCTCGTCAGTTCTTGGCTCGTGTAGATTCAAGCTCAGTTGTAATCAATGCTTCAACTCGTTTTGCTGACGGTTTCGAATATGGCTTAGGAGCAGAAATTGGTATCTCTACAGATAAAATTCATGCCCGTGGTCCAGTTGGTTTAGAAGGCTTAACTTCTCAAAAATGGATTGTGTTAGGTGACGGTCAAATTCGTCAATAATTAATCTATTGGTTCAAACAAAAACGCCTGATCTTGATCAGGCGTTTTTTATTATTCAAGTTATGAGTCACTATAAAAAACCAACCCGAAGGCTGGTTTTTCTTAATCGTATATTTATTAGAAAATAAAGTCGGTATTCACAAATTTAGAGTAGTGTTCAGACACCATAGAGGCCAACATGCCTTTGCTATCATCTGTCTGTTTAGCAGCAATCATTGAACGGATCGAGAATGCACGAAGCGCATCATGCACAGACAATGTACCTTCCGCAGAATCTTTACGACCACCAAATGGGAACACATCAGGGCCACGCTGACATTGACAGTTGATGTTTACACGGCAGACCTGATGGACCAACGGATCAACTAAATGACCAATTTGCTCAGGGTCGCTACCAAAAATACTCACCTGCTGCCCATGATCAGAAGTCGTGACATATTCCAGTACAGTTTCAATGTCATCATAAACAGAGACTGGTATCACTGGACCAAACTGTTCTTCACGATACAGTCTCATCCCCTCAGTCACTGGATAAACCACGGCTGGATAGAACATTGTTTTGCAGAATTCACCACCTTCCGGATTAACTACTTGAGCCCCTTTAGCCACGGCATCTTCAATGACGTCAGTCATGTAGGCTGTACGGTGCATACCAGGTAGCGGCGTAATAAATACACCCTTTTCCCATGGCATACCAACTTTCAGTTTAGCTAGTTCAGTCGTTAAGCGGTTAACAAATTCATCGGCTATCGAGCGATGTACCATCAGCATTTTGAGCGCGGTACAACGCTGACCATTAAACGACAATGCACCCAGCAGACACTCTTTCACTGTCAGATCCAAGTCGGCATCCGGCAAAATAATAGCTGCATTCTTCGCATCCAACCCCAAAATTGCCCGCAGACGGTGAGATTTAGGGTGTTGCTTCTTCAAGTGATCAGCTACTTTACTAGAACCAATCAGTGCCAGCACATTAATTTGCCCAGATGCCAGCAAATGCGGCACCACTAAAGAACCTGGTGCATAAATGGTATTGATCACACCTTTTGGAAATGAGTCACGAAACGCTTCTAGTAATGGTTCGAACAACAAGGTCCCAAATTGAGGTGGTTTAAAAATGA
Organism: Acinetobacter sp. 12966; assembly: GCF_031196995.1. Classification (NCBI taxonomy): domain Bacteria; kingdom Pseudomonadati; phylum Pseudomonadota; class Gammaproteobacteria; order Moraxellales; family Moraxellaceae; genus Acinetobacter; species Acinetobacter sp. 12966. The sequence goes on from NZ_JAVIMC010000071.1 coordinate 70,564, forward strand.
TGGTATTACCCATCAGCATGGCTGGGATCAGAGTCGCAAAAGTTTCATTCAGTGGGTAGTTGTATGGCCCCATACACAACACTACGCCTAGTGGAGTACGACGAATTTGACCAATCGTACCTTCAGCCATGACAAAGCGAGAGTTGGCATTATCCAGATCTTTCAGAGCATCTATCGTTTGACGCATGTAGGTAATCGTACGGTCAAACTCTTTCTCTGAATCAGCCAAGCTTTTGCCAATTTCCCACATGATCAGCTTAATGATCAGATCTCGCTGCTCCACCATGCGCTGAATAAAATTTTGCATACAGGCAATGCGCTCACCAACCTTCATCATTGGCCATTCGCCACGACCATTGTTGTAAGCTCGTACCGCTGCCTCTAACGCTTCATCACTTTCTTTTTCACCCATGACTGGATAACTACCAAGTTCAACTTGCTGTAGGCTACCGTCAGGCTGCTGAATCCAGATTGGAGATAATGTTTTCTTGGTTGCACCAGCCCACAACCTCAACTCACCATCCACTAGTGAGACACGCTGATGAATTTGAGATGGCAGACGCACACTTTCAGGAATACTGTCCTCTACTGGGAATTTATGCTGTAAATTATTTAACTGATTCATTCTTCTTAATACCTTAATTATTCGTATGTCTTTTATATATCCCCGAACTGTCCACTGTAATCAGGTCTTTTTCGGGTCAATATCACTATTATTATCCGTATTCACCTTGCTTGAACCGTAAATCACAAGGTGAATAACTTAAAGCGTTGATAATCTTTCTAGATGAATTTACCCCCGACACACATTATCAGTCATTCCTAGCTTCTGAATGACTTGCTCAATGATTTGTTCTGGTGTGAGAGCAATATCAATAGCAATTGCTTCATTCATATCAGGTTCTTCCAACGTATCTAGCTGTGTTTGTAGCAACGCTGGGTCAAAAAAATGACCAGATCTTTCTGCCAGTCTTTGCTGTAATAACTCATAAGAGCCTTTTAGGTACACAAACTTAATATTCTGATCCTGCCCTCTTAAAATATCGCGATACATTCGCTTTAAAGATGAGCATGTAAATACAGCTGTTTCACCGTCTCTTTGTTTGGTTTCAATGACCTGACGAATTGCCTGTAACCATGGCAAGCGGTCTTCATCAGTTAAAGGAATGCCTTGGCTCATCTTACTTTTATTTGCAGCTGAATGAAGCGTATCTCCATCAAGAAACTCACAAGCCAAACGCTCTGATAACAATTCACCAATTAGGGTTTTACCTGTTCCACAGACACCCATTGCAATCACAATCATGGATTACTCACCTTTAATTATAAAATAGTGCTAAGCAGTAGCGTAAAAGATAAACCCAACACTGAAATGATCGTTTCCAATACCGACCAAGTCTTGAGCGTCTGTCCCACTGTCATACCGAAATATTCTTTGATTAACCAGAATCCTGCGTCATTTACATGTGAGAAAACTAATGAACCTGAACCCGTCGCAAGCACTAAAAGTTCTGGTCTAACTGCAACACCAGCCGTAGCTGCAATTGGAGCAACAATGCTACACGCTGTAGCCATAGCCACCGTTGCAGAACCTGTTGCCAAACGAATTAATGCTGCAACAAACCAACCCAACAATAACGGCGACAGGTTTGCTTTCAACGCTGTAGAGACAATCTCATTAGAAATACCAGTATCACGCAAAATGCCGCCAAAACCACCACCTGCACCTACAATCAACATAATCCCTGCAATAGAAGCTAAACATCCACCGCAGAATTTTTCAATTTGTTCACGGTTAAAGCCCTGCATCGTACCAAAGGTAATAAAGCTGACCAGTACGGCAATGAGTAATGCGATATCAGAAGTACCAATAAAACGTAGCAAATCATTTGCGAAAGTCTGTGGTGCAAAGAACAGATCAGCCCAGCTTCCAACCAGCATTAATACTACAGGCAGCATAATTGTGAATAAGGTAATCCCAAAGCTTGGTAGCTCACGAGTTCTATTCGTATCTGCTTCAATAAACTGCTTCGCTAACGGATTATTTTCGGGCAATTTAACGTATTTATTAATCCAAAGTGCATACAATGGTCCAGCAACAATAGCTGTTGGCACACCAACGATCAGACTATAAGCAATCGTTTTACCAATATCAGCATGATAAGCCTGTACTGCCAACAATGCTGCTGGATGTGGTGGAATTAAGCCATGCACAACCGATAAACCTGCAACCATTGGCAGGCCAACAACTAATAAAGATTTGCCTGTCCGTTTAGCAATGTTGAACGCAATTGGAATGAGTAGAACGAAACCTACTTCGAAAAATACGGGAAGGCCAACAATAAGGGCAATAAACATCATAGCCCAGTGAATATTTTTCTCACCAAACCACTTAATTAAAGTAATTGCTATTCGCTCTGCACCACCAGACTCGGCCATCATTTTACCGAGCATCGTTCCGAGTGCGATTACAATCGCAAGGTGACCTAAGGTTTTACCTGTACCGGCTTCATAAGACTTAACAATATCACCCATTGGCATGCCAACAGCCAAGGCTAAACCGAGTGAAACAATAATAAGAACTAAAAATGGATAAATTCTAAACTTCGCGATCATGACCACTAAAGCAATAATCGCGATTACAGTGTAGATCAGTAACATGCCACCCTGAACCGTCTCCATGGGACACTTCTCCTTGGAATAATTATTTAGGCACACTGCCTAAACAAGGGTCTTCAACCACAGTAATTCCTACTGTTAAGACATTAAATTTTTATATTTAGGTGTGACCAGCACAAACTGGTCACATCAATACAGCCTTTAAAGCACATAGAATGCACTTCATTTTTTATAAATATTGTCTACATTTACAAAGCTCTCAACTGACTCGCAATTTGTGCCAAGCGAGTAATTTCAGCCCAGTCTTGGGCAGCTACAGTAGCTTTAGGTGTTAACCATGAACCACCTACACAAACCACGTTAGGTTGTTTTAAGAAATCTGGCGCTGACTCTGCCGTAATTCCACCAGTCGGACAAAAGCGCAAGTTTGGAAATGGACCATAAAATGCTTTTAGCATCTCAACGCCACCTGCTTGTTGAGCTGGGAAGAACTTCACAATGTCATAACCCAATTCAATCGCTTGAATCAGGTCACTTGGTGTCATCACACCAGGCAATAGAGGTAAACCAGCATCTTGCGCAGCCAAATGCAGATCTTTAGTCAAACCAGGAGATACCCCAAATTGAGCGCCTGCTTTTTTGGCTTGAGCACAGTGTTCTGGTTTGGTAATTGTTCCTACACCCACCACAATGTCATCAGCCAATTGGCTAGCACGCTCGATAGCAGCAAGACCAGCAGCGGTACGTAAGGTAATTTCAAGGACTTTCACGCCACCTGCATGTAAAGCACGTGATACATCCTCACCTTGCTCGGCAGAATCAAATGCCAATACAGGGATGACTGGGCCTAATTTGACGATATCTTCAATTTTAATCATTATTTTTCAGTTCCTTTGATTCAAATCTGCTCTGGTGAATTTTCACCAACCAATGCACCAAACACAGATGCTCCATGTTCAGCTGGCGCAGCAGCAGCACGGAAAACACCAAATAATTCACGGCCAAAGCCAACTTCGTTTTCTGCCTGATGTTCTGGCTGTGCAACAGGGCGCGACTGCCATACAACGTCATCTATTTCGACATCAAGTACACCAGCTTCAGCATCAATGATTAACATATCGCCTGTTTGAACTTTAGCAATCGGCCCATTTAATAAGGCTTCAGGAGATAAATGAATGACCGCCGGAACTTTACCTGAAGCACCAGACATACGGCCATCAGTGACTAAAGCAACATGGAAACCTTGATCTTGTAAAACCCCCAACACAGGCGTTAAACGATGCAATTCAGGCATACCATTCGCACGTGCACCCTGGAAACGAACAACCGCAATAAAGTCTCTGTGTAATTCACCACGATCAAATGCAGCTTGCACTGCTTCTTGCGAATCAAACACAATTGCTGGAGCTTTAACTTTGCGATGTTCTGGCGCAACAGCAGAAATCTTGATTACGCCACGGCCAAGGCGACCCTGCATTAAACGCAAGCCACCATCTGCTTGAAACGGCGCATCAATGCTACGTAAAACTTTGTCATCAAGGCTTTGAACCACACCGTCAACCCAAGTGAGCTTACCATCAATCAGTTTCGGTTCTTTGGTGTAATGCTGCAAACCTTTACCAGCTACAGTCGTTACATCGTTATGTAATAAGCCAGCTTCAAGTAGATTACGAATGAGGAAAGCTACTCCACCCGCAGCTTGGAAATGGTTTACATCCGCCTTACCATTTGGATAGATTTTTGCGAGTAATGGAACAACAGCCGACAACTCATCGAAGTCATCCCAGTCAATCAAGATGCCAGCGGCACGAGCAATCGCAATCAAATGCAAAGTATGGTTCGTTGAACCACCTGTAGCGAGTAACGCCACAATACCGTTTATAATTGCTTTTTCATCGACAACATGACCAATCGGCGTGTAGTTTCCACGCTCAACTGTCAAATCAAGTACACGAATCGCAGCTTCTGCGGTGAGTGCATCACGTAATGGTGTATGAGGATGAACAAATGCAGCACTTGGCAAATGCAAACCCATGACTTCCATCAGCATCTGATTACTGTTGGCTGTACCATAAAAAGTACAAGTCCCTTGTCCATGATAAGCAGCTGACTCAGCTTCTAACAAAGCATCTCGTCCAACCTGCCCCGTTGCAAATTGCTGACGAATTTTGGCTTTCTCATCGTTAGATAGACCACTGGTCATTGGTCCAGCTGGCACAAAAATAGTAGGTAAATAGCCAAACTGCAAAGCACCAATGAGCAAGCCCGGCACGATCTTATCGCAAACCCCAAGACATAAAGCTGCGTCAAACATGTTATGAGACAATGCAATCGCTGTACTCATCGCAATGGTTTCACGAGAAAACAATGATAGTTCCATGCCAGCATTACCTTGGGTAATACCGTCACACATCGCAGGAACGCCACCTGCAAATTGTGCTACGCCACCATTTTCGCGAGCGGCACTTTTAATTAAATCTGGAAATGTTTTATAAGGTGCGTGCGCCGACAGCATTTCGTTATACGAAGATACGATGCCAATATTTGGTTCACGGCCTACTTTAATAATTAATTTTTCATTATCTTCCATACTGGCAAAACCATGAGCCAGATTGGCACATGAAAGTGCTCCACGGGCAGGAAATTTGCCTTGTGCATGTTCAATACGTTGTAAATATGCAGAACGAGTTTTTTGACTACGTGCTATTACACGCTCGGTCACTTTTGCCAATATTGGATTCGGCAAGTCCATGCTGGACGCTCCTGTACAACCGGATAAGCCGGAACATAAAAAATAGACCAAATGATATATTTCATAATCATTTGGTAAGGGGGAGGAACAATATTATTAAGGCAAAAAGCGACATGCAAGCCCTAGTCAACTTTACGGGAATACCCAAGCATGAGTATTAAAGACAAATAATGTTTAAGTTATAAACAAGTGAAGGGTTTTATTTTGGACTATATTTACAGGTATATTACACTCTAAAAACTATGAGAAAATTCTCATAATATCAATGCAATGAAATATCTTTATAAATGTACAGATACCGACTTTTTATACTGAGTTTTATATTAAAAATGTTTATGATTTATTCTTTTTAACTTATATATAAGCGATTAAAACTTAATTCCAGTTACGTATATTATTTGTAATATACCCATCGGGTTTGATTAAAATAACAGCAATTCTTTTACTTTAAAAAATTTATACCGAATATTTGAAAATTACATCAATTCAAAATTTACCTTTCATAAATATATACAAAAAACTGTTTAATTCTTCTACAAAAAAACAAGGAATACAGTGGTTAAGCTTTATACTGGACAGATATTAGTTGCAAATAATTTGATGGTCGATAGTTCTTAAGTCTAATGGGCTAAAGTCTATCTTGGACAGAAAAACAACACATGCTAAAACATGACAACCCGTTCAATCTGTATCAAAAAATAATACATCTTGAATAGGAAGTTAGGAAAACTATTTTAAATCAGGACTTGGGTATTTCAACGTGGCTACATCAGTATTAGTTATCAATTGCGGCTCTTCATCTATTAAATACGCACTGGTTTCAGAGCGTCGTGAAGATCGTATTTACGGTTTAGCAGAAAACTTGGGGGCAGCTGATGCTCGTATTAAGGGAATTACAGTAGGTGGTGAACCACTTGAACTTTCAATCCCTTATGCTGACCATGCCAAAGCTTTAGAAACTTTACTTGCACGTCTTGCCAACTACAAACCGCAGGCAATCGGACATCGTGTTGTACACGGTGGCAGTTTAACCAAAGCAGAATTACTCACTCCTGAAATTATCGAACGTATTCGTGCTGCGACACCTTTAGCCCCACTTCACAACCCAGCACATTTAATTGGTATTGACGCAACCGTACGTCTATTTCCTGAATTACCTCAAGTTGCCGTATTCGACACTGCCTTCCATCAAACCATGCCACCACATGCATACCGTTATGCAATTCCTAAGTTTTTATATACTGACCACAACGTCCGCCGTTATGGCTTCCATGGTACAAGCCATGCTTATGTATCTGACAAAGCGAGTGAGCTAGCAGGTAACCTGAAAAAGGGTGGATGGTTAACAGCGCACCTAGGAAACGGCAGTTCAACTTGCGCAGTATGGAATGGACAAAGTGTTGATACCTCTATGGGTCTTACTCCACTTGAAGGTGTGGTAATGGGAACGCGTAGTGGTGACGTTGATCCAAGCTTACACAGCTTCCTTGCTAAAAACCTCGGTTGGGACTTAGCAAAAATTGATAAAGTTTTAAATAACGAAAGTGGCTTACTTGGCTTATCGCAATTGTCTAACGACATGCGTACAGTGATTGAAGCGGCTGAAAATGGTAATGAAGATGCTTGTCTTGCAATTGAAGTGTTTAGCTATCGCCTTGCAAAATCACTTGCTGCATTAAGCTGTGGTTTACCAACTTTAGACGGCTTAATCTTCACGGGCGGTATTGGCGAGAACTCAGCCTATATTCGTGAAAAAACCTTAGCTTATTTACCTCATTTTGGTTTGCAGCTTGATAAAGATCAAAACAATAACTTAAAGCGTGGCACCGAAGGTCGAATCGACAATGGAACAGGTCCTCAAATTTGGGTCATTCCTACAGACGAAGAAGGCCGTATTGCCAAAGAAACTCGTCAAGTTGTTGAAGCGGCAGAAAATACAGCATCTGTAGCAAGCCTTGCTTAATCAGATCCTAGCGAAAACTCGATATTCGTTTATTTATAGGTTTATATGAATACAATTTTATTGATTCCTACAGGCGAAGGGGTTGGCCTAACCTCTGCCTGCTTAGGTATGATTTACGCACTTGATTGCAACGGGATTAAAGCTGGCTTTTTAAAACCATTTTCTCAAGAAGACCAAGAGCATCTTGACCGAACAACTTCATTATTTGGTCATTTATTTCAAAGTAAAACCGTTCAATCTATTTCGCATGAAAAATTAACTCAGCTTATTGCCGCTGGGGAAGTAGATGAATTACTTGAAGAAGCGGTTAGCCTTCATCGTAGTGTGGCAGCAGACCATGATGTCATTATTGTGGAAGGCTTATTACCAAACGGACAAGACCATTTTGCCAGTGAGCTCAACGCAAGTCTTGCACAAGCACTTGATGCAGAAGTCGTGCTGGTCAGCACAGCAGATATTCAAAACCCGAAAAAAGCAGCAGAAAAAGTAGATGCTCATTTACGTCAGTTTGGTGGTGCAACATCAAATCGTACTGCTGGCGTACTGTTTATGCGTACCCGTGGATTAACCGAAGAAACAGCTCAAATTCCTGTTGCGTTTGATCCATCGTTACGACCAACTGAAGAAATCGCGAAATTTACAAGTGAGCTGCAAAAATATAATCGTTATTTTGGCTCTAGTGATTTACCAATCATTGGTTTAGTCCCATTTAGTAACACGCTAAGCGTACCTAGAACACTTGATATTGCAAATGTCATTGATGGGCAATGGGTACATCAAGGTGAAGCTAAAACACGTCGTATTTTGCATTCAAGTTTAATTGCTTCAAGCATTGAATATGAACTGAATAAGTTTATTGCAGGCGAATTAATTATTAGCGCATCTGAGCGTACCGACGTTTTACTTGCAAGTAGCTTAGCAACCAGCAACGGTATACCTCTGGCAGGTTTAGTCCTTACCGAAAGAGAAGCGCCAGCACCAGAGCTTTTAGAATTTTGTCAAAGTGCAATTAAACAAGGGTTACCGATTTTACATACCCGTTTAAACACACTTGAAACTGCACAGCGTTTATCTAATTTTGGTAATGAAATTCCAACAGATGATACTGAACGTGCTGAGCAAGTGACTCGATTTGTTTCAAGTCACATTGATGTCGAATGGCTTAAGCAGCACAGCAACAATGCCGCTACCCCTCGCCTGTCGCCATCGGCTTTCCGTCATGAACTGGTGCAAAAATCAATTGCAGCTAAAAAACGGATTGTACTACCTGAAGGTGATGAACCGCGCACCATTCAAGCTGCGGCAATTTGTCAGGCACGTGGTATTGCTGACTGTATTTTGTTAGCTAAACCAGATGCTGTGCACGATGTTGCAAAAGCACGCGGTATTGAATTACCTGCCGAATTGGCAATTGTCGACCCCGATAGTATTCGTGATCAATACGTTGCACCAATGGTTGAGCTACGTAAAGGTAAACTCAACGAGCTTCAAGCGAAAGAACAACTTCAAGATACCGTAGTGCTTGGCACCATGATGTTAGCCTTAGATCAAGTCGACGGTTTAGTTTCAGGGGCGATACACACTACGGCAAATACGGTTCGCCCAGCATTCCAGCTCATCAAAACAGCCCCTGAATATTCATTGGTTTCATCAATATTCTTTATGCTTTTACCAGATGAAGTCTATGTATATGGCGACTGTGCGATTAATCCAGACCCGACAGCAGAGCAACTTGCTGAAATTGCAATTCAGTCTGCTGACTCAGCGAAAGCTTTTGGAATTGACCCGCGTATTGCCATGATCAGCTACTCAACTGGTACTTCCGGAACAGGCGCTGATGTTGAAAAAGTACAGCAAGCAACTCAAATTGCGCAGCAACGTCGCCCGGACTTACTGATTGATGGTCCACTTCAATACGATGCAGCTTCAGTTGAAAGCGTAGGACGTCAAAAGGCACCAGACTCACGCGTTGCTGGCCGCGCAAATGTATTTATTTTCCCAGACTTAAATACAGGCAACACAACTTATAAGGCGGTACAACGTGCTGCAAATGTAGTCAGTGTAGGTCCAATGCTGCAAGGCCTCAACAAACCAGTAAATGACTTGTCTCGCGGCGCATTGGTAGATGACATCGTCTTTACCATTGCGTTAACGGCAATTCAGGCAGAACAGCAAGCCGCCGCCAAATAATTAATATAATTAACCTTTACTACCTCTCGCCATTTGATGTCCGCTCAAATGGCTTTTTTTTATTTTAGTCATTCAAAAATAAATAATTTTCCGATCTATCTCTTTTAAATCACATCAATATGTTCTTATGCGACTTTCGGTCAAAAGATCAACCAATCTCCCACAACACTGTCTTTTTGTCATATAATTTAGCCCGCTAGCTAACAGCCCGCTCAAGAGATTTTCTGGTATGACAACGATTATCAAACAAGATGACTTGATTACATCGATCAAGGACGCCCTACAGTTTATTTCGTACTATCACCCGCAAGACTTTATCCAAGCGATGAGCCGTGCTTATGATCGCGAAGAAAACAAAGCCGCAAAGGATGCAATTGCACAGATTCTAATTAACTCTCGCATGTGTGCGGAAGGTCATCGTCCAATTTGCCAAGATACTGGTATTGTTAACGTTTTCCTTGAAGTGGGCTTAGATGTTAAATTTGATTTAACGATGAGCTTAGACGATGCAGTAAATGAAGGTGTTCGCCAAGGTTACCTTGAAAACAGTAACGTTCTTCGTGCATCTGTACTTGCTGACCCTGCATTTGGTCGTAAAAACACAAAAGATAATACCCCTGCTGTAATTCACTACAAACTCGTTCCGGGTAATAAAGTAGATATTACTGTTGCTGCTAAAGGTGGCGGTTCAGAAAACAAATCTAAACTTGCGATGCTTAACCCATCTGACTCGATTGTTGACTGGGTACTTAAAACCGTTCCAACTATGGGTGCAGGCTGGTGTCCTCCTGGTATGCTCGGTATTGGTATTGGTGGTACTGCTGAAAAAGCCATGATGCTTGCTAAAGAAGCACTCATGGAAGAAATCAATATGGACGAATTACTTCGCCGTGGACCAGAGAACAAAATCGAAGAGCTTCGTATCGAAATCTTTGAAAAAGTAAACGCACTTGGTATTGGTGCTCAAGGCCTAGGCGGTTTAACGACTGTTCTTGATATTAAGATTAAAGATTACCCATGTCATGCTGCTGGTAAACCAGTAGGTATGATTCCTAACTGTGCTGCTACTCGTCATGCTCACTTCCAGCTTGATGGTACAGGTGTAGCTCATATTCAAGCACCAAAACTTGAAGATTATCCATCTGTAACTTGGGACTCTTCACAATCTAAACGCGTAAACCTTGATACCATTACACAAGAAGAAATGGACTCTTGGAAACCGGGTGATACATTACTTCTTAGCGGAACAATGTACACAGGTCGTGATGCTGCGCACAAACGTATGGTTGAAATGATCGACAACGGTGAAGAATTACCAGTTGATCTTAAAGGTAAATTTATTTACTACGTTGGCCCTGTTGATCCAGTGGGTGATGAAGTCGTTGGTCCTGCTGGTCCTACAACTGCAACACGTATGGATAAATTCACACGTAAAGTACTCGAGCATACTGGTCTATTCGGTATGATTGGTAAAGCTGATCGTGGTCCTACAGCAATTGAAGCAATCAAAGACAACAAAGCAACTTACTTAATGGCAGTTGGTGGTGCAGCTTACCTCGTATCTAAAGCTGTTCGTGAAGCTGAAGTTGTTGCGTTTGCAGACTTAGGTATGGAAGCCATCTACAAATTCGTAGTTGAAGATATGCCTGTTTCTGTTGCAGTTGATGTAAACGGTACTTCAATTCACGCAGTAGCTCCAAAAATCTGGCAAGCGAAAATTGGAAAAATTCCAGTAGTCGATGCAGCAGCTGGCTAATCAAGAAAAGCACCGAATTCGGTGCTTTTTTTATGCATTCTTTTTTTATTTTAAAATCTGAAAAGAATTGTAACAATTAGTTTGTCAATCTGTGCTATTAATGAAAGCACCCTCTCGCCAAATATTGAATATAGGTCATTTCATGACTATTCGCCCTATTCTTAAAAATCTCTCAATCAGCCTTTGTCTAAGCTGTATTACCACAAGCTTGTTTGCCTCTCCTGCCAAGTTAAGTTCAGTTAAAGAACTCATGCAAATGAGCCAAATTGATTACCTGCTTAAAGAATCAATTGATGAATTAACGCCTTACTATGATCAACAGGCAGAACAGATCGTTAGCAATATCACGGGTATCAAAACTTTAGGTCCAAAAGAAAAAGAGGCCGCGAAGAAGTTAGGTTCTCTCTTAAAAGATTCGAGCAATCAGCTCATTAGCAACCCAAAAACCACCCAAGCCTTACAGGATATTTACCTAAAGACTTATACTGAAGAGGAAATTCAGGCTAATCTGAAATTTTTAAAAACCCCAGAAGGCCAATCAATTACACGCAAGAACGTACAGATTATGGGACAAATTTCAGAATATATGATGGAGTTGGGACAGCAAACGTTTAATGACCCTAAAGCACGAGATCATATGCAAGAAGAAATGCTTAAAATTCTTGCACCATTAATGAAAGATAAAGAAAAGTCTTAACTTTTCTTTATCTTTTGCAGCTCATTACCAAGTTAAAGGATTCCATAATTTAAATGGTTTAATCAGATGTACATCTGATTTCTCATCATATTTGGCTGGCTTTAATTCTTGTGGTTTATGACGGACCTTTCCTGAAGTATCTTCAGCAACAAAGTTGTAGCTAGAAGATTTAAGCTCGGTAAATGCTATCTCTCTACGTCCAATATTGTCTTGCATTAACATAAATGGACCAGTATGTTCACTTCGGTCCATTTTATTTTCTTCATCATATTTCAAATAATAAGACGTTCCTGCCTCAACAGTAATATCAATATATTTTGGTTCTTGAAAATGGATACCAAGTAAAGGGCGACTTGCTGAAAGACGATACGTTCCTGCTGGTAACTCAATCCAGTAATAATGATTATGTAATAGACTCGGAATGCGCTTACCATTCACAAAGAGATTAATCGCTGCAATTTCTTGACGATTCCATTTTGTGTCCGGTCGATATAAATAAACTACAGCAGCCTGTTCATTTTGTGGTTTGATTGGAGCAAAAGTCTGACCCAATTTTTGGTTGACCCACCCTCCCACGGTAAAGCCGCCTAAATGATATTGATCTAATAAACCAGGTTCTTTTTCAACATCAACTTTAGGTAGAGTCGCGGTCAATTCACTCGGATTTTTTTCTAAATGAGATGAACTTTGACAGCCCACAAATAGTCCAGCACAGCACAAAGATACGATTAAATAACGCATGGCATCCCTCAAAGCGTTTTGTTTTTGATTTATTTTTTACACCGCAAAACTATGCGTATTTTGTATTTTAAGATTAACACTACCCATATAAATTGAAAACAAAAAAAGCATGAATCACTAACGCGATTCATGCTTTTTAGATGAATGAAATCTATGCAGACTTCGAATCAATAACCTTTAAATCTGCCTTAGCAACACTTTCATGCGTTGCAGCTTCTTTAGGTTGGCGTTCAGCCTGATAAACAGGTTCTGCTTCACCATTAATAACTGCTTCATTGATAATGACTGTTCCAACATCTGTACGACTTGGTAAATCATACATAGTTTCAAGCAGTACGTTTTCCATAATAGAACGCAGACCACGCGCACCCGTATTACGTTCAAGCGCTTTTTTAGCAACAGCACGCAATGCAGAGTCTTCAAAGATCAGATCAACATTTTCCATAGTGAAAAGATATTGATACTGGCGAGTTAATGCATTTTTTGGCTCAGTCAAAATTTGCATTAAAGCTTCTTCATCTAGCTCTTCAAGTGTCGCAATCACTGGTAAACGGCCAATGAATTCTGGAATCAAACCAAATTTCACTAAGTCAGTTGGCTCAACCTGACGGAACAATTCAGCAAGCTTTTTGGTTTCATCTTTGTTTTTAACATCAGCTGTAAAACCAATACCGCCTTTCTCTTGACGCTGTTGTACAATTTTCTCCAAACCAGAAAATGCACCACCACAAATAAATAAGATATTTGAGGTGTCAATTTGGATAAACTCTTGCTGTGGATGCTTACGACCACCTTGAGGCGGAATCGAAGCAACTGTACCTTCAATCATTTTTAATAATGCTTGTTGTACACCTTCACCAGATACATCACGCGTAATTGATGGATTTTCAGATTTACGAGTAATCTTATCAATCTCATCAATATAGATAATGCCCTTCTGAGCCTTCTCTACATCGTAGTCTGCTTTTTGCAAAAGCTTTTGCACAATATTTTCAACATCCTCACCCACATAACCAGCTTCGGTTAATGTTGTTGCATCTGCCATCGCAAATGGAACATCTAAAAGGCGAGCTAATGTTTGCGCAAGTAAAGTTTTACCTGAGCCAGTAGGTCCAATCAGTAAGATATTACTTTTAGCAATTTCTACTTCTTTAGACACATGGCCATTATGACCAACTTTTAAGCGTTTATAATGGTTATAAACCGCAACAGATAATGTCTTTTTGGCAAGATCTTGACCAATAACATATTGATCAAGCGCAGCACGTATTTCATGTGGTTTTGGCAATGCCTTACTCGCCCAGTCACCTGCTTCAACCTGTTGGCTGGTTTGTACAAGGTCTAAGCAGACATCCACACATTCATTACAAATATATGCGTCCTCACCTGCAATCAGTTTCCCGACTTCAGACTGCGTTTTACCGCAAAATGAACAATGTTTTTGTCCTTGAGGATGTTCGGACATATTCACTCCACAAATAGAATCTTAAATATTAGGGCAAGATGCACTGCATAAATAACTAAATGGAGATCTTTTTCAACATCTCAAGTTATTTATATAAGAAGGTCCTTATGGACGCTTACTTAACACCTGATCAACCAGACCATATTCTTTAGCAGCTTGGGCTGTCATAAAGTTATCACGGTCAGTATCACGAGCAACGGTTTCATAGTCTTGACCACTATGCTCTGCCATTAAGCGGTTCAAGCGCTCTTTAATAAAGAGAATTTCACGCGCATGGATTTCAATATCCGATGCTTGACCACGGAAACCACCCAATGGTTGATGAATCATGACACGGGCATTTTCCAAACAATAGCGTTTGCCTTTAGCACCCGCATTTAATAAGAATGCACCCATTGAAGCAGCTTGACCCATACAATATGTCACAACATCAGGCTTAATAAACTGCATCGTGTCATAAATGGCCATACCCGCTGTCACAGATCCACCTGGAGAGTTAATATAAAGGTGGATATCTTTATCAGGATTTTCAGCTTCTAAAAACAACATTTGGGCAACAATCAGATTTGCCATGTTATCTTCAACTTCACCTGTCAAAAAAATGACGCGCTCACGTAAAAGTCGTGAATAAATATCAAAAGAACGTTCGCCGCGAGAAGATTGTTCAACCACAACAGGAACTAAAGCATTTTCAATTGTTGGAACATACATACGTTATTTATTCCTAAATTTTTTGTGACTTAACCTATGGCAACAATATGCGGGATAATTTCTCAAATTGCAAAAGGTTCGCACTGAAATATTATATTATTTATACCTAAGTACTTAATGCCGCACTCAAATTGACCACATAATGAAAAACAAAAAAGGCGCCTTCGGCGCCTTTTTCTGACTTCTTAAAAGATTAGCCCATACGGCGAGCTTGTTGTTCTTTCAATAAGTCATCATAAGATACAGCTTTGTCAGTCACTTTAGCACCAGCTAGGATGTGATCAACAACTTGATCTTCTAATACAACTGCTTCGATTTGAGCACGTTGTTGAGCATCATTTTTGAAGTATTCAATCACTTCAGTTGGATCTTCGTAAGAAGAAGCCATGTCGTCAATGTAAGCATCAACGCGAGCTTGATCAACTTCAAGTTTAGCATCAGCTAAAACTTTGCTTACCAATACGCCAAGCTTAACAGAACGTTCTGCTTGTTCTTTGAACAATTCGTCAGGAAGCATGCTCTTGTCAAAAGATTGCGCGCCTGCACCACCAAATTGTTGAGTGAACTGTTGAACCATTTGTTGACGTTGACGGTCAATTTCTTGAGCAACCATTGCAGTTGGAACTTCAACTTCATTCGCAGCAACAAGAGCATCAAAAGCAGCTTGTTTAACTTGGTTACGTAAACCATTGCGAACTTCACGTTCCATATTCTTACGAACGTCAGCTTTTAACTTCTCAACGCCTTCCTCTTCAGTTACACCGAAGATTTTTAAGAATTCAGCATCAATTTCTGGAAGTTTAGATTTTTCAACTTGCTTCACAGTGATTTTGAACTGAGCTGCTTTACCAGCCAAGTTTTCAGCTTGGTAATCTTCAGGGAAAGTAACGTCAATTACTTTCTCTTCACCAGCTTTCATGCCAATGATGCCATCTTCGAAGCCAGGGATCATACGACCTGAACCTAACACAAGTTTAAAGTCTTCAGCAGAACCGCCTTCAAACTTCTCACCATCGATAGTGCCTTCAAAGTCAAAAGTCACTTGCATGTCTTTTTTCGCCATACCCTTGGTTACAGCCCAAGTTTGACGTTGTTTTTGCAAGTTTTCGATCATAGCGTCAACGTCAGCGTCTTTGATTTCAGCTGATTTACGTTCAACTTCTAAGCCGTCAAATGCTTTTACTTCAACTTCTGGATAAACTTCTACAGTTGCTTCAAAAACTAAAGCGTCTTCTTTATGTTCAACTTTCTCAATGTTCGGCATACCTACCGCATTGATTTTTTCTTGTTGAATTGCTTCAAAAACGCTATCACGAATGATGTCATTTACAACTTCTTGATAAATGCTTGCACCGTATTCGCGACGAACAACGTTTTCAGGTACTTTACCTGGACGGAAGCCGTTGATCTTCACAGTTTTGGCAGTGCGCTTCAAACGAGCTTCAAATTGCTCGTTAATACGGCTCGTCGGTACAGACACATTTAAACGACGGGCAACGCCCGAAACCGCTTCAGTCGTTACTTGCATGGCTTCCTCGATAAAAATTAGTTAGTAGGAACAGTTTTTAAAAAAGTGCTGTATTATATGACAACTTTCAAGATATACAAAATTAACCGATCACTTGATGTAAGTGAAGGACATTATTCTAGTAAATTTCACAGTAATTTTATGATTCTTTAAATATTTTTCATAAGTACTTAAGTAAAACTAATTTTTTAGTTATTCTTTATAAATCTAAAATTACAATTAAACTTTGAATTTAATCGCTTTAACAAACAATTACCAATAATCAGTAGATTAGCTACACAAAAGTACAATTTACCATTCAATTATTCATTTTCTCTTCATAATTCAATTGGCAAATCCAATTAACACAAACTGTACATATAAATAAGAATTATTATTATTCGCATAACCTTTTAGTTTTAGAGTCCTGAAGTTATGTCTTTGATTAGAACACGTAAAAAAATTGTTTCTTCTGCAATAGCTTCATCGCTATCAATGATTGCAACAACAGCCATCGCGCAAGAAGCAGTTTCACAATTACCAACAATTCATGCTAAAGCGACTCAAGAAGAATCTTTAAAAGTAGATCAGTCTGCAAACTCTAAATTCGTAGTTCCTCTCAAAGACACACCAAAATCAGTCTCTATCCTTTCTCAAAAATTAATTAAAGATACAAACTCTAATACCCTACTCGAAGCGTTACGCTATGAACCTGGTATTACGTTAGGTGCTGGTGAAGGTGGTACCCCGTTTACAGATATGCCTTACATTCGTGGTTATAGCGGTCAATCTTCTATTTATGTTGATGGTGTTCGTAATACAACGTCTCAAAATCGCGATATGTTTGCCATTGAACAAGTAGAAGTCATCAAAGGCTCTTCTTCTGCTCTTGGTGGTGGTGGTAGCGTTGGCGGAAGTATTAACTTAATTCCTAAAGTTGCTCATGAAGGTGACGTTTATCAAGGCAGTATCCAAGGCGGTACTGATAACTATCGTCATATCCAACTTGATGCCAACAAAGACTTTGGAAATGGAATTGCTGGTCGTGTAGTTATCATGGGTCACGAAAATGAAAAAGCTGGTCAAAGTAATGGTGCAGAATATGCCCGTGCCGGTATTGCCTCAAGTCTTGCATTTGGCTTAGATACTGCAACTCACGGAACACTGAGCTACTACTATTTACGTAGTAATGATGAACCTGATGCAGGTATTCCATTTAATAATGCAAACCCAACCAAACCTCCAGTTGGGGTTACTGTAACTCCTGGTGACGGCAAGCCTGTTGACGTAAAAGCTGGAACCTACTATGGCTGGAAAGCGCGTGATTTCGACAAACGTGAAAACCACATTGGTACGTTTAAGTTGGAACATGATTTTAATGAAAATCTTACCTTGTCTAATATAGCAACCTACAACAAATCTAAATCTGATTATGTTTATACGAATGCTGATGACTCTAAGGGTAACATTTACAGAGGCACAATCGCTCGCCGTGCGTTAAGCCGTATCTTAGATAGCGATGCTTATAGCGATCAGCTTTCTTTAAGAGGTAAATTCAACACAGGTAGCTTAAAGCATTCTTTTAATGTTGGTACCGAGTGGAGCTTCCAAGAAACTGACCAAGGTGTACATACTTTTACTAATGCTGCTGGTGAAACCACATCGACCATTTTAGACAGCAATATTCAAAACTGTACTTCAGCTGCTGCTGTGGCAAATGGCTGGTGTACGAGTTTAAATAATCCTGGAAATGGTGCCTTCACAGATAAGCGTGGATCTATCACAGCACAATCGACCACTCGTAGTCATAATGTAGGCGTGTATGCTTTAGATAGTATCGAATTTAATCCACAATGGTTACTTAACCTAGGCGTTCGTTGGGATAAATTTGAAACTGAGAAAAAATATAATAAGGACGTAAGTGGACGTACTCCTCATAAAGCTGGTGATAAATTAGAAAGCGATACAGATTACTTCTCTTACCAAGCTGGTTTAGTTTTTAAACCAACAGAAGATGGTAGTATTTATTTAAGCTATGCTACGTCAGCAAACCCAGTAGGCGTGCTTGCTGAGGGTGACACAGGTTCAGATTCTATTAGCGACTCAGGTACTGCAAGTGCGAGTGCAAATGCTCTCAAGCCAGAAGAAGCACGTACTTTCGAGTTAGGTACAAAATGGGACTTATTTAATAACCGTGCGAACTTAACAGCAGCATTTTTCCGTACTGAAAAGCAAAATACACGTATCCAAATTGACCCTACTACGACTGCCAATGCAGGTAAAAGTAAAGTTGATGGATTTGAAATTAGTCTGAACGGAAAAATTACCGATAAGTGGGATGTTTCTACAGGCTATAGCTATTTAGATAGTGAAATTACCGAAGCTGCCTATAATGCAGTTGCTCAAGAAGGTAAACCTCTCCCATTTGTAGCGAAAAACAGTGCTACCCTATGGTCTACTTACCGAGTAATGCCTCAATTGACTCTAGGTGCTGGTGTTGAATATCGCGATCAAGTTTTTGTGAACACAACTGCTCCGAAATATCTGCCAACCTATACCATTTACAATGCTATGGCTAAATATGATGTTAATAAGAATGTGAATTTGCAGCTTAATATCAACAATATCTCTGATAAGCGCTATTTTACTAGTGCGCATGCAGCTCACTACGCGTTTGAAGGTAATGGCCGTAATGCTGTCTTAGCGATTAACTTTAAGTACTAAAGTTAAATTCCATAATTTATTTATGGAATTAATTAAAGTTCATATAAAATAGCCTCGTCATGAGGCTATTTTTACAAATGAAGTATCTATTTAAAAGGTGTTTGCCGTGATTCATCATATCCCCAATGTTTTAAGCAAAGAGCAAGTTGCCGAGTTTCGTAAGCTCATGGAAGACGCCAATTGGGTAGGTGGAAAAGTGACTGCCGGCACCTTGTCTGCTTCAGTGAAAAGAAATCAGCAACTTTCAGAACAGGACCCGCTTACTCATCATTTAAGTGATCTCGTCATCAAAGAAATTTGGCAAAATCCAGTATTTCAGGCTGCAGCCCTACCCCACAAAATTATTCCACCGCTTTTTAATCGTTATGATGAACATGAAAGCTTTGGTTTCCATGTAGATAACTCAATTCGCCTTATTCGTGGAACTTCAGAGCAGCTCCGCACTGATTTATCTTGTACATTATTTTTAAGTGAACCCGATGAATATGAAGGTGGTGACCTAGTGATTGAAGACACTTATGGTTATCACGAAGTTAAATTACCAGCAGGTGATGTCGTGCTCTACCCGTCTACTAGTCTGCACGAAGTCAGTAGCATTACCTCAGGTACTCGTTTTGCTTCTTTTTTCTGGGTACAAAGTTTGGTCCGTGACGATAGTAAACGCCACCTTTTATTTAATCTTGATGAGAGCATTCGAGAACTACGTAAATCACACGGTGATAACTACTCAGAAGTCATGAAGCTGACCAACATTTATCATAATTTAATCCGTATGTGGTCAGAACTGTAACTATATTTATTTTTGCCTTTTTAAGACCAGATAATCTTTTTTACCTTAATAAGGCAAAAATATGAAAATTATTTCCCACAAAAAACAAAACAGCGCAAAATTAGAAAATTATTTTCTAAACAACTTAACTAAAATTATGATAAGAATTTCGCACAAGGTGTAATCATTGTTTAGATGTGATATATCTAAATAACAAGATTACCTGCAAACCACCAAACTTATTATTTCACGGTCTAGAGATGAAAACGAATTACTTGTTTGCCCAGCCTACTCAAGCAAGACATCATCTGCAACTCCTGATGCTGCGCCAAGCGCGCGTATAAAAATTTTGTCTGCTTTTTAAAGCAGCACTTTGAAATTACCTTTAATTTTTCTGAATTAGATACCATATATTAAGTAGAGACGTTGCCTTTTAAATATATCCAGAGCAACCGCGCTACGAGACAAGGAGTTTTCTCATGATGTTGGCTGACCCTAGCAAAAAATACCGCCGTATGTACCAGCGTGTGGATTTACCAGATCGCCAATGGCCAAATAAAGAAATTACAAAAGCGCCAATCTGGATGAGTACAGATTTACGTGACGGTAACCAAGCAATTTTTGAACCAATGAACATGGAACAAAAATTCAAAATGTTCAAAATGCTTGTGAAAATTGGTTTTAAGCATATTGAAATCGGTTTCCCTTCAGCATCTCAAATTGATTTCGATTTTACTCGCATGTTAATCGAAGAAAATCATATTCCTGATGACGTATACATTGAGGTTTTGGTTCAAGCACGTGACCATTTAATTGAACGTACTTTTGAATCTTTGGCAGGTGCTAAACGAGCGATTGTACATATTTATAACTCGAACTCTCCAACCTTCCGTCAAAAGGTGTTGAATGTAGATGTTGATGGCGCAAAACAATTAGCAATTAATGCTGCTCAAAAAGTTAAAGAGTATGCGGCTCAATATCCTCAAACTGACTGGATTTTCCAATACAGTCCAGAATGTTTCTCTGCAACTGAATTAGAAGTCGCTAAAGATGTCTGTGATGCCGTCACAGAAATCTGGGATGCACGTCCAGATCATAAAGTGATTTTAAACTTGCCAGCGACTGTAGAAGTTTCTACACCAAATGTTTATGCAGACCAAATTGAATGGATGCATCGTAATTTGGCACGTCGTGATGGCGTAATCATTTCTGTTCACTGCCACAATGACCGCGGCTGTGGTATTGCTGCATCAGAACTTGCCATTATGGCGGGTGCTGACCGTGTTGAAGGCTGTGTGTTTGGTAATGGTGAACGTACAGGTAACGTTGACGTTGCAGCAATTGCATTGAACATGTATACCCAAGGTGTAGCACCTGAGTTAGATTTCTCTAACATTAATGAAGTGATTGCAACGGTTGAAGAATGTACTGGCTTACCGGTACACCCACGTCATCCATATGCAGGTGACTTGGTATTTACTGCATTCTCCGGTTCACATCAGGATGCGATCAAAAAAGGTTTCGAATACCAGAAAAATGAAGAAATCTGGGATATGCCTTATTTACCAATCGATCCAAAAGATTTGGGCCGCGACTACGATGCTGTAATTCGTGTAAACAGTCAGTCTGGTAAAGGTGGTATTGCTTATTTATTAGAATCAAACTACAACGTTGTGTTGCCACGTCGTTTGCAAATCGAATTCAGCCAAGTTGTTCAGCAATATGCTGATGAGAACGGTACTGAAATTAATGCCAAAGAAATCTGGACCTTATTTAAAGACACTTATGTTGATGTGAAAAACCATCATTACACAGTTAAAAACTACAAATTATCTGACATTAACGGTACTCAGATTATCGAACTTGATGTGGATGTCGAAGGTGAAACTCAACAACTTCGCGGTGAAGGTAACGGGCCAATCTCTGCGTTCTTAAATGCTCTTCAATTACCAATTGACGTATTGAACTATGAAGAACGTAGTATTAGTTCTGGTGCAAATGCGAAAGCATTAACCTTAATTGAGCTTCAAGTAAAAGGTACTGGTAAAGGTTCGTTTGGTGCCGGTGTTCATGACAACACAGTCACCTCATCCATTGAAGCAATTATTGCGTGTACCAACCGTTTGATTGATCAAGGTGTTTTAAGTACAGATCAGGTTGTTGCCGCCGCTGTTTAATTAAAAAAAAGACTTTGGAAAGGATACCTAGCTTGGTATCCTTTCTTTTTATTCCTGAAAGATTTAAAAGGCGAAATGTTCCCGTGTCTTTTCCAGCTGATTCAGTGGGGTTAGTCACTCCGCAAAAGTTCCAATTTGAAGAACCATTACACCTTGAATGTGATCGTGTTTTGCCACGTTTTGAACTAATGGTCGAAACTTACGGCACTTTAAATGCTGATAAATCAAATGCAATTTTAATCTGTCATGCTCTTTCCGGACATCATCATGCAGCGGGTTATCACCACGAAGATGATAAAAAAGCTGGATGGTGGGATAGTTGTATTGGCCCGGGTAAGGCAATTGATACGAATAAGTTTTTTGTAGTTTCGCTAAATAATATTGGTGGCTGTAATGGCTCAACTGGCCCGACCTCACCAAACCCTGAAAATGACAATCGCCCATATGGACCTGATTTTCCATTAGTAACGGTACGTGACTGGGTCAAAACACAAGCCATGCTTTCGGACCGTCTAGGTGTAGATGTCTGGTATGCAGTGGTTGGTGGATCATTAGGAGGCATGCAAGCACTACAATGGTCTGTAGACTACCCTGACCGCCTGCAAAAATGTGTGATTATTGCCAGTGCACCAAAGCTTTCAGCACAGAATATTGCATTTAATGAGGTTGCTCGTCAGTCAATCTTGTCTGATCCAGATTTCCATCATGGCCGTTATTTAGAAAATGATAGTTACCCGAAACGTGGACTAATTCTGGCTCGCATGGTAGGTCATATCACCTATCTTTCAGAAGAAGCCATGAAACAAAAATTTGGCCGTGATTTAAAATCTGGCAAATTTATGTACGGTTTTGATGTCGAGTTTCAGGTCGAAAGCTATCTACGTTATCAAGGTGAACAGTTCAGCCGTAACTTTGATGCCAATACCTATCTCATCATGACTAAAGCTTTAGATTACTTTGACCCATCACGTGAGTACGGTCATTCTTTAACTGAAGCAATGGGCAAAACTAAATGCCAGTTCCTTATTGTCTCGTTCACAACTGACTGGCGTTTTGCACCAAGCCGCTCACAAGAAATTGTAGATGCGCTTATTACCAATCATAAGCCTGTAAGTTACCTTGATATTGATGCTGAACAAGGTCATGACTCGTTCTTATTTCCTATTCCACTGTATGTCAAAACCATGCGCGCTTTCTTAGGCGGTGAAGAACACTTAAAATCGACATCACTGGAGGCAAGCTAATGCGTATTGATCAACAACTAGCAGAAAAGTGGATTAAACCCGGCTCAAGCGTACTCGATTTAGGGTGTGGTGACGGTGAATTACTCGCTCATATGAGTCAAAAGCATCAAATTCGTGCTTATGGTTTAGAAATTGATCAAGAAAAGATTGCAATTGCCGTCAGTCGCGGGTTAAATATTATTCAACAAGATTTGAATCTCGGCTTAAGCCGCTTTGCAGACCAGTCCTTTGACTATGTGGTTATGGCACAAGCTTTGCAAGCCGTAGATGCACCCGATGTTTTATTAAGAGACATGGTGCGTGTGGGTAAACAGGCAATTATTACATTTCCAAACTTTGCACATTGGAAGACTCGCTCTTTTCTTGCATTAAAAGGAATGATGCCTGTATCGGATGCTCTACCATATATGTGGTATAACACCCCCAACATTCATTTATGTACATTTAAAGATTTCGAAGCACTATGTGCTGAAAATCAGATACAAATTATTAATCGACTCGCCGTCAATGGAAATCAGCAGGGAAGCCTGTTAAGCAAACATGTTCCAAATTTGTTTGGTGAAGTCGCTATTTATCGAGTGAGTGCACTATGAAAAAGACATTATTTAGCACACTATTTGCAGGACTGCTAAGTATGCAGGCTCATGCAGATTATATCGCCCAGCCACAATCGGTTGCGAGTCAGGCCGCACGCTTTTCAACAATGGGGATTAACGATCTTCAGAAAGCGGCAAAAGCTGGTCAAGCAGGCGCACAGTTTTACCTTGGTACCCATTACCAATATGGTAAAGATGTAGCAAAAGACGAGAAACAAGCTTTCGCATGGTTTAAAGCAGCAGCCGATCAAGGTTTATCACCAGCACAATTAAACGTAGGCCGCATGTATGCCGACGGTATTGGCGTTAAAAAAGATGAGTCTATGGCTCGTAAATATTTTGAAAAAGCAGCAAGCAATGGTGATAATCGTGCAAGCTATAACCTTGCGATGATGGAAGAGCAAAAGAAAAACTACGTTGGTGCTTACCAATGGTATGAGCTTTCAACTCGTGATGGCATGCTCGACAATAAAGTGATTAGCCTATCTGAAGGTAAGAAAACTGCTCTAGCCGCGAACTTAACCCAAGAACAAATCCGTACAGCTCGTGACCGTGCGGACAAATGGATTCAAGCACAATAATAACGGTTCATCCGTAAAAAACCTTACTCGACTAAAGCCACCTTGTATGCTCTACAAGGTGGCTTTAGTTTAGGTTATCCCATTTTATATTCTATTTGTTTTTCTCTATATCCTCTTCCAAAAAACACGTAACATAACTGCTGTTCGATATTAGCTATAAAGTTTGGTTTTATTATGTCTACCCCACATTGGTTTGATCAGGGCAGTTTAGTTCTTGCCAGCAATAACAAAGGTAAAGTCGCAGAGTTTGAAAAACTTTTTGAACAGCTTAAGTTACCAGTAGAAATTATTCCTCAAGGTCGCCTTAATATTCCTGATGCAATTGAAGATGGTTTAAGCTTTATTGAAAATGCCATTATTAAAGCTCGTCATGCCTCTAAAATTTCAGGTAAACCTGCTATGGCTGACGACTCTGGTATTTGTGTACCAGTCTTAGGCGGCGCACCTGGTATTTACTCAGCACGCTATGCTGGAGAGCATGGTGACGATGCAGCTAACAATGCAAAATTATTAAATGATCTTATGCCATACCGTAAAAATGGTGAAGCGATTGAAGGCATGTTTGTATGTGTACTTGCTTTAGTCACTCACGCTGAAGATCCGTTACCACAAATTTTCCAAGGCATCTGGCACGGCGAAATTTTAGAAGCGCCACGTGGAGAAAATGGCTTTGGTTATGACCCACTGTTCTGGTTGCCTGAGCTACAAGTTTCTAGCGCTGAATTGTCTAAAGAAGACAAAAACAAGATTAGCCATCGTGGGCAAGCGATGCGGTTATTTAAAGAGAGCTTGCAGAAGTAAAACTTTATATCAGTTTTAGTTTAACGTTAAAGCCATTTGCTATCGTGCTAGGCGACATGGATGTCGCCTGTCGAACTGCGACATCAAGGATGTGTCGTCAGTTCGACAAATGGTTTTGTTACTTTTGACGAAACAAAAGTAAATATTGCCTACATACACAAAATAAGCATATAACCACGATTCAAAGGCCGTCGGGTTTAACCATCTTTCTTAGAAATAAAAATGCAAAAAAACAGCATAAATCGCAATACACACACAACTCACAATCGTCCCCGAAGCAATATAAGCCGCAGATCTACCAGTTCCTTGATAATGTGTTTCTAGCGCTACAATATTCGCTGCTGGTGGCAGACAGAACATTAAAAACATCACTCCAATTTGCTGGCTGATATTTGGAATGGGTAAAAATCTATAAGTTAAGCCACAGAGAATAAATCCGCACACTACTTTAAATGCTTGAGCTTTAGTACTGTAAATTAAGTCTTTCAAATGCACTCGAGTACGGCGTAGCCACATTCCTAGCACGCACATACCAGCAAATGTCATGACAAACTTGGCAACTTCATATACCCAATGTATAGCAGGATGCTCGATATGTTGAGCACCTAATGACCTAAGTAAAAGTGCACAAAATATTGAAATACATGGTGGAGAAGTTAAAACCTTTTTTAATATGTTGAGCTTACTTTGTGGTGCAGTGGTGACTGCCGTAACAGCCCATGCATTTCCAAAAAGAGACATACCAATATATAAAGCCACAATAGGAGCCGTAGCATCAGGGCCAAATAAAGCCATAGCAAAAGGAAAACCAAGCCACCCCATGTTGGTATAACTCACGCATAGCGCTAATAATCTGTCTTTAAATAGAGCTAAATAGGCAAAGAAAATAAGAAATGCTGAACCGAAGCTAAACAGCATCAAACTCAAACTACCTGGCTGATAAAATACCATGTTGTAAATAATCACAATCGGAATCAGGAGTCGTGCAAGCCAAGCTGAGAGAATAGGTTTTATAGTTTCTGCAATCGAAGTCTGAGCAAGTAGAAGTCCTGTGATAAATGCCAATACAGGCAGTAGTAGCGCCACGCTCTCTCCTCTTGCTCATTAAAATCAGCTTGCTATGCTACACCTTTTCAAAATGCAATGTACTCTCCATTTCAAGTAATTTAAGTGACTCTTTTCAAACTATGTATAAATAAAAAAAAGGAGATATGCAGTTTATAAAATTAACTTTTTAGATTTTGGCAGCCATTCATTGTCTTAAAAATGACATATAAATGTCACATTCCTGTCATGGCAACCTGTTGATATAAAGCAAACTGAAAAGAGGTATAAGATCATGGCCGGTTTATCTATTTGGCATGTCGTTATTTTTGCAATTGTCGTTATTTTATTATTCGGTACGTCGAAATTAAAAAATATCGGTAAAGACGTAGGCGGTGCAGTAAAAGACTTTAAAAAATCAGTCCGTGAAGAAGATGAGACTACTGCTCTTAATACTCCACGTACAATTGATGCCCAAGTCAAAACACCTGACAGCACATCAGTAAAAAGCTAAAGGTTTTCGACCATGCTTGATGTAGGAATGACAGAGCTACTCTGTTTTGCAATTATTGCAATTTTAGTTTTAGGCCCGGATAAACTTCCAGAAGCTGCACGCTTTGCTGGTCGTTGGTATGTTCGCCTAAAACGTTATATTACAAATTTGCAAAATGAGATTGATCAAGAGTTGCGTCTTTCTGAGTTTCGAAAAGAAATGCAAGAAGAACTCAACCGCATTGAAGCACTAGAACGTAAAGTACAACAACAGCTTGAAGAAATTCAAAAGCAGAATATTTCTGAAAATATAGATAAGGCTGAGGCAATCAAATCAGTGCCCCAACCTATTCGGATATGTCTTCCTATATCTGGCCATTATAAAGTCCCATACATTAGAAAATTTATGCCTTTAGCATCATCAACTGATATTTCAGAGACATCACCTGTTAAATTGAAGATTGCCGTATGAACCAACTGCCTTCAACCACTGTAAATAATCAGGAAAATTTAGACCAAATGCCAATCATGAGCCATTTGGTCGTTTTACGACGTCATTTATTTAGGATTGTCGGAGTAACCTTATTTTTATTTTTTTGCTTATTACCTTTTAGAAATAATACTTACCAATTACTATCTGAACCTTTGAGGCTGCAACTTCCGACCTCCTCGTCAATGATTGCAACCGATGTCACTGCAACATTCATGGCGCCTTTTAAACTCAATTTATTTGTCGCACTTGTGCTGGCAATGCCATTTATTCTTTATGAAATATGGTCATTTGTTCGTCCAGCGCTCTATCAAAAAGAACGTCATTTAGCACTGCCATTACTCATCGGTAGTATTGTCTTATTTTATGCGGGCGTTGCTTTTGCATATTACATTACCCTTCCGGCAATTTTACATTTCTTTATTAGTGTATCGCCTGAAACTGTTGCACCGATGACGGATATTAATAGCTACTTAAGCTTTTGCTTAAAGCTATTTTTAGTTTTTGGACTGACTTTTGAAATTCCAATCGCGACGCTTCTACTGATTTTAATCGGTGTGGTAAATACAAAAAGCCTTGCTGAAAAAAGACGTTTTATCATTGTTGGATGCTTTTTTGTAGCGATGTTTATTACACCACCAGATGCAATTTCAATGGTAATGTTAGCAATTCCAATGTGGTTGCTTTTCGAACTTGGTCTACTCTTTGGTAAAATTCTTGAGAAAAGAAAAGCCCATCCTGCTGAATAAAATAGTTTTTAAGAAAAAGCCTGAACCTCCAAGTTCAGGCTTTTTTATGTAGAACACTTTTTAATCTACAAAGCAATAAACTGTCTTCAAAGTGACTTAAAAATGTAAGAAAAGTGTCATTTTCAGTCCATAGAATCAACTCAACAAATATACCCACAAAATTTACGGATTTCTTATGACAACTGCTTCTACTCAACCAACGCGTCGCGAAATTTTAAAATGGTTTTCGGGGATTCCTTTTCTACCATTAGGAGCGATGGCTACGGCAGCAACGTTAGCAGGTTGTAATGATAGTGATGACAGTTCAGCAATCACTCCAACACCACAACCAAGCAAATTTAAAAATGCAAAATTCACAGCAATGCCAGCGCCAACAACTGCAGCAGATCGCGCAACTACTTTAGTGAATTCTAAATTAAAAATTGATTGGGAAAATTCAACCAGTACTGAATACCAACTCGCTTATAAACCCTTCTTTAAAACAGGTGATAGCGTACCAAAGCACGGTGGTGGAACAATTATCGCTGGTGGTTATTTTGATGTTAATGGCAATCCAATTATGGATAAATCAATTGCTGGCAAAGAACGTCAATTCTTTTCAGACTGTCCAGATGGTTCATCTCTAATTCAATTAGAAGGTGCGAAAGTTGAAGGCGTAGCAAACCCAGTGTTTCACGTTGTTCAATTTGAGTACAACTCAAAAGACCAAGCAGGTGGTGATACTTACGGTCAGTTACCTTCACCAATTGCAATTTTAACGTTGGATCAAGACCCAAAAACAGGTCACCTAGAACTTAAAAAATACTTCAACGTTGATACTGCACCAGTACACGGTTTATGGATTACTTGCGGTGCTAGCTTATCACCTTGGAACACTCACTTATCAAGTGAAGAATACGAACCAGATGCATTCAATCAAGGCATTGGCGGTACAGATCCAAAATATCTTGGTAAATACTTCTTTGGTGATGAAACTAAAGCAAACCCATATAACTACGGTCATTTGCCAGAAGTAACAGTTAACCTTGATGGTACGGGTAGTATTAAAAAGCACTATTGTTTAGGTCGTATTTCTCACGAACTTATCCATGTTATGCCAGACAACCGTACAGCGCTTATGGGAGATGACTACACCAACGGTGGTTTCTTCATGTTCGTTGCTGATAAAGAAAAAGATTTATCGGCAGGTACGCTCTATGTTGCTAAATACATTAATACCCTAACTGAGACCTCAACTGCTAGCATTCAATGGATCAAACTTGGCCATGCGACAAGTAAAGAAATTGAGGATTTAGTTGCTGGTGGGATCAAATCAACTGACATCATGGAAAGTTTAACAACCAATCCAAATGATGCCAGCTATACTGAAATCACTTTGGCAAAGAAACAGCTTTGGGTAAAACTTAAACCAGGTATGGAAAAAGCGGCCGCTTTCTTGGAAACACATCGTTATGCAGCACTAAAAGGTGCAAGTATGGCGTTCACCAAGATGGAAGGTACTAACGTAAATATTAAAGATAAAATTGCGTACTCTGCTTTAGCTAATATTCAAGATTCAATGGTCATTGGCGGTAAGGGTTATGTGGCTGGACATAATGTTGCGTTCTCTAAAAAAATTACTGCTGGTGGCGTGCTTGCACACAAATTAGGTAATAGCTTTACAGACAATGAGGGTAGCGCAATCAATAGTGAGTGGGTTCCACTTTACTCATATATGCTACTAATGGGTGAAGATCTTGCTACAGCAGATAAGTTAGGTAATACAGCGAACCCAGACAAAATTGCTAGCCCAGACAATCTGAAGTTCTCTGAAACTTTACGAACATTATTCATTGGTGAGGACTCAGGTAACCACGTGAATAACTTCTTATGGGCATACAATGTAGATACCAAAGAGTTAACACGTTTACTTTCTACACCAGCAGGTGCAGAGTCAACAGGTTTACATGCTGTAGATTCAATCAACGGTTGGACTTACATCATGAGCAACTTCCAGCACCCAGGCGATAGCAGCAGTGTACCTGATGATGTTAAGGCATTAATTAACCAAAATTACAATAATGGTTATAGTGCTAACGTCGGCTATATTACAGCCGACCCAATTGCCCCTTCAGTCACAACTAAATAATTTTTCATAACCTCTTTAAACATTAAAGCTGGCTAAGGTCAGCTTTAATGTTTTTACATTCAGCTTTTACTTTTGATGAAAATTAAATGAAAAATTACAGAACTTTTCATTAACTTATCATCAAAACGTCAACGCCTCGTCACATTCACAAACTAAGCTCATGAAGAATTTTAGAACAATCTCTTTATTTACTTAGGAATTTCCCATGACAGAGCTGACGCCATATAATGAAGACCAAGAATTGGATAATAATACTTCTGACAATATCCACTTCCGCGACATCTTAGAACAACACATCAGTCGCCGTAGTTTAATTACTAAAGCAGCAAGTGGTGCTGTAGCGCTAACTTTAGCCTCTACCTTAACAGGCTGTAATGATAGCGATGATGATTCAGGTTCAAACAATGGCGGAACTACACCTGTAGATCCAAATAAAAAACCAGAAAAACTCACATTTACCCCAGTTGCTAAAAATTTACATGATATTGTGACAGTGCCTGAAGGTTATGAAGCCAATGTCATTTATGCTTTAGGTGATTCAATCAACCCTGATATTGGCGAATGGGATGACAACAATATTCCATCTGGCCCAAGCTTCCTTTTACGTTCTGGTGACTGCCATGACGGCATGCATTTCTTTGGTTTAAATACTTCAACAGACAAATTTGATGGGAATGTTTCAGCTGAAGGCTTATTAGTGATGAATCACGAATATATCAACCAGACCTTCCTTCACCCAAAAGGTCCAACAAAAGTTGATGGACGCCGCCCTGAAGATGAAGTGATTCGTGAAACAAATGCACATGGCGTATCTATTGTTCACATTAAAAAAGATCCAATAACTCAAAAAGTAGTAATTGATAAAAGTTCTGTTTTTAACCGCCGTATTACAGCATCAACAGAAATGGATTTTGCAGGTGCAGCAGCTGGTTCTGGCTTGCTTGCAACTCGATTCTCACCGACTGCCCGTAAAACACGTGGTACCCATAATAACTGCGGTAATGGTCATACCCCTTGGGGCACATACTTAACTACCGAAGAAAACTTTATTGGTTACTTTGCTCGTAGTACGACTGATGACGCGTTACGTACTCCAGAAGAAATTATTGCACTGAAACGCTATGGCTTAAAAGCAGGATCTGGTTCACGTTACAGCTGGGAAACAGCAATTGGTCAAGTAGAGTCACAAGACTTATATGACCGCTGGAATGCCGACGTAAATGCTGCACAAGCTACCCAAGACTATCGTAACGGTCCAAATACATTCGGGTGGATGGTTGAGATTGATCCATTTGATAGACGTCAAAATCCAGTTAAACGTACTTCACTTGGTCGTTTTGCACATGAAGACAGTGCTTGTCGTGCCGTAGTAGGTCAACCATTAGCATTTTATATGGGCGATGACTCAACTGGCGAGTATATCTATAAATTTGTATCAACGGCTGCTTGGGATGCTAAGGATATAAATGGTGGCTATACGACTGGTGACAAATATATGAACGCAGGTAAGCTCTATGTTGCCAAATTTAATAACGATGGGTCAGGTCAATGGATTGAACTTGCTTATGGCAAAAATGGTTTAAATGAAAGCAACACCACCTACCCATTTAAATCTCAAGCAGATGTTGTGACATTTGCACGTTTGGCGGGTGACGCCGTCGGCGCTACAAAAATGGATCGCCCAGAATGGTGTACAGTTAATCCAGTGAACGGCGAAATTTATGTCACTCTAACCAACAACTCGAATCGTGGTTCAAGCTACCCAACTGATGCAGCTAACCCACGTAATTACACAGATATCAAAGGTAAAGAAGAGCAACAAAAAGGTAATGTAAACGGTCATATCATCCGTTTTAAAGAAACTGATGACAAAACCACTGCTGAAACCTTCAAATGGGATATCTATCTGTTTGGTGCAGAAGCATCTATGGCTTCAAACATTAACTTATCGGGTCTGACAGACAACAATGATTTGTCATCTCCAGATGGTATGTGGTTTGACCCACGTGGTGTACTTTGGATTCAAACAGATGATGGCGCATACACTGATGTTACTAACTGTATGATGCTTGCTGCGTTACCAGGCCAGATTGGAGATGGTACTACTGCAACTACGTCAAATGGTCAGCAAACTTTAGTGGGTGCTAAAGTAACAGATGAAACGCTACGTCGCTTCCTTGTTGGGCCCAAAGAGTGTGAAATTACAGGTATTGCGATGACTCCAGACCACAAAGCAATTTTCATTAATGTTCAACACCCTGGGGAAAAGTCTAAAAAATATGATGCCCCAACAAGTAACTGGCCTGCAACCCAGAAAGATCCAAACAACAAAACTGCGCGCCCACGCTCAGCAACTGTTGTGATTACCCGCAAAGATGGCGGTGTGATCGCGGGCTAATTCTTTTATAACTATGAAAATGCCGGTCGATTGATCGGCATTTTTATTATCATCGATTTAAGAGAACCTGCTGCTGAACAATTTGCCCACTATGCTCGCCTTGCTGAGTCTTTTCCAGCCAAAGCCATTCATTATTGGTCATTCTTAGAAAGTTTGAACAACGTGTGCCATACACAGGACTTTGAATAAAAGTCGATGACAATAACTCTTCCATTTCTGGCTGAATGCCCGTATTGGGTAATAATGCAGTTGTGACCTTACGTTCATCTTCAAGAATATCCCATGCAGCGTGTTGCAAAGTTAACTCTTCCGTCTGGTGCTGAAGCATAGGCAAAAACTCTTGCGTAAAACGTGTTCTTAAATGTCTGGTTTTTTCCCAATGTTCAGACATCAAGCCATTCGAAACCACATAAACACCATTGGCTAATACTTGCGGTGCTTCACCACGATTACTCATATAAACTGCTTGATCAGCATTTCCCATAAACAGGTTAAAGCCAGCGAAGTTCTGTTGCTGCTGTTCTAATTGCTGAGCAAATCGAATCGGCAATAAATCAGACTCTAAAAAAGCCTGAACCAAATGCCCCCGAGAAGTTTCATATTTTTTTTGATCTCGTCCATCACGAAAATTGGTCAAGACAGCCCATCGACCTTGAGGTGTTACGCCCATCCAAGTCCCACCCGACTGTAAATCTTGGCCAGCAATAATCGGTGTGTGTTGCCACTGATGTAATAAAGCTGTTGGTCGATGATAGAACTCATCCCGATTTGACATAAGACATAAGGGCATATCATCAAGAACATGCCATGCTAAAGCCACAATACACATCTTTTCTTATTCCCTATCTTTACACATTGAATGTACAACATTTTTCACATCATTCCGCTACAATCTGTCAAAACGTAAGATCAAGGAGCAGCAATGCTGACCTATCCTAATATCGATCCGGTCGCAATACATCTAGGACCTCTTCAAGTCCATTGGTATGGACTCATGTATTTATTGGCATTTTTATGCGCTTGGGGACTTGCCTCCTACCGTGCCAAACAGCGTGATGGCTGGACATCGGACATGGTTTCCGATCTGGTGTTTTACGGTGCTTTAGGTGTCGTTCTGGGCGGTCGTGTCGGCTATGTCCTTTTCTATGAGTTTGATAAATTCCTTGAAAATCCGATTTGGCTATTCCAAGTCTGGACAGGCGGTATGAGTTTCCATGGCGGCTTTTTAGGCGTCATGATTGCGATGTTATTTTGGTGTAAAAAATATCAAAAAACATGGTTCCAAACTCTCGACTTTATCGCCCCATGTGTACCGACTGGCTTAATGTTTGGGCGCTTTGGTAACTTCATTGGTGGAGAGTTATATGGTCGTGCAGTAACTGACCCAAATTATCCATTTGGTATGATCTTCCCAACTGATCCATTGCAACTGGTACGCCATCCATCACAAATTTATCAAGCAATTTGTGAAGGCTTAATCCTATTTATTGTTTTGTGGTGGTTTAGTTCAAAACCACGCCCACGCATGGCGGTTTCTGCTCTATTTTTAATGGGCTACGGTGTTGCACGCTTCGTAATGGAATTCTTCCGTCAACCAGATGCCGATCAAGGTTTCATTTTATTTGGCTGGATGACTAAAGGTCAGATCCTTACCGTTCCAATGTTGCTGATTGGCCTTTGGATGATGTGGTATGCCTACCAAAAGAAAATTTATGACTGGGGCCCACAAAAGAACAGTTAATATGATAAATCAGAGGAGTTTCGGCTCCTCTTTTCTTTTTTATGCTACAGTTTTTACTCTCCCAAAAATGAAGATATGCCATGCTGGAATTCTGGTTTGACACACAAGTCCCGACATTTAAAAAATTAGTGATTTTAATTATTACTTTGGCTATTTGTATTGGGCTATATCAATACCAGCCTTTGCCCTTAGATACGATTTTAATGTTTACTGGCACGGGTGTTATCTTTTTAATCTGCCGCTATTTTAAATTACATTTTGCTCAGAAAAATCCAACTGGCCTACTTTACCGCCTGCTGACTTGGATTCCTATCGCTCTTTTATTTGCACTTATTTTTGTTAAAACAATGCCCAACTTGCTGATCTGGGGTGTGCAAGGAATCGCTTTTATGGCACTTGCAGCTTTTATCTTTTCTCCTCAATCACTTTTTAATAAATAGGCTTGATATATGTTGGCTTATTGGTACAACGCACCACGTCACATCAAACTTATGTTCATTATTGTTGTTTGTGTTGCAGTTTATGCTGCTAATCAAGTTCAGCCCTTATCTCCTATTTATACAATACTCAGCCTTATTTTCGGATTTGGTTTACATATTGGGCATTACTTGAATACTAAACTTTCAAACAACACATCAGGCAAATCGAGCTTGGGACTTTTAATCAAAATCTATCCTATTTTGATCATTATTATTTTGATGTATTTGCTCCCTGTTCAGCATAAATGGATTCATCTCATACAAGCTTTAGGCTTTGTACTAGTTGGCTTTTTTCTTGTCTCGATTTATCAAAATCGAGCTAAAAGATTTAACTAAACACATTCAGCAAAAATATCTTAGAACTAATTTTAGATTTTCATCTTGAGCTACAACAGGTATCATCTTCAGTGGTTCATGATGAAGCAGCTCTATTGAGTAATTATTTATCTTCTGAGCTATCTCCCTTCTATTTTATGGAATTAATCCGAACTCGAGAGTGTTATGCGTGCATATTTAGACCTACTACAACATATCCTTGATAATGGCGGTGACAAAGGCGACCGTACAGGCACAGGAACCCGTTCTGTATTTGGTCATCAAATGCGTTTTGATCTCTCTAAAGGTTTTCCTTTACTCACCACAAAAAAAGTTCATTTCCGCTCGATTGTGATTGAGTTACTTTGGTTTTTAAAAGGTGACACCAACGTCCAATATCTAAAAGACAATAAAGTTTCAATTTGGGATGAATGGGCAACCGCAGAACAAACAGCTCGTTTTGGCCGTCCAGAACATGAACTTGGACCAGTCTATGGTCATCAATGGCGTAATTTCGGCGCAACCAAAAATGCAGACGGCTCTTATAACCAAGATGGTTTTGACCAGATTAAATGGTTAATTAACGAAATTAAAACTAACCCAAATTCACGCCGTTTAATTGTTTCTGGCTGGAACCCGAATGAAGCTGGACAAGTTGCTTTACCACCTTGCCACACACTTTTCCAATTTTTCGTACAAGATAACAAATTGTCATGTCAGCTTTATCAACGTAGTGCTGACGTCTTCTTAGGCGTACCTTTTAATATCGCGAGTTATGCTCTACTCACCCATATGATTGCTCAAGTTTGCGGTTTAGGTGTAGGTGATTTTGTCTGGACTGGTGGTGATACGCATCTTTATGCCAACCATTTTGAACAAGCTAAACTTCAATTGACACGTGAGCCTTTACCGCTATGCCAATTGAAACTAAATCCAGAAATAACCGATTTATTTGATTTCAAATTTGAAGATATTGAAATTGTAGGTTATGAATCACATCCTGCAATTAAAGCACCAGTTGCAGTATAAAGACGGCTTAAATTTCATTAGATTACGGTTTAGAGAATAAGATTATGGCATGGCAAAATGTAGAAGTTGTCCACGTTGTGGCAATGGACAAAAATCACTGTATTGGTAAAGGCAATGCGTTGCCATGGCATATTTCTGCCGACTTAAAACACTTTAAAGAAATCACACAAGGTGGCGTGGTCGTGATGGGTCGTAAAACCCTTGAGTCTATGGGCCGTGCTTTACCAAACCGTGTGAACTGGGTAATTACCCGTGACATTAACTGGCAATTTGATGGCGTTAAAGTTGCGTATTCAATTGAAGATGCTTTAAATGCAGCTTTAGAAGATGTAAAGAATACCGAAAAACAAGCTTTGTTCATTATTGGTGGTGGTGAAATCTTTAAGCAAACATTGTCGATTGCAGACCGTCTTGAACTTACTCATGTTGACTTAGATGTGCAAGGTGATGCACATTATCCAACAATACCGAGTGAATTTCATAAAATTGCGAGTGAACAGCAAGTTGATGAAAAATCAGGAACTTCATTCGAGTTTGCGACTTATAAAAAATAATTTTATGGATGCCTATGCACAATATCGGAACACGTGAATTTATTATTGCTCTACTTTTTGGGCTGTTACATAGTCTATTCACGTTGTTTATTGTGTTCTCTAGTATTTGGGTATGCGTAGCGCTCTGGGTCCAACAACCTTTTGGCTGGTTAGGTAGTCGCATACTTATTGGCATCTGGATTGCTTTTGCACTCAGTATGGCTGGCTTATATGTTGAAGGTCATCTTATTAGCCGCCGTACCGATATCCTGATTTACCTTGCTGCCTTTGCTTGTTCACTAGTCTGGTATTTTTCGATTACCGCACGTCAAGATCGTGATTGGAACCCAGAAGTTGCCAATATGCTGAGTTACGAAAAGCATGGCGATGTAGTTACTTTACACAATGTTCGTAACTTCAACTGGCATCCTGACGGAACCTATGATGTCCGCTGGGAAACCCGAACTTTTGATCTAAACCAGTTGAATGGTATAAATATCATTGCCTCTTACTGGATGGGGCCACAAATTGCCCATACACTGGTAAGTTTCGAATTTGCTCACCAACAACCTTTAGTCTTTTCAATTGAAATTCGCAAAGAAAAGAGTGAAGAGTTTTCGGCAATTGGCGGATTTTTTAGGAAATATGAACTGAGCTTAATTGCTTCTGATGAAAAAGATATTGTTTACACACGCAGTAACATCCGCAAAGAGCAAGTTTATAATTTTCCTGTTAACATGCCTCGTAGTGAGCAAAAGGCTTTATTTTTAGAATATCTAAAGAAATCCGATGAACTTCGTGCAGAACCAAAGTGGTACAACACTTTAACCAGTAACTGTACAACCTTAATTTTTGATATGGTTCAAGCGATTAACCCCTATCAGCTTCCTAAAGATTATCGTCTAATCGCTTCAGGTTACTTACCTAATTATTTATATGATCTTAAAGCACTTAATCAAAATATCAGTTTAAAACAGTGGTATCAAATTGCGCATATCAATCCACGTACTGAAAATTTTGAACAACTTTCAGATCAGAGTAGTGAACACTTCTCTCAAATCGTTCGACAAGGTTTACCTAAAGCTAAATGAAATAAGTAATGCACTTTTCTTTACTTTTTTATACATGCTTTACTTTGTATTTTAAATACATAAACCCTATTGTAATAGGCAGGAAATAGAGGGAAAAACAATGCAACAAGCATTATTTGGCGGCGGCTGTTTTTGGTGCGTCGAAGCTGTATTTTTACAAATACGCGGTGTAGAAAAAGTAACTAGTGGTTATGCAGGTGGACACACGACTAACCCTACATACGAGCAAGTATGTCAAGGAGATACCCAGCACGCTGAGGTGATCTTGGTTGATTTTGATGAAGAGCAAGTAACTTACTCCCAATTACTTGATGTGTTCTTCGCGACTCACGATCCAACGACTTTAAATCGCCAAGGTAATGATATTGGCACACAATACCGCTCTGTTATTTACTATTATAATGAAGAGCAAAAGCAGGCAGCGGAACAGACGATTCAGACTCTAAAAAATGACGATCTTGATATTGTGACTGAGCTGTCTCCTGTTCCGACATTCTATCCGGCAGAAGAATACCATCAGAATTACTATGCAAAGAACCCTTCACAAGGTTATTGCAACTTTGCGATTCCACCAAAGCTGCTCAAGCTATATAGTAAATTCCAGCATCTGATGAAAGATCAATAAATCAGAGCAATAAAAAAAGCAACCAAACTGGTTGCTTTTTTATTGAGTAAACTAAATTTTAGTTTTCACTTACAAAGGCAATATCGCTCAGTCCGGCTTCACTGGCGCGAGACATTACCTGAGCAACAGTATCGTACTTCGACTCTTTATCAGCACGAAGTTGAACTGTTGGCTTAACATCACCTTGACCTGCTTCTTGAAAACGTTTTTGAAGCTCATCTAGGCTAATTACTTGAGTATCCCAAGCCACTTCACCATTTGCATTGATACTAATCGTAATAGCTTTTGGTGGTGGATCAATAATTTCAGCAGTTGTTTTAGGAAGCGTTAATGGAATCGATGGGTTGGCAACTGTTGCTGTGACCAAAAAGATGATCATTAACACCAACATAATGTCGATTAGCGGAATGAGGTTCATCTCATTCATGCCACTATCGTGGTCTTCACCCAATTGAAAAGCCATTAAGCTTGACCTCCAACATAACTTTGCTGTGCAGTTTTAACATCAGACTTTACAGTTGAGTCTTGCTGCAACATCGTGTCAATTAATAAGCTGTGTGCTTGATCTTGTAAGTCATGAGCAAGACCACGGTTTGCACGTACACAAATGTTATAAGCCAATACCGCAGGAATCGCAACTGCAAGACCAAGACCCGTCATAATCAGTGCTTCACCTACTGGTGTAGCCACTTGAGCCAAACCAGCTTGTCCGCTTTTACCAACGGCAACCAGCGCATGGAAAATACCCCAAACCGTACCAAACAAACCTACGAATGGTGCAATTGAAGCAATCGTTCCTAAAACAGAAATACCTTTATCAGCATTGGCCTTTTCAGCAGAAATCTGACGAAGTAATGCCTGCTCTGCAACCGCTTTACGCTGTTCAAAACTCAAAGGTTGTAACTTTGCTTTTAGCGAAGTGATAGCCTGAGAAAGTTGAGCATAAGCTTGTTGTTTTAGCTGGCGAGTCCCCATCAAACGTAAGATGAAAACTGTCCAAGTAGCAATCGACATTGCCAATAAGATGAAATACAGGGTTTTACTCACTGCATCTGCATGTTGCCAATAGATTGAAAAGTTCATATTGAACTCCTGATTAAGGTTAGCCGTTGGGACTCAAAGTTATTTAAGGAACGAAATCAAATGGTTGCTCTGGACCTTTAATTGGATAAGCAACCCCGTTTTCCGTATAAGGTTTAAACTTCGCACTTTTTACAGCACGCAAAATCTTTGCCTCTACAACAGGAGGACAGTTACTACGCAAGAAGCGAACATCAGTCACTCGACCTTTCTCATCCGCATCTATAGAAACGTTTGCAGAACAAGCTTTATTATCTAATTCCTTCGTTGTTATAGATACCTTCGGTGAACGGCTCCACTGTACACCTGAACCACCAATTGAAACTCGTTTCGGTGATGGATCTGGAGCAGGTTGAGCTTTAGGCGCTTCTTGTACTACCGGCTTAGGTTTTTCGACAACTTTTTCAGTAACTGTTGTCGTCGTTGTCACCACTTTGGTTTCAACTTTAGGTTCTGTCTTTACTGTTTGTTTTGGTGTTTCGGCCTTTTTCACCTGTTGAATTTTTTCCACTTTTTTGGGTGGTGTCACAGGCTTTTCAACAACTTTAACTTCTTTTACCTCTTTCTTAGGTTCCGGCTTTTTAGGTGGTTCCTTCGGTTTAGGAGGCAGTGGTTTTGGTTGCTCTTGAATTTTTACGAAACGTACCTGTAAAGGCTTCTTCTCGATTGGCTTTAATTCAGCAGGCTTAATATGGCTGACCGCCCATAAGACCCCGATATGACCAATTGCAACCGCAATTAGTGCAGTGATGACTTTCTTTTTCATCGGATTGGGAGAGTTTAAGGCTGCGGAAGATTGACTCATAAGAATCTAATTACCTAATGGATGATGATTTCAGATTTCTATTTGTAGAAACGATTTCAAACATCGGATAGAACAATAAAGTGCCACAATAATAAATGAGAAGTGTTTTCATTTGCAACTATTTTTTGAGAAAAACATTTGCTCAAGATCCCTACTTTGTATCAGTTAAGTGTCTTTGCTTTTGTTTTCTCATAGTTACATGAACGAGTATCT
Source organism: Acinetobacter sp. 12966 (assembly GCF_031196995.1). Classification (NCBI taxonomy): domain Bacteria; kingdom Pseudomonadati; phylum Pseudomonadota; class Gammaproteobacteria; order Moraxellales; family Moraxellaceae; genus Acinetobacter; species Acinetobacter sp. 12966. Next base: position 111,069 of record NZ_JAVIMC010000071.1, read on the forward strand.
CTTGTTCACAAAGTGTTTAATCTAACTTATATAGCTAGGCTAATTTCACTATGAAGAGATCAAATCCTAACATAAACTCATTCATCATTGTTACGTTATATCATTTCAATATTTTTTTTGATATAAAAAAACACGCATGAAGCGTGCTTTTTTTTTTAAATAAGCGTTATTTAAAAAACAACCGTCTTGTTGCCATCAACAATGATACGGTCTTCCAAATGCCATTTTACTGCACGTGCCAATACATTACGCTCTACATCTTCACCTAGCTCACGAAGTTGCTCAACATTATAGTCATGGCTTACACGCTCAACGTCTTGCTCAATAATTGGGCCTTGGTCTAGATCAGCAGTCACATAATGAGCTGTCGCACCAATTAACTTCACACCTTTTTCATAAGCTTGCTTGTATGGGTTAGCACCCACGAAAGCTGGCAAGAAAGAATGGTGAATATTGATGATTTTCATTTCCCATTTCGCAACAAAATCTTCGCTTAAAATCTGCATGTAACGTGCAAGAACCAATAAGTCATTGCCTTGCATCATTTCATCAATTTGTGCATAAGCTTCAGCTTTATTGTCTTTTGTTACTTTAATTACAGTAAATGGAATACCGAAGTTCTCAACGGATTCACGTAAATCTTCATGGTTAGAAATTACATGCGTAATTTCACAAGGTAACGACCCACGTGCATGACGCCATAATAACTCAAGTAAAGCATGGTCGACTTTAGAAACTAAAATACCAACCTTTTTAATTTCGTTTACGAAAGCCAGACGCCATTGCATGCCATAACGCTCAGCAACGTTCGCAGCAAATGTTTGAATTAATGCATCTTTACGCGACTGTAAATGGTCAAGTTCAAATTCAACACGCATGAAATAACGTCCGCCCTGAGCTTCCGTCGCATACTGGTCAAGCGCGGTAATGTTTGCACCTTGGTGGTACAAAAAGCTCGATACAGCCTGTACGATCCCAGGCTTGTCTTCACAAGTAATCAGTAAACGGGCTGTATTGGCAGTGGTCATATTCATTTGGTTAATATCACTTAATTGAGTCAATTTTTTAATAAGCCGAGTATTCTAGCGCTCTAAATAAACAAGCACAACTATTCATCTTTTAACGACGATAAGCTGGCGAATAGATCAGAAGGTCCCAGTGACTCAAGCAACTGCTCATAAGTTGCTCGGCTTTCTCCCATCAGATAAGGACCTTCAAGGAAAACCATTTGACGTAATGCCTGCCAAACCCATTTTTCTTCTAAGTGGTTATTGTCACTAATGTGACCAGACATATATAAAAAGTTTGTCCAGTTTGTTAATACAATCCACAAGTTAATAATGAGTGCTTCAATTTCAGACGGCGTCATTTTCATAAGACCTGCATCGACAAAGGCTTGATAAATCTTTTGCCCCTGCTGCATGACCTGTCCAGCAAACCGTGGATAAATCTTTTTAAAGTCTTCGTTACTTTCAACTAAATGATACACATCGCGATGAATAAAACGATAACTCCATAGTTGACCGCTTAACACTTGAAAATAGCTGATTTTATCATTGGTCGTTAATGGCCTGTCTTCAGGTAAAGAAAGCATGTCTAAAGTCTCAACCTGATATTGGTACATTAACTCTTTAATGATTTCATGCTTATTCCGAAAATGATAATACAAGTTTCCCGGACTAATACCTAACTCTGCAGCAATATGATTGGTTGTAACCGACCGTTCACCTCGCTCGTTAAAAAGCTGCAAACTGATTTGTAAAATCCGGTCTTTTGTCTTCAGAGCTTTAGGTAGAGACATTTTAATAACCTTTAATAATTCACATGGTTAAGACTTAAACACATAAACTGACTTGACTATTTAGAGTATTTACTCTAAAAAATAAGTATATCAGTATATTTGGTAAGTACCGATGAACAGTCAAACAAAAACAAATCCAGAGACTCAGCTTCCTTATGATGTAAAGCATTTACATGACTTGCTTGAACAACAAAAGCTTGCTTATTTACGTCATCCGGTACCCACTGCTAAAGAGCGTATTGATCGTTTAGCTCGTCTTAAAAGAGTCTTGGTAAAATATCAAGATCAGATTGCCGAAGCAATTAACCTTGATTACGGCAATCGTGCAATTATGGAAACAAAAATTGGTGAGCTACTCACTAGTTTGGAACAAATCAAATATTACAGTAAGCATCTGACTGCGTGGATGAAACCTTCAAAACGCCATATCAGTGTATTACATCAGCCAGCAAAAGGTTGGGTACAATATCAGCCTATGGGTGTAATTGGTATTATTACACCATGGAATTACCCATTATTACTTTCGGTTGGACCTCTGATCTGTGCACTAGCTGCGGGCAACCATGCCATGATCAAAATTTCTAGTGCCTCTCCAAATTTTGGACGTGTCCTTGAAAGTGCATTAGCAGAAGCATTCCCACAAGAATTAGTTGCTGTGGTAAATGGTGGTGGCGTTATTTCAGATGCGTTTAGTCATTTGCCTTTTGACAAAATGATTTTCACAGGCTCAACTTCTGTTGGTAAAACAGTGATGGCAGCCGCAGCTCAAAATCTAGTTCCAGTTATTCTTGAGTTAGGCGGAAAATCTCCTGCCCTAGTACATGCGTCAATGGACATGAAAGATGTTGCCCAGCGTATTGCTGTAGGTAAATTATGGAATGCAGGACAAACTTGTGTTGCGCCAGATCATATTTTCTTACCACGAGGCAAAACTGCCGAGTTCATCGAAAACTTTAAATTGATTGTGGCTGGAATGTATCCTCATTTCCGCAACAACCAAGACTACACCTCTATTATTAATGATAAACAGTACAACCGCATTCAGGGTTATCTTGAAAATGCCCGTGATCAAGGTGCACGTATTGTTGAAATTAATCCGCAAAATGAAATTTTAGATGATGTCCGTAAAATTGCGCCAACTTTAGTCACTGGGGTGACGACCGCAATGGATATTATGCAAAATGAAATCTTCGGGCCTATTCTACCGATTTTAGAATATGACCAAATAGAAGAAGTCATCGAATTCATTAATAGTCGTCCACGTCCTCTAGCGATGTATTATTTTGATTATGATCAAGCGCGTGCTGACTATATTGCACAGCACACCCATTCAGGGCATTTCGGAATTAACATGGTGATTACCCATGTTGCACAAGATGATTTACCGTTTGGCGGAATTGGCGCATCAGGTATGGGTAAATATCACGGACCAGAGGGCTTTTTTAGCCTTTCTCATGAGCGTTCGGTGATGTCAAATCCAAAACTTTATAGCCTTAAATACATTCTTCCACCGTTCAATAAGCCGATTCATCGTTTCATTTCGAAAACCTTGTTGCGCTAACTGATCAAGGCATGATCTGTTATACTAAATCATGCCTCGTTTTTACCAATTTCGCTTGTCTTTTAATCGTATTTTTGGTATAAAACGCCCCTTGAATGAATTCATCCGTTTACATTTAGTATGACTGGCCACAGATTTGCTGTTGGCTGAATCAATGGAGTTACACCATGTCTAAGGTTTGCCAAGTTACCGGCAAGCGTCCAGTCGTTGGTAACAACGTCTCACACGCCAACAACAAAACCAAGCGCCGGTTCGAGCCGAACCTGCACCACCACCGTTTCTGGTTAGAAAGCGAAAAACGTTTTGTACGTCTTCGTTTAACCACTAAAGGTATGCGTATTATTGACAAATTGGGTATCGAAAAGGTTGTTGCAGACCTTCGTGCTCAAGGTCAAAAGATCTAAGGAGTCTGAGCAATGCGTGATAAGATTCGCCTCGTTTCTTCAGCTGGTACAGGTTACTTCTATACCACGACTAAAAACAAACGTACTATGCCGGAAAAAATGGAAATCAAAAAATTTGATCCAAAAATCCGTCAACACGTGATTTTCAAAGAAGCTAAAATCAAATAATTTTAGCCTCGAAAAAAACGACTTCTTTATGAAGTCGTTTTTTTTTGCATTTTTTTTATACCCACCTTTTTGTTAAACTTTCTCTACATTCCGCCTTGGCATTTTTTATGCTTGTTTTTAGCCTAACTCACGTAAAAGGAGTTTTTAGTGCCGCATGACGTAGATTTAATTATTTTACTTGCCGTTGGTTTCGGTGTTGCCCTCATTTTTGGCTATATTGCAGCCCGATTACGACTCCCCCCTCTTATCGGCTATTTAATTGCCGGAATTATTATTAGCCCAAATACACCTGGTATCGTCGCAGACATTCACCTTGCCAATCAGCTTGCAGAACTCGGGGTCATGTTCCTAATGTTTGGTGTAGGGATGCACTTTTCATTAAAAGACTTATTACTAGTTCGTCGTATTGCCTTGCCTGGCGCAATTTTACAGATCGCTGTTGCAACCTTACTTGGTATTGGCGTTTCAATGCTATGGGGATGGAGTTTCGGGTCTGCACTCGTTTTTGGCTTAAGTCTATCGTGTGCGAGCACGGTTGTATTATTAAAAGCATTAGGAGACCGAGGTCTTTTAGACTCAGTTAACGGCAAAATTGCTGTGGGTTGGCTGTTAGTCGAAGACTTAGTGATGGTACTGGTTTTAGTACTTCTTCCGGCTACAGCTGTTTTACTCGGTGGAAAAGCACCAGCAGGTGCAGACGGAAATATCTGGTTAACCCTTGGAATAACTTTATTAAAAGTGATTGGCTTTATTGCCTTTATGCTTATTGTAGGCAAGCGTGTTGTGCCTATTATTATGCAATTCGTTGCTCGGTTAGGGTCAAGAGAGCTATTTACGCTGACTGTCGTCGCTGCTGCTGTTTCGATTGCTTACGGCTCTTATGCCATCTTTGGGGTTTCAATGGCTTTAGGCGCATTCTTTGCGGGTATGGTCGTTAAAGAATCAGACTTTAGCCATCGTGCAGAAGAAGAAACTCTTCCTCTACGTGAAATTTTCTCGATTTTATTTTTCGTTTCTGTAGGCATGCTGTTTGATCCACATATTCTTGTGGAGAGTCCGCTACATATTTTAGCTGTTATCGCGATTATTATGGTGGGTAAGACTCTTGCTGCAATGGCATTGGTTTTATTCTTCCGCTATCCAATCAATACAGCTTTAACAGTCGGGGCAAGCCTTGCACAGATTGGTGAGTTTTCATTTATTTTGGCGACACTTGGTGTTTCTTTAAGCCTATTAAGCCTAGAAGCTCAGAATTTAATTCTAGCTGGCGCTTTATTTTCAATTACGCTTAACTCTTTCATCTTCTCAGCCATTGAGCCTGTACAACGCTGGATTCGTGAACGCTCTCACTTAGCTCGACTGCTTGAACGTAGTGGTGACCCATTAGCAATGTTACCCGATGAAGTTGATCAAGCTTACTTACGTGATCAGGTCGTGATTGTGGGATATGGCGGTGTAGGACGACGCATTACTGAAAATTTAATTAATGAAAATATTAAAGTCGTTATTGCAGAAGAGAATCGTGAAATCGTAGAAAAACTACGTAATGCAAATATTGCTGCTGTGAGTGGTGTTGCTACTGAACCAAGTGTTTTAATTCAAGCACATATCATGCATGCACGACTATTAGTGATCTCACCTATGGATATTTTAGATATTCACCGTATTGTGGCGATTGCCAAGCAATTAAATCCTCAAATTCAGGTATTAATTTGCGCGGAAAGCAAAGAAGAAGCAGCGGTTATCCGTGACGAAAATATTGGAGAGGTGTTCTATGCAAAAGAAGAAATGGCAAAGAATATGAGCCACCACATCTTAAATCAGATCGAGCTTGCTCATCAGTCAACGGTTCATTAACTCCATATAAAAAGCGTACTCAAGAGTACGCTTTTTTTAACTCAAGAATTTAGGCTGTTCGTCTAATACCTCAGCCTGCCACTCGTTTACCTGCTTTTCCAGCAGTCCAAACAATGCAGCCTGAATCATATGCTGAGCAACAACTGGAGTCTGCTCACCCAAGATTGCTTTGACTTCATCGCTAAATTGAATTTTAACCAAGGGTTCATTCTCAGAACCTGCATTACGCAAGGCGAGTTCACCACCTTCGAGTTGAACTAATTCCAACACTGCTTCTTGATTTCCAAATAACTCTTTCAATTGCTGTATAGACATATACTTCCTCCATGTTTCAACATGGTGGCAAAGCACCCTTGCACTTTGCATCTCTTGTCTTATTTATATAGGCACACCTAGTCTAAATTTCAAGCATCTAGGCAGTTTAATTTTAGAACTCGACCATTTCGTTACGAAAACCATCAATTAAATGACTTAATTCTCGGTGCCATTCACGCAAGATTTTAACATCTGGCAACCAAGACTGAGGCCCTTGTGTCACTTTAATAATGAGGTTAGAAGAAGTTTCTTCTTCTGGAGTCGGTTCTTTGGGTTCTGGGGCGTATTGGCACATACGATAAGCTCGTTTTAACTCTGCAACAAAACCATCTTTTGCCAATTGCTGCAAAACGGACACTTCAGGAGAAACCTGCCCTTTTGCAGCCATATGTTCCTCTATAGATTTTAAGGTGGGTTGCAAATCATTTAAACGGTAATAACGTACCAATTCTTGTAAGAACGCTAACATTGCGCCATGTAAATGAAATACAGCTGCTTCACGGTAAGCTTGTACCTGCTGCACATGATCGGTCTGCTCTGCCTGTTGACACGCTAGACGTGCAAAATAGAGCTTCTGATTGGTACGATCGGCATGATAACGAGCAACACGTGACATAACTAAACTTTCCTGTTCTAAAATCGCCATTGCAATAGCTATTCTTAGCTTAACGACTCCATTGATAAAATCAACGTTATTTATGGTAAATCCAGCTCAACTTGATAAATTTTATGTTTAGCTAAAATTTTCACTGGCTGTTTTATAGGACGAACATTACTTAAGACCCAAGCAAAATAGCCTTCACTCCAAGCAGATGCACAGGCTAAATTGACCTCGTCATTTCGCCAAGCATGAATAGAGTCGACATCAACTAAAGCGACAGCAACTCCTTCCTCTTCATCAGTATCTTTAATCAGAAAGTTCTGGTTTTCGACAATTAATAGATCTTTCACTGGTAACTGCGTAGGCACCCATGAACGCACTTCAAGTGTTTTGATACCTTCAGCAATACGAGTACCATTGGGCGTTACAATCGAGAGAGCTAAAAATTGTCTTTTCATCAGAAAAACTTATTCTTCGGCTGCTTTAACTCGAATTCCATAGCCTTTAACTTTAAGCATATTTAAGCCTTTAATTGCCTTAATCGCTTCACGTGGATTCGGCATTTCAACAAAACCAAAGCCTTTCGATTTACCTGTGTCTTTATCAGTCACAAGAACACATGTATCAACTTTACCATATGCCTTAAACAACTCTAAAACTTCAGCTTCACTTACAGCACGATCTAAATTACGAACTAATATTTTCATTTTCTAACCTTAATTGGCAATAAAAGGGAGGGCCAATATACATTTAAGTAATCACAGCGTCTTATACAGTAGTTTAGTCCAGATCGATACCAAAACCTAAATTTACTGCAGGAGATCTGTTCCATTGTTTTTTAGTAAATTGCTGAGGTACTTGCCTATGAATCTTTGTTTGAACCAAATGTGCAGGCAGATCATTTAAGAAATAACTCTCGACTTTACGACCTTGCTCATCATAAGTGTCTTGCGACCACGTATTAAGATTTTGCTTCGTCAAAATTAATTCATTTTCAGCACGCGTTAAGGCAACATATAGCACACGGCGTTCTTCCTCAACATCATCAAAATCACCCTGAGCCCTTGCATAAGGATATTGATTTGGCGATACGTGAGGTACATAACAAACTTTCTGTTCGGCACCCTTAGCTGAATGAATCGTAATTAAAGTTACTAAATCTTGATCAGCAGCTTTTTCAATTTCAGAAACTGAAATCGGCTCAAGTACATATTCCTCAAGGAATTCACCTAACGACGCATGCTTTCGTGCAAGTTGCTTAACCAAATCAAAGTCTTTTAAACGACGTGACCAATCTTTGGTTTTATAATTTTGCTCTAGCTGTTCACCTAAAGCATCAAGAGCCAAGCCAATACTTGCCTCGACATGCTGCTGTAATACATCTAGTTGTTTTAAAATTAAAATCGCTTGTAGAGGTACCTTGCCATGACGTTCAAGTCGCTGACAGCGCTCCTCGACATCAACAATTCCCATCAGCTCTTGGGCTAACTTACTCGCTCCAACATCGCCAATCCCATCCCACAAGGTTAAAAACCGCATCCAAGCCAAATCATCGTGAGGGTTACTCACAATACGTAACAGGCTAAGTACATCTTTTACATGAGCCGACTCAAGAAGCTTTACCCCACCAATAAAACGATAAGGTATTTCAGCAGCAATAAAAGCCCCTTCTAGATATCGGGCACTATAACCAGAACGGACTAACACCATGTGGTCATGCCAGTTTGCACCTTGCTGGTGGCGCGTTATTAAATCCTGTGCAATCCAGTTTGCTTCTTCAAATTCATTGCCAAACAAATGTAGTTGTGGCTTTTGCCCTTGACCACGATGCGCTTGTAGCTGTTTTTGATAATCAATTGGGCTATGTGCCAATAACCAATTTGATAAATCTAGAATTTCTTGAGTCGAGCGATAATTTAAAGCGAGTGTAAGTACTTCTGCATCGGGTATTCGTTCTTTAAAAGAATGAATATTTTCAAAGTCTGCGCCACGAAAGCCATAAATGGACTGAGCGTCATCACCCACGCAAAATAACTTCACTTTACCAATTAAGGGCTGCAACAAAGCCCATTGCAAAGGGTTTGTATCTTGCATTTCATCAACTAGCAATGCCTGACAAAAGCCTGCCACCCAATTGGTCAACGCTTCTGAGTTTTGTAAATGAACAGCCACAATCGACAAGATATCGTCGTAATCTAAAAAATTACGCTCTCTTTTACGTTGCTCATAAGTTTTCATCAACTCAGCAATTTGTGCCTTGTGCTCATAGGCTTCTGGAAGTTGCTTAAGCAGTGCTTCAGAAAGCTTGGTTTGAGTATTTCTTGCATAGGAATATAGATCGCACAGCTCTGCCGCTTTAGGTAAAACATTATCTTTGTCTTTACCTCTTAATAAACGGAACATCAGCAACTGATCATCACGATCAATAATACTAAATTGATTTAAGCCAAAAGCTTGTGGATTACGACGCAGTAAATACATACAAAAAGTATGAAAAGTCGAAGCTCTTAGGCCCTTTGCCTGTGCTCCTACATGCTGCTCTACTCTTGCAACAATCTCACTCGCAGCACGTCGAGTAAAAGTTAAAATCTGGATTTGATTCGCTGGTAAGCCTTGATCAATTAAATAGGCGGCACGTGCAACAATTGTCTTTGTCTTGCCACAACCAGCGCCCGCCAAAACTAAACAGTTCTGCGCAGATGTCGTGGCTGCTTTTTTTTGCTGAGCATTTAGTTCATTAATTAATTTTGCAAGACTCATAACACATATCGCTAAAACACCAAGACATAGTTTAACAGACCCAACCATAGATGCGTCTGCCCGTCATAAAAACAAAAAGAGCACCTAAAGTGCTCTTTGATTCAATATTCTTATTTAAGATACTGTTTTTGAACTAGATGGTAGATGCTTAATCGCAGAAGCCAAACCTAGAAAATTAATGCCTTGAAATAAGATATCTATGGCAAGGAACATTCCTAGCACCCAAAAAGGTGAATCTTTAGAAACCAAAATTAAAATACCTGTAGCGAGTGTTAATAATCCGGAGAATAAAGTCCAGCCCCAGCCCGTAATTGGCTTAAGTAAAATTGCGTTTATTGTACGTATAGTCCCAGCGATGATAAGTGCAATCGATAGTAAGCTTGTTAAAACTACCGCTGTTTTTACAGGAGTAGAAAAAGCGTAATAACCCGCTATTAAATAAAGTACACCAAACAGTGCCCATAACCATCGGCTTGCGCCTTTAAAAACACTAATAGCCGCAACAAGATGTAAAACACCTCCGACCATCATGAGTATTCCAAATAAAAAAACGACAGAAAAAGTCGCAAATGGTAATGAACTAAACAAAATCAGACCGAAGCCAATAAGCACAAAGCCTAATATCAAATACCACTTACGATCAGCATGTAACTGATTGCGCACCAAATCATTACCGACAGTTTTCATCATGGCCACTCTTATTATCAGGTATTAGAATTTCATCTACCTAATAATAGTGATACACTTCACATTTTTTGTCTGTATAAGATCTGCATCGTTTATTATCAATTAATGTGGATAAAGCAGTATTTATCCACAATTTTATTTCACCCAACCAATTTCTTGAGCTGTAGGTAAACCTATTATCGTTTCATGTAAACCATTCGGCATTTTACTGCTCTGCTCAGATAATGGTGTTCGACCACCCATGATTTCAGCGTCAGTTTGCGGATATAAAGGCACTTTTTCAGGTTGCGCATAACCTAGAGGGTAAAGCGGTTGACCAGTTTTTAAATCATATTTGTCTTGTGCCCCAAAGCCATGTAATAGCTCATGAACAATCACGACCTGATTTTGGGAAGCTTGTGTGTTGGTCGCAAATAAATTCACACTACCAATACGACCTTTTTCCAAAGCAGTCGAATGGATCAAAACTTTTTGATAATGGGGATCGTAATAATTTAAATAAAGCTTAAGTGATGCCCCATTGTCTTCAGGTTGTTGATGCCGCCATGCATAAAAACGGAACTTTAAACTCCACCACATCACATGAAAGATATTGGCATTTTGAGGAGCCTCAGGAGGTCGTTGTTGTAATGGCTGACCTAAACGAATTACAAAGTTTCCTGATTGACTACGATAGTGTTGCGACCATTCTCCTAAATAATTTCTTATTCTCTCAAAATCAGTGTATTGCAACTGATGAATATAGCTCTGTGTTGTCTGCAAACCGTCTGCATTAATAGGATGTAAAACGACAACAATAGGTTGATTCCAATCTTGGTTTTGATCTCGCCATGCCTGAACAGCAACAATCAATAAAATAATTAACAAACATAAAACTCGAATGTTTTTCCACATTCTTTTTCCCCATAGATTTAAAATTTTCTTTTATTGTTTTAGATACAAAAAATGCTAGCTGAGCTAGCATTTTTTATTGTGGACTTAATTAGCCCTCAACCCATTTACCATTTTGATAAATTAGGCTCCATTTAGTTTGTTTGCCTTCTGGAGTTTCCGAGCCTACATATTGTGATTGATTCTTACGACTGAATTTCACAACTGTCGGATTACCTTCAGGGTCTACATCTGGAGCTTGTAAAATAAACTGGTATTTAGGATCAAGCTGAGCAGCAACACTACGCAATTCCGCAACTTTTGGCGCACGTGTTTCACGAATTTTCGGGAATTTACTTGCGGCCAAAAACAGACCAGCAGCACCATCACGCAACACGAAATAGTCATCATGCTTTGTTGAGCGCAAATGTTCCATCTTGATCGGTTCTACACGTGGAGGTGCAGGTTGACCGCTTTTCAAGACTTTACGGGTGTTGTCACAGCTTGTACAAGCGAAATACGGGCCAAAACGACCAGTCTTAAGCTGCATCTCACCATCACATTTATCACATGGAATGGTTGGTCCATCGTAGCCTTTAATCTTGAACTCGCCTTCTTCAAGCTCAAAACCGTCACAATCAGGGTTGTTACCACATACATGTAGTTTACGACCACCATCAATTACATAGCTGTCCATGGCTGTGCCACATTTTGCACAACGATGTTTTGACATCAAGTCTGCGGTTTCAGCACCATCATCATCAGAAAGAGCAGCTAAGGACTCAACAGGTGTTAAGTTCAAAGTACCTTTACAACGCTCTTTAGGCGGTAAGTTATAACCAGAACAACCTAAGAACACGCCTGTTGTACCTGTACGAATCTGCATTGGACGTGAACATTCAGGACAATGTACTGCTGGCACTTCAACCGGCTGGTTACGACGCATGCCGTGCTCGCCTTGAGCATTGGTAAGACGTTTCTTGAAATCACCATAGAAAGTATCAAGTAACTCTTTCCAGTTACGCTCGCCTGTTGCAACTTTATCGAGCTGCCCCTCAAGGTCTGCTGTAAAGGCATAATTCATCAAATTATTGAAACTTTCATCAAGTCGGTCCGTGACAATTTCACCCATTTTTTCGGCGAAAAGACGACGGTTTTCTAACTTAACGTAGCCACGTTCTTGAATCGTAGAAATAATCGCTGCATAAGTCGAAGGACGACCAATACTACGTTTTTCGAGTTCTTTTACCAAAGAAGCTTCAGTAAAACGTGCAGGTGGTTTAGTAAAGTGCTGACTTGGGTCTAACTTCTCTAATTTTAAAATTTCGCCTACTTTAATTGCAGGCAGAATAATATCGTCATCAGACTTGTTGGCACCACGCACTCGTGTAAAACCATCAAATACAAGCGTACGGCCTTTTGCCTTCAATTCAACATCAGCAGCTTCAACCGTTAAAGTTGAAGATAAATATTCTGCTGGAGTCATTTGACAAGCAACAAACTGACGCCAGATCAAATCATATAAACGCTGAGCATCACGCTCTACACCTGCAAGTTGGTCACCTGTAAGCGCAACATTAGAAGGACGAATTGCTTCATGGGCTTCTTGAGCACCGGCTTTGTTACCATAGCGGTTTGGTTTTGCAGGTAAATATTTCTCACCAAATTGGCTTTCAATATGAGCACGTACCATGCTTACTGCATCGTCACTCAAGAACGTTGAGTCAGTACGCATATAGGTAATAAAACCTGCTTCATATAGACGCTGTGCCAACATCATGGTTTTCTTTACAGAAAAACCTAGACGTGTACTTGCAGCCTGTTGCAGCGTTGAAGTGATATACGGTGCACTTGGATTGACCTTAGTCGGTTTATCTTCACGCTGTGCAACTTTATATTCAGCACCTTTTAAAACATCCAATAAAGCATCAGTTTCAGCTTTATTTTTCAGTTTAAGGGTTTTACCAGCTTGCTTAACTGCTTCAAGACGAATGTCATCTTTCTTGGCTTGCGTGTCTGCAAAAACTTGCCAGTATTCTTCTGGTATAAAAGCACGAATTTCTCTTTCACGCTCTACAACCAGTTTCACTGCTACAGACTGTACACGACCTGCCGATAAACCACGGGCAATCTTTTCCCACAGCAATGGTGAAACCATAAAGCCAACAACACGGTCTAAGAAACGGCGTGCTTGCTGTGCATTAACTCGGTTTAAATCTAGGCGGGTAGGTTGTTTAAATGCTTCTTGAATGGCATTTTTAGTAATTTCGTTAAATACCACGCGATGATAACGACTGTCATCACCACCAATAACTTCTCTTAGGTGCCAAGCAATGGCTTCCCCTTCTCTATCCAAGTCCGTTGCGAGATAGATTGCATCGGCATCTTTGGCGAGTTTCTTTAGTTCAGCAACAACATTTTCCTTACCTGGCAGAACTTCGTAATGAGCTTCCCAACCATGTTCAGGATCAACCCCCATACGATTAACTAAAGCCTGACTGGCTTTTTGTTCTTTTTCTGCTTCAGTGAGTTTAGTCCGTGCAGCCGGCTTTTTCTCAGTTGATTTACTGCCACCTGTTGGCAAATCACGCACGTGACCTACAGAAGACTTTACAATGTATTGCGAACCCAGATATTTATTGATGGTTTTCGCTTTGGCAGGCGACTCCACAATCACTAAGGCACGTTTATGTGCAGCAGATGCAGTAGATGCTGTGCTTTGAGATGCAGAGCGCGAGGTATTCGCCATATAAAATGTTATTCCTATACCAATAAATTTAAAAATCAGGCTTTAGCCAAGTTCAACAGATAAGCCTTCATCTCATCTAATTGTGTTGCTCTCAGGTCTGATTCCTCATCCCAATAAAGCCCTACACAGTTTGCCTGCATATCAATAGCATAAATCCCTTTTAATGCAATGGGAGAATCATTAAATTTCTCATCACCCTGAAGCACTTTTAATTTGCCGTCTACAACGCGAGCGCGCATTAAAGATAAACGGGCATCGGGAATCAATACACTATAATAAGCAACCATGCTGGCACGCTTTTCAGTCGCCATTGGGACATGTGTCCATTCAGGTGCAACGATTACACGCGGGTGTAAACCCATTTTACGAGCTTTATCACGCATAATACCAAGTGCCTTTTCACGTGGGCTCACTCTTAAACCAAAAATGGAGCCTAGTACGAAAAGAACAATGATAACGGTAACCCAAATTCCCATATTGTCCATAGCAAAACCTATTAATCTCTTTTATTAGAGTTGCATAAGCGGACCAGAAAACGCAAGTTTCATCATAAAAATAATGCCCAATCCAGGGGCAAGCTTAAAAATAGTCAGATTTCACAGTGCAAATTACAATGAGCTAACTCAAATATAATTAAGGATTCGAATTACGATCCACAAGTGTCAGCTTTCCAAACTGGTCAATATGAGCATCCCCCCACTGTTTTAAAGCAAACAGAATTTTCTCAAGACTTTGTCCCAAATCAGTCAGGCAGTATTCTACTTTAGGTGGTACCTGAGGATAGACTTCCCGATGAATAATTCCATCTTGTTCCAATTCACGTAGCTGATTTGTCAGCATTCTTTGGGTAATGCTCGGAACACGCTTTCGAATTTCGTTAAACCTCAAGGTACCTTCATTAAATAAATGCCAAAGAATGACGCATTTCCATTTTCCATCAATCAAACTAATGGCTGCTTCAACAGAACATCCCGGAGAACAATCAAAACTTGAATGTCGTACTTTTGCCATTTTACAGTATCCTTTTTGACACTATGAGCGTTATTTGTCTGTAGTTACTTATTTTAAGCTTACGTTATGATCAAACTCTCAACAAGAGGAATGATAATTATGAAAGCTGTGGCATATCAAAAAGCGGGGCCTATTACATCGCCAGAAGCACTCGTCGATATTGAACTCGATGCCCCTATTGCTGAAGGACACGATTTACTTGTTCGTGTACAAGCTGTTTCAGTAAATCCGGTAGATACTAAAATTCGAAAGAATGTAAGCCCTGAGAATAATCAGTGGAAAACTCTTGGCTGGGATGCAGTAGGTGTAGTTGAAGCGATTGGAGATAAAGTTACTCAATTTAAGATTGGCGATATTGTTTGGTATGCAGGTGCTCTTAATCGTCAAGGTAGTAATAGCGAATTACAACTCGTTGATGAACGCATTGTTGGCCATAAACCAAAAACTTTAGAAGTAACCGAGGCGGCAGCTCTCCCTTTAACTGCAATCACGGCTTGGGAGATGTTATTTGATCGCCTGCAAGTTCCAAAGAAAGCGCCAGAAAACACAACAATATTAGTGATTGGTGGAGCTGGTGGTGTTGGTTCAATCACCATTCAACTTCTTAAACAGCTGACAAACCTAACAATTATTGCAACAGCTTCACGAGCAGAAACTCAAGACTGGGTTAAGCAACTTGGAGCAGATTATGTGTTAGATCACCGTCAACCTTTAGCAGCCCAAATCAAGCAATTAGATTTAAAGGCACCTTTATATGTGTTCTCAACTACTCAAACAGATCAGCATTTAGCAGATATTGTCGAGTTGATTGCACCGCAAGGCCGTTTTGGGCTTATTGATGATCCTGAACAGTTAGATATCAAACCGTTTAAAACCAAGTCTGTATCTGTGCATTGGGAATTTATGTTTACACGTTCAATGTTCCAGACCGAAGATATGGCAAAACAAAGTGAACTATTAAATGAGGTCAGCAAGCTGGTTGATGATGGGAAAATCAAAACGACTGTAACGGAAGTTATAAGTCCAATTAATGCTGAAAATTTAAAACGAGTTCATCAGCAAATTGAAAGTGGCACAACAAAAGGTAAGATCGTCTTACAAGGTTTTTAAGCAAAATTGGGAAATATTCCCAAATAAAAAGGCAAGTATTGAACTTGCCTTTTTATTAATAGTGGGGAGGTTTATTCGTTAATGGGTCAAAAGGTGCAATGCCTTCTGATAAATCCGACGATTCCACACGTTGATAAAGAAATTGCATTTGTTTTTTCAAATCAGCTATTTCTTGAGTTTGAATAGCGAGTTGTTGATTTAATTGTTCAACTAAATCATCCAAAAATGTAATTCGCACTTGCAAATCTTCAATGGGTGCGGAAAATGACGCTTGATCATCATGATATGGTGGTTTAGTCATTTAAATCCTCATTTGAGATTCTGGAAAACATTATGGCCTATATTACCCTAAGGGATGTCCAACTTGCTTTTGGCGGACCTGCCCTGCTCGATGGCGCGAACTTTAATCTAGAACGTGGCGAACGAGTCTGTTTAATTGGTCGTAATGGTGAAGGTAAGTCTACTTTACTTAAACTGATCGAGGGAAGCCTATTACCAGATTCTGGTGAAGTTTCTATTCAAAATGGTTTAACTGTTTCAATGTTAGCCCAAGACGTTCCAATGGATTCAGGTAAGGTTGCTGACATTGTAGCTGATGGTGCAGGAGAAGCT
Source organism: Acinetobacter sp. 12966 (assembly GCF_031196995.1). Classification (NCBI taxonomy): domain Bacteria; kingdom Pseudomonadati; phylum Pseudomonadota; class Gammaproteobacteria; order Moraxellales; family Moraxellaceae; genus Acinetobacter; species Acinetobacter sp. 12966. Next base: position 127,575 of record NZ_JAVIMC010000071.1, read on the forward strand.
GCCGAAGTACTCAGAGCTTATCATGAAGCAACTGATGCTTGTATGCTGGGAGATATGGAAGCTTGTGACCGTATGGGCAACCTACAGCATAAGCTCGACCAACTCGACGGCTGGGCACTCGAAAACAAGGTCAATGCCCTGTTAAGTAAAATGGGACTCGATCCAAATGCAGATTTGGCAGATCTTTCGGGAGGACGTAAACGCCGTGTTTTACTCGCCCGCGCTCTTTTGACACAACCGGACGTATTACTTCTAGATGAACCGACCAACCATCTAGATGTTGAAAGTATTGAATGGTTAGAAAAATTTCTACTCGATCAAAATAATTTAACGCTACTATTTATTTCGCATGACCGTTCTTTTGTAGACAGCATTGCGACTCGAATTGTTGAACTTGACCGTGGCATCCTACGTGGTTATGAAGGTAACTATTCACGCTATTTAGAGCTTAAAGCTCAGCAAATGGAAGCAGAAGAGAAACAAAATGCTTTATTTGATAAAAAGTTAGCTGAAGAAGAAGCTTGGATTCGTCAAGGGATTAAAGCACGTCGTACGCGTAATGAAGGTCGTGTGCGCGCCTTAAAAGCTTTACGTGAAGAATCGAAAGCTCGCCGTTCACAACAAGGCAAAGTGAGCATGGCGACTCAAGAAGCAAATCGCTCTGGTAAATTAGTATTTGATATTGAGCACCTAAGTGTATCTTATGATGATAAGCCACTGATTAAAGATTTCTCTACACTAGTCATGCGTGGTGACCGTATTGGCCTAGTCGGTGATAACGGTGTCGGTAAAACGACGTTAATTAAAGCCATTTTAGGTGAAATCGAGCACGGTGGTTCTGTTAAGACTGGTACACAGTTAGAAGTTGCTTATTTTGACCAATTACGTAATGCCTTAGACCTTGAAAAAACAGTCATGGCAAACGTTTCAGAAGGCTCTGACTTTGTTGATGTAAATGGTAACCGTCGACATATCTATAGCTATCTACAAGATTTCTTGTTTTCGCCTGAACGCGCACGCACACCAGTAAAAGCCCTTTCTGGTGGTGAGCGTAACCGTATTTTACTTGCTAAATTACTGCTTAAACCATCGAATCTGATTGTAATGGACGAACCAACCAATGACTTGGATATGGTGACTCTTGAGCTACTTGAAGAGATGCTTTCTGAATATAAAGGTACCCTGTTACTCATTTCGCATGACCGTGCATTTATGGACAACGTCGTAACATCGACTTGGGTATTTGATGGTAAAGGCAATATTGCAGAGTATATTGGTGGCTACCAAGACTATTTGCAGCAACGACCAGATGATAAAGTCGTAGACCAAAAGTCTGATGTTAAAAAAGCTCAGGCAAAAGCCGAAGCTGAAAAAGCCGCAGCACAAAGTAACGTTAAAAAGGTAAAACTGAGTTATAAAGACCAACGTGAACTTGAGCAACTTCCTGCCGAAATCGAGAAACTGGAAGTTGAACAAGCAGAACTTTCTGACAAGCTGGCAGATGGTTCATGGTTTGTCAGTAATGCCGATGAAGCAACTAAAGCAAGTCAGCGTCTCGCAGAAATTGAAGAGGTATTACTTGAAAAATTAGAACGCTGGGATGAACTTGAACAAATGAGCAAAGGAAATTAATTCACTTTTATTTCCTTTAAAGTAAGTAATAAAAGCCTCCTTAAATTAAGGGGGCTTTTTTCAGAATATCTATAAATTTTTTAAAGCAAAAAATCTATAAAAAAATAGATGATAAGTGATTAAGTTTAGTTAGGCTTAATAGTTTTAAATACCGCTCTGATTGAATATAAGACTTATAAAAATAATTATGTTATATCTACCCATATAATAATATTCGAGTATTTTTCATGCTAGATCTTTCTCAAATTTTAGCATTCGGATTAATCTGTTTGGCAATGGTGCTCACCCCTGGCCCAAACATGATTTATCTTATTTCTCGTTCAATTTGCCAAGGAAAAATAGCGGGATTTATTTCACTCGCTGGTGTTGGCGTTGGCTTCGTATTTTATATGCTTTGCGCTTCTTTCGGGATTACAGCCCTTATTGTTGCAGTCCCTTATGCTTACGACACCATCCGTATTGCAGGAGCAATTTATTTACTCTGGCTAGCATGGAAAGCGCTACGTCCCAATGCATCCCCAATTTTTGATGTAAAACAATTATCAGTAGACTCTCCAGCTAAACTATTTTTAATGGGTTTCGCTACAAATCTACTTAATCCTAAAATTGCGATTATGTATTTATCGTTATTGCCACAGTTTATTCATCCACAGCAAGGCAGTATTTTATGGCAATCCATTCAGCTCGGGACTATTCAAATTTTTGTCAGCGTCTCGGTAAATGCGCTGATTGTACTTTCCGCGGGTAGCATTGCCCTTTTTCTTCAACAAAAGCCTCTTTGGGCAAATATACAACGCTGGCTTATGGGAACGGTGTTAGCTGGGCTTGCTGTTCGTATTCTTTTAGAAAATCGCCGATAACCACGGTTTACTTCCTCATCTTAACCGCTCAATTCAACAGTGTATTACGACGATAAATTCAGTTCGTGATACACTTTTGCCAGTTTTAATTTTGAATTCTTTATATCGTTATGAGCCAAAAGCAGACTTATACGCCCGGTGAATTTCAATGGTCCTTTTTATTACCTAAATATTGGGGTATTTGGATTGCCATTGTTTTTTTAATGCTTTTGGCTATTTTACCATGGGCAATTCAGTGGCGTCTGGCTCATGGCTTAGCAAATCTTGCTTGGAAATATTTAAAATCTCGCCGAAAAACGACTATTCGTAATTTAGAAGTCTGCTTTCCCGAATGGTCAACTGAAAAAGTACAGCAACAAGCTAAGCAAGTTTTTGTCGATATGATGCTTGGTATTTTTGAGACATTAAACGCATGGTATAAGCCTTACTGGTTTAAAAACCGCGTCACCATTGAAGGCTTAGAACACATTACCAACGCCCAAGCTCAAGGCAAAGGCGTTTTATTATTGGGAACTCATAGTACCCTTCTTGATGCGGGTGGCTATGTTTGTGCTCAATATTTCGAGCCAGATGTTGTGTACCGCCCTCAAAATAATCCATTGCTCGATATGCTGATTTATCGTTGCCGTGGCACCATCTATAAAGCACAAATCGATCATGATGATATGCGTGGTTTAATTCGCCACCTTAAAGATGGCGATGCAATTTGGTATAGCCCCGATCAAGACTTCGGACTTAAACAAGGGGTGATGGCACCCTTCTTTGGTGTGCCTGCTGCTACCGTAACCGCTCACCGTCGTTTATTAAAAATCTCAAAAGCGGTTGCCGTTCCTTTATATTTTTACCGTCATGGTGATGTACAAGATCCTAAATATCATATTTTGATTGAACCTGCGGTCGAAAATATGCCAAGTGAACATGAAGTCGATGATGCAACTCGAGTTAATAAAATTATTGAAAATCAACTTCGCATCGCACCGACTCAATATATGTGGTTCCATCGTCGTTTTAAGACACGTCCAGAGGGTTATGAAGAGATCTATTAAGATAAAGCTGTGATAATTTTAAATTGATAGTAAGTACTGCCTCAATTTAAAGTGAAATTCAAATACTATCGAATAGGCAGCCTTACTTTTCAAGGATAAAAAGTAAGCAAAATCCTTTGTTTCACTGATGTTACTTCCTTGTAACACAGCGAAACAGCGACATCCATGTCGCTAGCACGATAGTAAATTCCGGATAATGATTTAGTTTGAAATGATGTATCTGTGGATGGTCCATCTTTTATGAATGTATAAGGCAAAAAACAATGAAAGTGATGCAACTTCTCCCAGAACTCAATAGCGGTGGCGTAGAACGCGGCACACTGGAAATTGCACGTGCACTGATTGCACAAGGTCATCAGTCTCTAGTTGTTTCAGATGGTGGAAGACTTGTGTCCCAGCTCGAAGCTGAAGGTTCTACTCACTTAACGCTACCTATTCATAAAAAATCATTGTCGAGCTTGTGGCAAATCCGTCCTTTACGCAAGCTGATTGAACAGCATCAACCCGATATTGTTCATGTGCGCTCACGTGTCCCAGCTTGGCTTACTCACTTTGCCTTAAGAAAAATACCTGCAAACAAACGCCCTCACCTCATTAGCACTGTACATGGTTTCTATTCAGTTAATCGTTATAGTGCGATTATGACTCAAGCTGAAAAAGTGATTGCCGTTTCTGACAGCGTGGTTAAATACATCACTGACCATTATAAAAACTGCCCACCGCAAGATATTGTGCGAATTTATCGAGGCATTGACCCAACTGCTTTTCCACATAATTACCAGCCATCAGCACAGTGGTTTAATCAAGTTTTTAATGACTTTCCTGAGCTTGAAAATAAGTTTTTACTTTGCTTACCTGGTCGTATTACACGCTTAAAAGGTCATGAAAGTTTAATTGAACTGATTCAACAACTTCAGTCGCAATATCCTCAGTTACATGCGGTTGTTGTTGGTGGTGCTGATGCCAAAAAGCAAGCCTACTTAAGTGAATTGCAAAAGACTATTCAAAGCAAAGGGCTCACAGATAAAATTACCTTCGTAGGCCATCGCTCAGATATTCGGGAATGGCTTGCTTTTAGCGATATAGTTCTCTCTCTATCCAACCAAGCAGAAACATTCGGTAGAACAGCCTTAGAAGCGCTTTCAGTCGGTACGCCAGTGATTGGCTGGAACCGTGGAGGTGTTGCCGAGATTTTAACGAATGTATATCCGCAAGGTCTTGTTGAGGCAGAGAATGAAAAAGCTTTAGTAGAGACTGTAAAAAATCATATTGAACAACCTCAAATCGTTGCCCCTGTTACCATGTTTAGTTTGAAAGACATGTGTGACCAAACACTGGATCTATATCAACGCGTCTTAAAATAACCCAATAAAAAAACCCGCGATTTTCGCGGGTTTTTTCGACTAAAAAACCTCTCTCTTATTTAAGAGATGCTTCATAAGCGGCAGCTTTTTCAGAGTCGTATTGTTTTTCCCATTTACTAATTACAAGTACAGCAAGCGCGTTACCAACAACGTTCAACGCAGTACGAGCCATATCCATAATACGGTCAACACCAGCAATAAATGCCAAGCCTTCTACAGGAATACCAACACTACCCAATGTCGCTAATAACACAACAAATGATACGCCAGGAACACCCGCAATACCTTTAGAAGTAATCATTAATGTTACAACCAAAATAACTTGTTGGCTGATTGACATTTCAATACCGTAAAGCTGTGCAATAAAGATTGCCGCGATACTTTGGTAAAGCGTAGAACCATCAAGGTTAAATGAATAACCAGTTGGAATCACAAAGCTGGAAATTGCTTTAGGCGCACCGTAAGCTTCCATTTTTTGCATAATACGCGGTAAAACTGTTTCCGAGCTTGCCGTTGAAAATGCCAAAATCAATTCATCTTTTAAAATCTTAAATAAGATAAAGATATTGATTCCAAACATTTTTGCAGTTAAACCAAGCACAACAAACGCAAAGAAGAAAATTGCGCCGTAAACTAATACAACTAATTTACCCAATGGAATGAGAGAAGCGAAACCGAAGTTTGCAACAGTTACCGCAATTAAACCGAACACACCCACTGGCGCATATTTCATGATGATGTGCGTTACGCGGAACATCGTTTCTGAAACTGCATGAAATACATTTAACAATGGGTCTTTAGTGGTTGCTGGTAAAGAAGATAAACCAATACCGAATAATACAGCAAAGAAAATCACAGGTAACATTTCGCCATGTGCCATTGAACTAATAATGTTCGTTGGGATGAGCGATAATATTGTTTGAATAAGACCATGTGACTGTGACTGAACTTCTTCAGTTGTATGTTTATATTGAGAAATATCTGTTTGAACTAGCTGAGACATATCAATGCCTGAACCAGGATGGAAGATATTTGCCGCAAACAAACCAACTAAAATAGCAATCGTCGTAATAATTTCAAAATAGAGAATGGTTTTAAAACCAAGTCGCCCTAAACTTTTCGTACTGCCAACACCTGCAATACCTAAAATCAAGGTAGAGAAAACGATTGGAATAACAATCATTTTAATCAGGCTAATAAATATCTTACCAAGAGGGGCAAGAACATTATTCACAATACTGTCTCTGATTTCAGGCTGGTTATGTAAAACAGCCCCGACAACTATCCCTAGGATTAAAGCAATTAAAATTTGCCAAGCAAGGCTAAATTTAAAATTCTTCATAAGACAATCCTTATGCACCGCAAAGTATCAAATATGAGAGGGAGAAGACCACTAACTAAGAGTCAAACCTCAATATGTACACTAATTCCCAAACAGAAATTTAAATGCACAAACAAATCACAACCCGCCGATCCGGCGAAGTAAAAAACAATGCCTGTTGACGATCCAACATGTCAACGATCGGCACATTCTATTGAGATTTATTAATTAAACAAGTCGAATTTATCTTTAAATAGATCAAAGCCTATGTTTATTCATTAATATTCTATAAAAACAAAAACTTAATAAAAAAAATTTTTATATTTTTTTTCATTGGAAATTGCTGAGATTTATACAAAAACACATGGATATTTATTGATTATTAAATAGATTTAAACATTAAGATTAGCTTAAAAATATTTATTTTATTTACACAGAATTAAATAAGGGATATAAAAATATCAACCCGAGTTCTGCGTCCTGCAAAACTCGGGTAAATGAGGTTGTGCTTTCAGGTTAATAGTTATTTTTATCGTTTCCGTTCCAACATCTGATCCGTGATGCTATTCCATATCAGCTTTGTGTATCCTTACGTGGGATTATCCATTCCCGGTTCCGTGTGCCGATGAATGTAGAATAAGGTTTTTATAACCCTCTGCCTATTCGCCCTAGACTCAAATCTTTGTACGATATTGCTTACATCATTTTTTATATTCTTTTTTATTTATAAGGCTGTGCAATTTTATCAGTCACTACTTTTTCTTCAGCTTCAGCCTTTGCAATTCCTTCTTGGATGGCTCTTTGCGCCTCTTCTTCATCATCTTGAGTTTGCTCCAGTTCCTCTTGTATATGCTCAAATATACGACCAGTCTGTAAAACCACATAGACAGGAAAATGATCAGATCCAATATGAGGCAAACGTTGCATCTTCACCAAACCGAAATCGGTACTATGAAAAATATGGTCTAAAGACCAGCGCAGCAATGGATAATCTGCATGAAAAGTATTAATGAAATGTCGCCCAACACGCGGATCAAGTAATCCACTAATTCGTTGAAATAAACGCGTAGTACGCGACCATGCTACATCGTTTAAATCTCCCATCACAATACAGCTTTCATCTAGATCTTTAATTTGATCACCAACAATTAAAAGCTCTGCATCGCGTAAAGTCGAATCCTTCGCCTCAGTCGGACTAGGTGGCTTAGGATGCAAACAATAGAGTTGAACAGGCATACCAGATCTCAAAGTAACAGTGGTATGTATAGAGGGAATTTCATCACTGAGAATAAATTTAACTTCAGTATTTGATAAAGGCAGTCGACTATATAAATGCATGCCGTATAGATTATCTAAAGGCACAGGAACACGATAAGGATAGTCACTTTCAATCTCCCTTAACGCATTTTCCCATGTCTTATCACTTTCTAGGGTAAGTAATAAATCAGGTTTTAATGCGCTGATCTGTTCAAGCAATAAATGATATTTATCATTTGGGGTTAGAACATTTGAAACGATTAATGAAATCTGCTTTTGTGGATCTAATTGAGACTGCTTTACCTGTTTAACCTGTTTTTTCCAAAACAAGGTATAAGGCAAAATCATTTTAAGCTGGTAGGCAATGGCAGCGATGAGCACAGCCAGCACTACTTCACGCCAGAGATTCCATTCGGTGGGCCAAAACAACATGCCTACAAAGGCTAACAGACCAACAAATAAAATCTGCAACCGAGGGAAGTCGGCACCACGAAACCACCACTCATCACGAGGAATAAGTGACCAGAAACTCAACCAAATCACCAGACTAGCTAGAACTTCGATATAAATCATTGAATTTTCTCTTTTAAGATGATTTGTTTTTTAAAGTTTTGTCATCTTTATCAATTTTGTATGTAACATAAACAAGATATTCTACTCAATAAAGATGGTGTTTTGTTTCTGTAACGCTTGCAGTTGTGGACACTTTTGATACACTCAACTCCCCCTAACAATTTTAACGCACCGAGGCAAAATGACATGAAAGTAGGTCTGGTCGGTTGGCGCGGGATGGTCGGTTCCGTCCTTATGCAACGTATGGTTGAAGAGAATGATCTTGCTCATATTGAGCCATTTTATTTCTCTACCAGTAATGCAGGTGGTGAAGCTCCTTCATTTGGTGGTAAGACTGCCCCAGCACTTATGGAAGCTACAGACATTAATAGTCTGAAGCAAATGGATGTCATTATTACCTGTCAAGGTGGTGACTATACGTCTGAGGTTTTCCCACAGTTAAAAGCGACTGGTTGGGATGGTTACTGGATTGACGCAGCTTCAACTTTACGTATGTCAGATGATGCAATCATCGTTCTTGACCCAGTAAACCTTAACGTCATCAAAGATGGTTTGGTTAACGGTACCAAAACTTTCGTAGGTGGTAACTGTACAGTATCACTTATGTTGATGGGTGTAGGTTCACTTTTCCAAAATAATTTGGTGGAGTGGATGACTGCTATGACTTATCAAGCAGCATCAGGCGCTGGCGCACAAAACATGCGTGAGCTACTAACTGGTATGGGCTATTTATACAACAATACTAAAACATTGTTGGATGATCCTAAATCTGCAATTTTGGATATTGATCGTCAAGTTGCCGAGTTACAACGTGGTGAAGGTTTCCCATCTGCAAACTTTGGTGTGCCATTAGCTGGTTCATTGATTCCTTATATTGATAAGCAACTTGAAAGCGGTCAGTCAAAAGAAGAGTGGAAAGGTCAAGTTGAAACCAACAAGATCTTGGGTAACTCACAAATTGTTCCTATCGACGGCCATTGTGTCCGTATTGGTGCGATGCGTTGCCATTCTCAAGCACTGACAATCAAGTTGAAAAAAGATGTACCACTTGATGAAATCGAAGATATGATTCGTACTTCAAGTCAATGGGCGAAAGTTGTACCAAACACTCGTGAAGCGTCTATGACTGACCTTACACCTGTTGCTGTAACTGGTACTTTAACTGTGCCTGTAGGTCGTCTACGTAAACTCAACATGGGTAAAGAATATCTAGGTGCATTTACAGTGGGTGACCAGTTACTTTGGGGTGCTGCTGAGCCTTTACGTCGTATGTTACGCATCTTAGTAGAATACAAAAGCTCATAATTTGATTTGAATTATTCAGTCAAAATAAAAAGCCGATCACATTAGATCGGCTTTTTCGTAACTGGTTTGTGAAAATTTTACAATTTATTTACATTTCATTATTGTATAATTTTGAACGACTTTACGACTTATTAGGTCATGGATTGAGATGACTGTTTATAACAAATTAAAAATTGCCATTTTCACCATTATGTCTTCGCCTTCTCTTTATGCGATTACATTAGACCCTATACAAATTCAGTCCGCACCTGGCGATTTGTTATATGCAGAAATGAATTTCCAAAAAGCTGACCCTAACGCAACTTTACAAGTCAGTTTAGCAACTCCTGAAGATTTAAGTACTCTAGGTGTGTCTCATCAGCCTCCAGGAAATCTTAATTTTTATACACGCCAAAACGGTCAAGGTTCAGGGGTTATTGTTATTACCTCATCTCGCCCTATTCTTGATCCTGAACTCAATATTGTGGTGAAAATTAGTGAAGGTTCTGCCACACGTTTGCAGCATATTAAAACTTTAATTAAGCCTTCTTCTATAAAAAAGACTGAAAATAACGAAACTACTTTATCACCTCAGTTTATTGTCAATGAAAAAGACATTGCTCTAAATCTGCCAGAAAGTACTCGATATGCATCACCAACTTCTGCCTTAACTACAAATAATTCGAATAATGAACATAGCCTTAATATTAGTTCTGGAACTGCTCCAGCTATAAATACAAATTCATCTAACACGCTTAGTGAAAACACTTCCACTCAGATTACTCAACAAGTTGCAACAGCTACTGCTCCTAATCAGACAGTAATAGAAAATCAAATTAAATCGACTCCTCCTAAGACAGATACAAATGATTCACCCAAAACTCCTATCAAGAATCTAATATCGCAAAAGAAATCACCATCTAAAAAGACTCTCAACCAAAATCCTGCGAAGAAACAATCGTTAAGTTCCTACAAAGGACCAGCATCATCAGGTAAATATGTGGTACAGCGAAATGAGTCTTTATGGAGCATTGCCAATCGTATTGCAGCAAAAACAAAACAACCTGTTGCGAAAGTCATGCATGATATTCAAACACAAAACCGACATGCTTTTATTCAAGGTGATGTAAACCGTTTACGTCAGGGAGTCGCCCTTAACCTAACTCACTCTCCTACTGCCAAACCTCAGCAAAACAAGTCAAAATCAGATATCGCACATACTGCAAAATCAACTTCTGGCAAAACCAAATACCGTTTACAACAAGCGGAAATGAGTATCGTGGCTGAAAACAGCCAAAATTCTAGCCATGGGAGTGCTAAAAAGAGCACACAACAAAGTCAAAACAATACTGAGTTAGCAGTAAAAGTTATGACAACAAGAGAAAAAACCGTTACATTACAAAGGAATGTAACCAAACTAAATCAAACTTTACGTTTAAAAGACCAACGTATTCAACTTTTGAATGCGCGTTTAGCAGAGTTACAACAGCAGTTACAAGCACAGCAACAGGCTCATAAGCAAAAACATTAAGTTAAAACCAGAGTTAGCTGACTTTAATATTGCAAATATTTATTTTTTTAAGGGGAAAGTAATGTTATATGTGATTCCGTTTATCATATTGCTCGTGGTCGCTGTTGTTTTAAAAAAGCGCGAGAATAATCAAAAACAAGAGGCCACTTCCCCGAAGACGGTAAATAGAAAAAGTAATAAAAAAGCGAATGCTAAATCGAATAAAAACTCGCGTGAAAAGAGTAAAGTAAATGTGGTTGAAGAAGCGGCTCCCGCTCTTCCACAAAGTAATCCTGTACCAGAAGTTTTACGTCAAACCATTCTACAGCTCATTCGAGAAAGACAATTCTCAGCCGCTGAAGCTCAAGTCAATCAAGCGCTGAAAAAAGATAATACCCAACATGAACTGTATTTATTACTTCTTGAGATTCATATTGCTCAAAAAGATGAATTTGCGATTCAGCAACTTGTTAGTCATATTCGCAGCTTGGCATTAAATGAAATAGCTACTCAAGCAGAAGCTAGAAAAAAAGAATATGAGTCATCAAGACAACCCGATGCTATTGATTTTCCTCAAGCTAAAACATATGAAGAACCCAAAGATACTCCAGACACAACTGCTCAGTTTGATCAGTTAACAACAAGTTCTCCTGAAACTTCTTTTGATGACTTGCAGAAAGACTATACACCTGTAAAACAAGAACCTACTGTTGAAGTTGAACCTTTAGAATTTAACTTTTCATTTGAACAAACTGCAGTTACAGAAAATACTAGCCAACCTGTACACGAACCAGAATTATCAACATCGCAAGAAGTACTAGATTTATCGTCATCTCAAGAAAAAAACGATCTAGCTGATTTAGAGTTTTCTTTTGACTTGGCACCTTTATATGAAACTAAGGAAAAAACTCAAGTAGTAGAAGTACCAGCAAATCAAGAGAATAACGCCAATACATTAGATTTTAATCTTGAATTAAATCCGCCAAATACAGAGTCGAAATCTAATGAACAAGTTCCACCATTAGATGGACTTAAATTAGTAGAACAAACTCCATTAGAAACGACACCAATCGCACCTCTAGAGTTCTCATTAGATGAGTCTGCGTTAGTTATAGCACCAGAGATTGAAACTCAAAATCATATAGATTTAGTAAGCAAAGAGTCTGTTCAAGATCAGATAAAAGATCCACTTCTTGAAGCCTTTCCAGAGTTAAAACAGTTAGATGAAAATGAACTCGATTTAAAACTGGCTGAGCAATATATCAAGTTAGGTGCTTACCCATCAGCCCAAGCCTTATTGGCAAGCAATGAGCAAAAATTCAACACAGAACAACAACAACGCGCGAAAAACTTACTTAATCTCATAGCTTCTTAGAACTGTTCGATTTACCATAAGCAGTCAGAGATGACTGCTTTTTTATGCCTGCAAAAAATATGAAAAAAATAGCCTTATTTTATATGGGTGGTACTTTTGGTTGCATTGGTGAACCTCTAGCTCCTATGCCTTATGAGCAATTCTTGCCTCAACTTGAAAAAGTGATTCCCCCACACTTAACAGTTGACTGCTTTGCCGCACCCAATATTGTTGATAGCAGTGCATGTACGGCACCTGACTGGTTACGCCTGATTCAACGCATACAACAACTACAACTTGAAGGTTACCAGCATTTCGTTGTTATTCATGGTACAGACACGCTCAGTTATGCGGCTGCAACCTTAGCTCGCTTTTTAGGCCAAAGCTGTCATATTGTGATTACCGGTAGCCAATATCCGTTACTTAATATTCAAGGTGATAATACCCGTGAATTTACGGATGCAATTGAAAACTTATATCTTGCATTAGAACAAGTGATTGTTCTACCTGTAGGAGCTTATCTCGCATTCCATCATCAAGTATTCCATGCGCAAACTGCATTAAAAACGCATACGACTGAACTCGATGCATTCTCAGGGTTAAGTAGTGAAGCTGAGTTTACACCTCAGCAAAATGAATTGATCGTACAAGATGCTCAAATTGAACGAGCTGCTTCCTTCCAGATTTTAAACTGGATGATGCAACCGATTGCAACACAGCACTTAGTACAGCAATTACGTCACTTACTTCCTGCCCCACCACACTTTTTAGTGTTACAAGGTTTTGGTACTGGCAATATTGCAGTAAACCAAGAATTACTCGCAACATTAGATGAGCTTTACACACGTGGCTGCGTTCCGATTCTTACGACTCAGGTGACATTCGGTGGTATTGATCAACGTTATGCGATTAGTGCCTGGGCTAAAACTGCAAAAATTGTCATTAGTGATGCACATAGTCATGCAGATCTTTATGCAAAAGCACTTCAAATCTATTTAAAATACCCAACCCCAGAACAATGGCTAAGCCATTGGAATGAAAATTTGCATTAAATAGAGGTAAAGCTATGCAACGTTATGCGGTCGGTATTGAATTTAGCGGAGTTCAATACCGAGGTTGGCAAACACAACAGCCAGGCGTTGCCAGCGTTCAAGAAACGATCGAGCGTGTACTGAGTAAAATTGCAGATGAGCCCATTGCACTTCACGGTGCGGGCCGTACTGATGCGGGAGTACACGCAACCAACATGGTGGCACATTTCGATACGAATGCCATTCGTCCAGAAACGGGGTGGTTAAGAGGGGCAAATAGCCAACTACCTAAAGATATTTCCATTCAGTGGATTAAACTGATGGATGAAAGTTTTCATGCCCGCTTTAAAGCGACTGCTCGACGTTACCGCTATATCATCTATAACGCACCTCATCGCCCAGCACTATTACACAAGCAAGTTACGCACATTTACCAAAAGCTAGATGTGCAAAAGATGATTGAAGCTGCCAGTAAATTTGAAGGAACGCATAACTTTGAAACTTTTCGCGCAGCAGCATGTCAGTCCAATAAGCCTGTACGACATGTAACGCATTGCCGTCTATTTGAACATGGTCGCTATTTGGTGTTAGATATTCAAGCAGACGGTTTTTTACACCATATGGTGCGTAATATTGTCGGTTGCTTACTCGAAATTGGTCAAGGTATGTATGAGATTGATCATATCGATGCAATGTTTGCAGCGCAGGATCGTAAGGCAGCTGGGGTAACTGCTCCACCCGATGGCCTTTATTTTATTCAGTGTAATTATCCTGAGCAGTTTGATTTGCCGCAGCCACCACTTGGGCCACATTGGCTAAACTTACCTGAGTAAGCTTAGCCAACTTTACATATACTTATCTAGCGATGCTGTTTACGCTTGCGGTATTCCACAGGTGTTTCATTCGTCCAACGCTTAAATGCACGATAGAACGTACTTGGTTCAGAGAAACCTGTTAAATACACAATACGTTCAACACTCTCATTGGTATTTGCTAGAAGCTTTTTAGCTAAACGACAACGATAGTCAGAAAGTATTTGCTGGAAGCTGGTATTTGCTTCACTTAACTGCGTCCGTAAACGACGCGGTGTAATATTCAACTGGGCAGCAACCGTCTCTAATGTTGTTTCTCCGCTTTCAAGCGTTGAACCAATCGCACGGCGAACTTCACCCACCAGATCATAACGAGCCAATTCCTGCAATTTTTCAATTGCGAGCTGCTCATGCAATTGTAATAACTCAGGCTCTGCCTGCCAAAGCTGGAAATCCAAAATAGCTGGGTCAAAATATAAACGTGTCTCTTTCTGACCTAAGCTAACCGGGCAGCCAAATACACGGAAATATTCATCCTCAGAAGCTCCTTCGCTAAAATTAAAATCGATGAAGATAGGATGAAATTGCCCTTCAGTAATGAACTTAAAAAATCTAAGCACGCCCGAAATTGCACATTCAGAGAAATGGCGATTAACGAGATTGTCAGCACCAATCTGTTCGCCATTGGTTAAATAACAACGACCATCTTCCACTACTAGTTTTGCATCAAATGCATCACTAATGAGACGTTGATAAGCTAAGGCTCGTTTTAAGCCTTCGCCAAAGGTTTCACTACTAATAAATAAATGTTCAATCACCTGCCCTCGATACAAAGGCAAATGTTCACCTAAATGCAGACCGATATCTGGATCTTTACTGACTTCCTGAGCGGCAGTCCAAAAGGCGTACTGTGCACTTAACGGTGTACGTGCATTGGTATCGACCTGATTTAAAGCAACTCCCGCTTTGGTTAATATTTCTTCTGTTGGCAAACCCGCACGACGAATCGCTTGATAGCCAAAGCGTAATACAACTGATGCATCTGTTAGCTGACCCACGCAGTGCCCTTCCATGTAGATACTTCATTGATATTTAGGGTTGTTGACCTTTATGCAATTAACAGTCCCTAATAACTATGATTTTAGATTAGCGTTGATTGACCAAACTGACAACAGAATTACACTTCTTTTGTGAAAAAAATTACATCTTTTTTTATTAGTCATACTTTAACCAGATGCTTTAGCAGAAGTGTGTCTATCTTGTTTTTTTTAAAAAAATTGACTATAATTTGCGCCTTTCCAATTTGATCATCAGGTAGGCTATGGCCAATAAAGAGGAACTCATTGAGTTCGAAGGCGTTGTCACCGAAACGCTTCCTAATACGATGTTCCGTGTACGTCTTGAAAACGGTCACGAAGTTATTGCACACATTTCTGGTAAAATGCGTAAACACTATATTCGTATTCTTACTGGTGACAGTGTAAAAGTCGAAATGACTCCATACGACTTAACTAAAGGTCGTATTACGTACCGTGCTCGCTAATTAGTGAATGCAAAAAAGCCACTTCATGATGTGGCTTTTTTATTGCGTCATTTATTCATTTAAGCGACTGGTTTTACATCCTACCGTTTGGCATTCACGCAATCTTTCTTGCAGCCAATGGTTTCTTTCTTGCGTTGTCTGTAAACGACATTGCACGTCTACACTATTTCTATTTGAATATCTGTACACTCTGCGTCACGTTGACGTATCCATGCAAGCTGAGACTTCTTAAGAATATTTTTCTGCGCTGTGTTTAACTTTACTCGCAGTGCTTGATAGTTCTTATTCAGATCTGCATCAGCACTCGCATAAATTTTATTTGTACAGTAAATATCATCATAAGTGTTTCGGGCACTATCACAGTTATCTGCATACACTGCAGTCATTCCGAAGCTGCATAAAAATGCAAAAAGTATTTTTTTAATCATGTTTTCCTTAAGTTTTTTACAAAATAATTATAAAGCCTTTTGAATATTAGTATGAATCCCTAAATAAACTTATTCTTTCTCCATTTATCTTGATCTTACTTTTTTTCTTTACAAGCTAGTCAATCTAACCTACCGTCCTATAACAATAAATATAATTTTATATAGTGAGAAAAATGAACATATATACCCGCTGCCAAATTGGCTTATTATCTTTCATCATTATTTGTCTTAATGGTTGTGCTAACCACCCACGTCAATCCGTAGATTTACAGGAATATTTAAAAGGCTTTTTAGGTAAATCCTCGGCGACCATTCAACAAGATATCAATCTACGTAGTCTTGGTTTTCAAGTCGCCGATACTCCGCAAAAAACATCCAATCAGCTCATCTATACGATTTTACGGCCATTAAACATTCCAATCCCGATGGTGACTAATGTCGACATGAGAGGTAATTCTGTCGCTATACAATCAGGTAATCTGGGTGGTAATTCTTACGATTTAAATTTCAACTGCAAAGTTATTTTTCAGCTGAAGAATGATATTGCTGAGTCTATTCAATATGAAGGTAAAGCATGCTAAAACATAGGCACAAAAAAACGCAGCATTGAGCTGCGTTTTTTGTAATAAGCTTTTAAGCAAGAGCAGCTACAACAGCCTCACCCATTTCAGCTGTACCTACTTTTGTCATGCCTTCAGACATAATATCTGCTGTACGCAAGCCTTGATCAAGTACTTGACCTACCGCATCTTCAATTGCTTTTGCAGCAGCTTCTTCACGGAAGGTATAACGAAGCATCATTGCAACAGAAAGAATAGTTGCTAATGGGTTAGCCACATTTTGACCCGCAATGTCAGGCGCAGAACCATGACAAGGCTCATACATACCTTTACCATTTTCATCTAACGATGCAGATGGCAACATACCGATTGAACCTGTAAGCATTGCTGCTTCATCAGATAAGATATCGCCAAATAAGTTACCCGTTACGATCACGTCAAACTGTTTAGGTGCACGTACAAGTTGCATTGCAGCATTGTCGACATACATATGTGAAAGCTGAATGTTTGAATAACTTGCTTGCTGTAAATCAGTAACTGTTTGCTTCCAAAGTTCTGTAACTTCTAAAACGTTGGCTTTATCGACCGAACAAACTTTACCACCACGTAAACCTGCAAGTTCAAAAGCCACTTTCGCAATGCGCTTAATTTCGCTTTCAGAGTAAACGTCAGTGTTATACCCTTGTTTTTCACCGTTTTCGAGTTCACGGATACCACGTGGCTGACCGAAATAGATACCGCCAGTCAATTCACGGACAATTAAAATATCTAAGCCAGCAACAATTTCAGGCTTTAAGCTAGAAGCATCTGCTAATTGGGGATATAAAATCGCTGGGCGCAAGTTAGCAAACAAGTTAAGTTCACTACGAATTTTTAAAAGACCACGTTCAGGACGAATAGAGCGCTCAATGGTGTCCCATTTTGGTCCACCAACGGCGCCTAATAAAATGGCATCAGCTTTTTTTGCTTGTTCACTTGTTACAGCTGGATATGGTTCACCATGTGCATCAATTGCCGCGCCGCCTAATAAGCCATGTTCCCAAGTTAATGATAAATTAAATTTTTCATTTACTGTATTTAATACTTTTTCTGCCGCCCCAACAATTTCAGGACCAATACCATCACCAGCTAAAATTAAAATCTGTTTAGACATGAACTTTTTCCATTTTCAAAGACAAGCAGCGTTATAACTACCGTGGGGTTAGTTTTTTCTGTTCGACGAATTCACCTAGCCCTGTTATCACATTAAATGGTCGACAGAAACGGCGAATAACACGCTCATCTTGTTCTAAGTCAACACACAACGGATCTGGTACAGAAACATTCAGCAAACTACCGGAACGGTTAGTTTTGTCTCGGTACATTTTAAATGTATAGCGATGGTTGGCATTAAACTGGTGAATAACATGGATTGTTTCGGCCCGATCTGGAGAAATCGGATAGAAACGGATCACCACTTCATATTGTTTAGCAGGCACAGATAAATATAAGCTGTTAGTTTGGCTAAGCACTGAACCTTGTAATCTCACAATCCCTTGATGAATTGCCTGATTACTAATTCTTCGTGTTTGTGCATCTACCACAGTAATATCATTTAGTCGTTCAAATTCACAACTCTTCGCGCCCGAACAATATATTGTTGCATTCTGCCCCAAATTTTCTTGTTCAGCCTGCTTAATACGGACAGTATCCACTACATTGTAAGTGCTTTGACAAGCACTGAGTGTTATTGCGCACAGGCTCAACAAAAAGCTATGAGTAACGTTCCTCTTCATTGTTCAAGCCCAATCCTCATCTAGTGCATAATTTTAAGGTGTTTTTATGCTTTAGCATGTTAGCAAGAGTTTGAACGCTACGCCATGGCTATGTTTAAAATGTACCAAAAGGTTAATTTAACTCTTGGAATATCCAAGGACGAACTTGTTTAGTTTTTTCTTCATAAGCGCGAATTGCGTCCGCATTTTGAAGCGTTAAACCAATATCATCCAAGCCATTTAACAAGCAGTGCTTACGAAATGGATCTACCTCGAATTTAAATGCTGCACCTGTTGGAGTACGTACTTCTTGAGCGGCTAAATCAATTGTTAATTGATATCCCTCATTAGCAGCACATTCTTTAAATAACTGCTCAACTGTCTCTTCTGGCAAAATGACAGGTAACATGCCGTTTTTAAAACAGTTATTGAAGAAAATATCAGCAAAGCTTGGTGCAATAACCGTACGGAATCCATATTCATTTAATGCCCAAGGTGCATGCTCACGGCTTGAACCACAACCAAAGTTAGTACGAGCAATTAAAACTGTTGCTCCTTGGTAACGTGGTTGGTTTAAAACGAAATCTGGATTTTTTGGACGTACTGAATTGTCTTGCCCAGGATAGCCTTCATCTAAATAACGAAGTTCATCAAATAAGTTGTCGCCAAAACCTGTACGTTTGATTGATTTCAAAAACTGTTTTGGAATAATTAAATCTGTATCAACATTGGCACGATCTAATGGTGCAACGATACCTTGTTCAACTGTATAAGCTTTCATGGTTTGCTCCAGACCGAATTAAAATGAACGAACATCAACAAAGTGACCAGCGATTGCAGCCGCTGCTGCCATTGCCGGGCTCACCAAGTGAGTGCGACCACCATTGCCTTGACGGCCTTCAAAGTTACGGTTTGATGTCGATGCACAGTGTTCACCTGGTTGTAACTTATCTGCATTCATTGCTAAACACATTGAACAACCCGGCTCACGCCATTCAAAGCCTGCTTCCAAGAAGATTTTATCTAAGCCTTCTTTTTCAGCTTGTTGTTTGACTAAACCAGAACCCGGAACAATCATGGCTTGCTTAATGGTAGACGCCACTTTACGGCCCTTAACCACCTCAGCCGCAGCACGGATGTCTTCAATACGAGAGTTCGTACAAGAACCAATAAAGACACGATCAAGCTGAATATCAGCTAATGCTTGACCCGCATTTAAACCCATATATTGATAAGCACGTGTCCAATCATTACGTTGAACGTCATCTTTCGCTTGTTCTAAAGTTGGTACAGCTTCAGTAACTGGAATAACCATTTCTGGTGAAGTTCCCCAAGATACTTGTGGTTCAATTTCTGCGCCATTTAACTCAACTACAGCATCAAACACAGCATCTTCATCTGAATGCAATGTGTTCCAGTAAGCAACTGCTTGTTCCCATTGCTCGCCTTTTGGTGCGTAGCTACGGCCTTTCACGTATTCAATAGTTTTGTCATCAACTGCAACCATACCGACACGAGCACCTGCTTCAATCGCCATGTTACATACCGTCATACGCCCTTCAATCGACATATCACGGAAAACTTGGCCACCGAATTCGATTGCATAGCCCGTACCACCAGCAGTACCAATTTTACCGATAATGGCTAACACAACATCTTTTGGTGTTACGCCTTTACCCAATACGCCATCTACACGAACTAACATGTTTTTAGATTTTTTCTGGATCAAACATTGTGTTGCTAACACATGTTCAACTTCAGATGTTCCAATACCATGCGCCAAGCAACCAAAAGCACCGTGAGTCGCTGTATGTGAATCGCCACATACGACCGTCATGCCCGGTAAAGTTAAGCCCTGTTCAGGCCCAACTACATGCACAATCCCCTGACGAATATCATTAATACTAAACTCAACAATATTAAAGGCTTTACAGTTGTCATCTAAGGTTTGAACTTGAATACGAGATGTATCATCTTCAATACCTGCGATGCCTTGGTCACGTTCCTTTTTAGACGTTGGAACATTGTGGTCTGGTGTAGCAACGTTTGCACTTAAACGCCATGGTTGACGATCCGCAAGTTGCAACCCTTCAAATGCTTGTGGACTAGTCACTTCATGCAATAAATGACGGTCAATGTATAGTAAACATGAGCCATCATCACGCTGTGAAACAACGTGGTCATCCCACAATTTGTCATATAAAGTTTTGCCTGCCATGTCGTCTTGCTCCATTGGACTGGGTAATTCTGATCTTTCTTCGATTATAGCCAGAGTTTCACATAAATCTAATTTATCATTTTTATAAATTAGAAAACTTTTTGGAATAAATTATAATTTCCATAAGGCACATCAAATTTAATAAATCGTTTTTGTTAATGATTATCATTTGCATAATCAATTTTTAATCTTATACTCTAATGCCTATACTAAAAATATCTAAAGTGGCTAAAGAGAATGATCATGGCTAATATCCAAAAATTCGTTATAAATAATCAACGTACCTTAAAGAAAACCTTAAGCTATTACATTATGCATATTACTGTCGCAATGCTAGTCGCATACTTTGTAACAGGTAATATCTGGATGGCTTTAACATTAAGTATGCTTGAACCAACCGTACAAGCTTTTGCTTTTTTCTTCCATGAAAAAGTTTGGGCTGCTAAAGATCGCCGCGTATCAGCCTTAGCTGAAAAAGAAACAACGGCTTAGGCTAAGATTAGTGCGGTAATTCACAACTTTCTCACTCGTTTTGCTGCAAGCATGATACGATTTTGGCTCGGCAACTTTAGCCCCTCGATTTTTCTATTCCAAGTTGAGTTGTATTATGAATCTTGCAGCCTTTGAAGCTTTTGTAAAAGTTATGGAAACAGGGTCTATCTCTGTGGCAGCAGATCAGTTATTTATTACTCAACCTGCTGTTACCAAAAGAATTCACAGCTTAGAAGAATATTTTGGCGTAAAACTATTCGAATCTGCAGGTCGAGGTGTTCAGGCAACTCATGCTGCACATTCCTTACTTCCTAAAGTTAAAAACTGGTTAAATGAGCTAGGTGATATTCACCATACGCTGAGCCATGAACAAACTCAGGTACAAGGCCGCTTAAAAATCGGTACGAGTCACCATATTGGTTTACATCATTTACCCGCACCACTTAAGCATTTTGTTCAGCAATTTCCTCAAGTTACCCTAGATGTGCATTTTGTTGACTCAGAGCAAGCCCATGAACAAGTATTGGCTGGTGATTTAGAACTAGCATTTTTAACGCTTCCTCCTTCAGGAGATGAGCGTCTTAACTACATTACTATTTGGAATGATCCTTTAGTTTTTGTTGCTGCCCCTTTTCATCCGTTGGCGCAAAAAAAGAATCTCACCTTACAAGATTTAATTGAATATCCAAGCTTATTACCTGCTGCACAAACTTATACTGCTCAAATCACTTTAGCTGAGTTTGAAAAACAAGGACTTAAACCAAAAATCACCATGAGTAATAACCCTCTTGAGTCTATTCGTATGTTGGTGTCAATTGGTTTAGGTTGGTCAGTTTTACCAAAAACTCTGTTGAATCAGGATATGCAGCAGCTTGATTTAAATGTTGAGATGAATCGTCAATTAGGTATGGTTTGGCATCCTGCACGTACTCAATCTAGAGCCATGCAGGAGTTAATTAAAATGATGCAGGATGCATAAAAGACTCTCATTTAAGCATCTACTCTAATTTAATTTATCCAAGCTTTAAGAGGCTTCGAATTTGTTGCACCATTTGGTTTTCATCAAGCATATGATGTGGAATCGTCATCGTTAATAGCTGATCTGATCGAAAATGGCGGTCTACTTCAAGCATAACGTGAGTTTGATTAGATTCAGCAACAAAAGATACCTCAACTTCATTAAATCCGCTAAACATATGTGAAGAGACAAATTCAAGCTCTTGGTAACAACCAATCGTTGATCTAAAATTTCGCGCAGTCAGCTGCCCTTTTTCTACATCTACTGTCGATAGAACGAAGCCACATCGCTGCATAGCCTGTAGAAACATTTGCATGGCTAGAGTTGGCAGAACCTTTAGATAATCACGATCAGTCGCATCTAGTCCCCAATCAACATCCATATGGGTTTGAATCCAAACCCGTGCACCATTTCGTCGACAAGCAACCTCTGTAATCGGTGTCTCAAATGGTAGTTGAATACTAAAAGGGAAAGAATGCGCTTGATGGGCTGGCAAGAGGAATCGAGAGTTCACTAACCACTCTTGTAAAACTAAAGGTTGGTTAAACTCATGATCACCAGATTCGACTTCTGCCATCGTCACCAATTGCAAATAAAGACCATTAATCTCTTTATCAGACGATCCACCTTTAAAGCTAATTTCCCCATGCAATGTGCTACCTGCTTGCAAGCTTGGGTTCTGCAAAACAGTTTCTACCGTCACACCTTGAAGACCCAAACCAGACATAATTTTACTAAACATTTTTTCTCTAACCTTTCGAATTATTTCCTGTCATCTGTAGCAGCATGCTTATTATTAAAGTGCATCATCTCCAGCGAGCTGAATCTTACCATCTGCAACTTCATTCATAAATTGGTCATAGTCATTTAGATTACGTTCTGCATATTCTTCTGCATACGTTTGTAATACTTCTACTATCGTATTACCTTCGCCAAGATATCCCATAAGTACATCTGCATTTCCAGATTTAGCGTGGGCATGAGCCAAGGCTAAACCACAACTTTCGGCATACTCATAGAAATACTCATCATCCATGTCACTAAGATCAACCGAAATTTTCATATCGCGTAACTGACGTACATGAAAATGTTGAGTCGATATTGAAGAGAACCCAAGAAATATATCACTTGCGGCCTGCATAAGCTGCTGACCATGCACTACGCGCTCACCTTCATGATTTACCTTGTCTACAAATAAGGGGCTGAGAATTGATGGATTCGCTTCTTTCATTTGTAAAATTAAGGGTTCCCGATCTGCATCCTGAAATAATGCAATCGCTGATCGAGTACCAACACTTCCGACACCCACCACTTTCAAAGCTACATCTGTACGTTGATAACGATCAAAAAGTACTTGGCGATCGTATTTCAAAGAATCACGGTATTGTTGAAAGAATACATCAACATCTTTAGCAAATGGCTCATTTGCACTTGGATGCCATAATAACGGCGCATCATCCACAAAATGACGAAATCCTGTATCTTGATCTTGCTGCGTAAGCTTCGGCAAAACAGAGTACGCCGTTCTTTTCTGTGCTGAATCAAGATGCTTCTCGCGTTTCTTTCTTAGTTTTCGACACTCAGTATTTTCTAATAATGTACTGGCATCAACTTTTTCATACCAAACTTGGAGTGGTGAAAGTTCTGTAATTTCTAATAAGTGCTGACGATAACTATTCAGCATTATTTTAATTGCTTTTAACCCGACTTTCTTTGCAAGATGAATATCACGCGCCGCGATCACAAAACTGGTTGCTAAACGCTTTACATCCCATTCAAACGGGGCAACTAAAGTTTCGTCAAAATCATTAATTCCAAATAACAGGTTACGTTCTGGACTTGCAAAACCACCAAAATTACTTAAATGACAATCACCACAAATCTGTTGAAATAAGCCTGAATTTACCTGTTCCCACGCTTGGTCAAATAGCATCAAAGAAGGCATGCCACGATAAAATGTAAATGGAGAAACACTCATCCGTTTTGCACGAATCGGTTTGAGCTTTTCTAAACGTCCTTGGTTACTCCAATCATAGATCGTTAAGGCAGTTGTACCTTTTGGTCGTTCAGAAAGCTTTGATAGCTGTTCACGCGGTACTTTTTTACGTTGAGACTTACCTAATTTGAAACCTTCGCTTTTATTAAGTAATTTCCCCTGATAGCTATGACGTGTTAAATCAATACTTTCATCATTCCAAAGTTGTTTTGGTAATTTAATTGGTGTTGTTTTTGACATTATGCCCTCATTTTTAAATTAAAGTTTTTATATTCTGAATATCTTTAGCCAGATAAAATTTATTTTCTATTAGACATACCCATGTCTTTTTGGAGCTAAGATTTATAAGGAATATTAAAAATATGATTTTAAATATCTTTAAGAGTTGGAAGACCTCAAAACTTTTTAAACTGTTCTTCCAACTCCATAATCTTAAATCGACCAGTCCTGAATGTCCCAATTGTGTTCTTGAGCCAGCTTTTCAAGACGATCGTCAGGGTTTACTGCAATCGCATGAGTTGCATATTCAAGTAAAAAACGGTCATTAATTGAATCGGAATATGCCCAAGACTCAGACACGTTACGGCCTTCCAACCATGCATCTAGACGTGCAAGTTTGCCCTTTTGATAACACGCTAAACCAGCAACTTTACCCGTATATTTTCCATCAGCCACTTCAGCATTGGTTGCTAAAATTTCGGTAATCCCAAATTCACGGAAAATCGGCGCAGTAATAAAATCACTTGTTGCCGTAATACCCACGATAGTATGGCCTAAATCTTGATGTTTTTTGATTGCATCAAAACCTTTTGGACGCATTTGCGGACGAATGACTTTTTGCATGAACAATTGGTGAAGCTCAGTTAAGTAGTCATTGCCATGTTGAGTTAAAAATCCGAAAACAAATTCATTATAAGCATATGGGTCAAGTTGCCCTGCTTTGTAATCTTCATAAAATTTATCATTCATCTGACGATGATGAACCGGATCAACCAAACCTTCATTGACTAAAAATTCACCCCAAGAATGGTCTGAATCGGTATTTAACAAGGTATGGTCTAAATCAAACAACGCCAGTTTCATGAAAATTCTCGTTTAAACTGAAATTTAAGAAAAAAAATGTAAATCTATCTCCGCTAGTCGATAGAAATTCGTTAAGATCGTAGCAATTTAAACATTTTACTTTGATCTTTTCGAGCTGGACATAAAAAAGTGTTTGTCCCCGCGATTAAAGTCAACGATATAGACAATATTTAGGTAGCCAAATGATCGATTCAGAAGGTTTCCGACCGAATGTCGGGATCATTTTGGCAAACGATGATGGACAGGTTTTATGGGCAAAGCGCATTGGTCACAATGCTTGGCAATTTCCACAAGGAGGCATCCAGTTTGGAGAAACCCCTGAACAGGCACTTTTTCGAGAACTGAGAGAAGAAATCGGCTTATTGCCCGAACATGTCCAGATTATTGCGCAAACCAAAGGATGGCTGCGTTATCGTTTGCCACATCGGTACATTCGGTCAGACTCTGACCCCGTATGTATCGGACAGAAACAAAAATGGTTTTTACTGAAATTAACTGCGCCTGCAAAAAATATTCAGTTAAACCTTTCCGACCCGCCCGAATTCGATGAATGGCAGTGGGTTAGCTATTGGTATCCTCTTGGACAAGTGGTGAACTTCAAGCGTGATGTTTATCGTAAAGCCATGGTGGAGTTGTGTACACAGTTGCCGATGCAACAATTACCCTAAAAATCATTTATCTAGCAAATGATTTTTATTAAAAGTGCTGTTATAAATACATTCATAGTCTAAAAAAATACTGGAGTATACATCCATGTCAAACATGCAACTCGACACTCTACGGCGCATTGTCCAAGAGGTTAATGCGTCCGTCAGTTTGCATGAATCATTAGACATCATGGTTAATCAGGTTGCTGAGGCCATGAAAGTGGATGTTTGTTCTATTTATTTACTCGATGAACGCAATCAGCGCTATGTCTTAATGGCCTCTAAAGGCTTAAATCCAGAATCTGTAGGCCATGTTTCTTTGCAACTCGGTGAAGGCTTGGTCGGTCTGGTTGGGCAGCGTGAAGAAATTGTTAACCTTGACAATGCGCCAAAACATGAGCGGTTCTTGTATTTACCTGAAACAGGCGAAGAAATTTATAACTCTTTCCTCGGCGTACCAGTCATGTATCGTCGTAAGGTTATGGGTGTTTTGGTTGTCCAAAACAAACTTCCTCAAGATTTTAGTGAAGCTGCCGAGTCCTTTTTAGTTACACTATGTGCTCAGCTTTCTGGCGTTATTGCTCATGCTCATGCAGTAGGTAATATTGATGTATTTCGTAAGCCGAGTAATGGACCTGCCTACAAAACCTTTCAAGGCGCTTCAGGTGCAGGTGGTGTTGCTTTAGGTCGTGCTATTATTTTATATCCGCCTGCCGATTTGGGTTCTGTGCCTGATCGTGAAGCAGAAGATATTAGCGATGAACTTCGAATTTTAGATCAAGCCATTTCATCAGTACGTTCAGAGATTCGCTCTCTGGATGAAAAAATGCATGATTCACTCATGGCCGAAGAGCGCGCTTTATTTAGTGTTTTCTTAAGAATGCTAGATGAAAATGCATTACCAGCAGAAATTAAAGAACTGATCCGTGATGGGCATTGGGCACAAGGTGCGGTGCGTCGTGTAATTGAAAAACATACTGCCCTATTTGCACAGATGGAAGATGATTATCTTCGTGAACGAGTTTCCGACCTTAAAGATTTAGGGCGACGTATTTTAGCCTCTTTGCAAGAAGAAGATTCTAGCCATCGTGAACTGAGTCCAGACAGTATTTTAATTGGTGAAGAGATTAGTACTGCGGCACTTGTAGAGTTACCGGTAGACAATATTGCAGCGATTGTGACATCCGAAGGTGCGGCCAACTCTCATATGGTGATTGTGGCTCGTGCATTAGGTATTCCAACCGTAGTTGGTGTAACTGAATTGCCAGTGAACACACTTGATGATGCAGAAATGATTGTGGACGCCTATCAGGGCCGTGTTTTTGTTAATCCGCCACGTCGTTTACGCCAACGCTATAAAGAAATTCAGAAAGAAGATGAGCAAATCGCAAAAGATCTCAAACAATACGAGACCAAAGAAGCGATTACTCCAGATGGTGTGTCTGTTCAGCTCTATGTGAACACAGGTCTCATGATTGACGTAGTACGCGGAGTACAACGCGGTGCTCAAGGTGTTGGTCTATACCGAAGTGAAATTCCCTTCATGCTACGGGAACGTTTCCCGGGTGAAGAAGAACAACGTGCAATCTACCGTCAACAGTTGAGCCATTTCGCCAACAAACCTGTGGTGATGCGAACTCTGGATATTGGTGCCGATAAAGACTTGCCGTATTTCAGTATTGAAGAAGAAAACTCGGCATTAGGCTGGCGTGGTATTCGTTTCACGCTTGATCATCCCGAGATTTTTTCTTCGCAAATTCGCGCCATGCTCAAAGCCAGTATTGGTTTAAATAATTTGCATATTTTATTGCCAATGGTCACTACAGTCAGTGAAGTAGAAGAAGTACTTTATTTACTTGAGCGTGACTGGATTGCAGTGCAAGAAGAAGAGCAAGTTAAAATTACCAAACCAAAAATTGGAATTATGGTTGAGGTGCCGAGCGTACTGCTACAAATTGATGAGTTTGCTGAACTCGTCGATTTCTTCTCGGTCGGTTCAAATGACTTAACCCAGTATTTACTTGCAGTTGACCGTAATAATCCACATGTAGCAAACGTTTACTCACACTTTCACCCATCCATTCTACGTGCGCTAACCCGCTTAGTTAAAGAATGTCATGAATACAAAAAACCTATCAGTATTTGTGGTGAAATGGCAGGTGATCCATTATCAGCAATCCTGCTCATGGCGATGGGCTTCAACACCCTTTCGATGAGTTCGAGTAACATTTTGCGAGTAAGAAAAGCAATTTGTCATGTACCTATGACAGATGCACAAAAATTGCTGGATGATGTCATGAAAATGAATAATCCACTCATCGTGAAAAGCTGGCTTGAGTACTATTTTAAAACTCACGGTTTAGCTGATATGGTTAAATCGAATCGAATCGTAAATGTTTAATATATAAACAATAAAGGAGAGCAATGCTCTCCTTTATTCATTTGAAATCACGTCTACTACAACTAAATATAAAAAATTTCATCTCACTATTGCCGCCATCTTAATCTTTTAAATAAACATATAATCGGTTTTTTAAATTAATATTGACAGTTTAATCCATTTGAAAAATAAAACTTCTACTTTTACTATGTTTATAGAGCGTTATTAAAAGATCTTACGTTGTTCCAACAATTGAAGAGGTAATTCTATGCATCATTATTTACAACCTTCATCTGATTTTCCCTCTTGTTTTTTAACCTTCATACAGTAAATTGGAGGAATAACAATTAAAGGAATCTGATGGATTATTAAATATAAAAAATCATGAGACAACATCTTAGTGAAAAGAATTTTAAAACGGTTTTTCTCACCATTTGTTCACTCATTTCTTTATTTAATAAACATGAGTTTTCCCCCAAAAGTCCAGGAAAATGAGCCCTACTACTTTATCAAGAGCTCAATAATTATTACCCAGAGAGAATATAACCATGTCAGACGAATCAAAATGCCCTTTTTCAGGCCATAAATCAAAACCAGAGGTAACAATCGGTGGTGGCACGCCTAGCTTACATTGGTGGCCAAAACAACTACGCGTTGACTTACTAAACCAACATTCAGAACGCTCTAACCCACTCGGTAAAGAATTTAATTACCGTCAAGAATTTAAAAAACTCGACTATTACGCACTCAAAGCTGATATCAAAAATGTGTTAACAGATTCCCAAGATTGGTGGCCAGCCGATTGGGGAAATTATACAGGCCTATTTATTCGCTTAGCATGGCATGCTGCCGGTACATATCGTATGGGTGATGGTCGTGGCGGTGCTGGTCGTGGTCAACAACGTTTTGCGCCATTAAATAGTTGGCCTGACAATGCAAGCTTAGATAAAGCGCGTCGCTTACTATGGCCAGTTAAGCAAAAATATGGTCAAAAAATATCGTGGGCAGATTTATTTATTCTTGCTGGAAATATCGCACTTGAGTCTTCGGGTTTCCGCACCTTTGGTTTTGGTGCAGGTCGTGAAGATGTTTGGGAACCAGACAACGATGTAAACTGGGGTGATGAAAAAGAATGGTTAGCTCATCGAAACTCTGAAGCACTGGAAGGTAGCAATTTAGCTGCAACCGAAATGGGTTTAATTTATGTAAACCCTGAAGGTCCACAAGCCAGCGGTGACCCTAAATCAGCTGCACCATTTATCCGTGCCACTTTCGGCAACATGGCAATGGACGACGAAGAAATTGTTGCTTTAATTGCCGGTGGCCATACTTTAGGTAAAACCCATGGTGCTGGCTCTGCCGACCATGTTCAAGCTGATCCAGAGGGAGCACCAATTGAACAGATGGGCTTTGGCTGGTCAAATAGTTTTGGCACTGGTGTCGGTAAAGATGCAATCACTTCAGGTTTAGAAGTGATTTGGTCACAAACGCCAACACAATGGAGCAATTACTTCTTTGAAAACCTGTTCAAATACGAGTGGGTACAAGAGCGTTCACCTGCTGGTGCAATTCAATGGGTAGCGGCAGATGCTGAAGCGATCATTCCAGATCCATTCGACCCATCAGTTAAACGCAAGCCAACAATGCTTACTACAGATTTGACCTTACGTTTTGATCCTGAGTTTGAAAAGATCTCTCGTCGTTTCCTTAACGACCCACAAGCATTTGCCAATGCTTTTGCCCGTGCTTGGTTCAAGTTAACTCACCGTGATATGGGGCCAAAAGCACGTTATTTAGGTCCAGAGGTTCCTGCTGAAGATTTAATTTGGCAAGATCCATTACCAGCTGCGAGCGCTATACCATCTGCTGCAAGCGTTGCTGATGCAAAAGCAAAAATCGTTGCACTAGGGCTATCTGCTGGCGAATTGGTTTCGCTTGGTTGGGCTTCCGCGTCAACATTCCGCGGTGGAGATAAACGCGGTGGTGCAAACGGTGCACGTATTGCTTTATCACCACAACGTGGTTGGGAAGTAAATAAAAAAGCTGTTGAGACTTTAACTAAAATTGAAGAACTCAAAGCATCTACTCAATTGTCACTGGCTGACTTAATTGTACTTGCAGGTAACATTGGTGTAGAGCAAGCCGCTCAAGCGGCGGGCTTTAATATTAGTGTTCCATTTGCTCCTGGTCGCGTTGATGCATTACAAAGTCAAACCGATGTCGAATCTTTCCAATTACTTCTCGGCCTTGCAGATGGTTTTAGGAATTGGAAAAAAGAGGGAGTCAGTGCAGCAACCGAGGCGTTATTAATTGATAAAGCACAACAATTGACTTTGACTGCACCAGAATTAACTGCATTGATTGGTGGTTTACGTGTACTAGGCACCAACTGGGATGGTTCGCAACATGGTGTATTTACCCAACAGGTTGGTGTACTCAGTACAGACTTCTTTACGAACTTACTCGACATGTCTACTGTATGGGCACCTGTTGACTCAACAAGCGAAGTCTTTGAAGGCAAAGACCGTAAAACCGGCGCAGTAAAATTTACCGCAACACGTAATGATTTAGTCTTCGGTTCAAACTCAATCTTACGTGCATTAGCAGAGGTTTATGCTCAGGCAGATGGTAAAGAAAAATTTGTTCAAGACTTTGTTGCTGCATGGACTAAAGTCATGAATCTTGATCGTTTTGACTTAGCTTAATTTAAGTCAAAATAGTAAAAAGCCAGTTCAATTTAAACTGGCTTTTTTAATATAAAGTAACCGAGTTTTAGACAGTCAATTTATGCCCTTCTCGAATGCAATAAAAAGGATTAGCAAGCTTTGATGAAGCTTTAATTGCTTGAGCTAACGCATGTTCCGGATCTTCTCGGTCTTCATCAGTCAACTGGAAAGTCCGATAATGAATCGCAATAGAACGATGAGCCTGTAAATCGAAGTGCGCATGTAGCGCATCTTGTGGGTTCATATGAACATAGCTCATCAATTCACGTGGCTCATACGCACCTATTGGAAGTAAAGCAACTCGCGGTGCGCCATAACGAGCATGTATTTGCTTAAAATGACCCGCATAACCGGTATCACCCGCAAAGAAACAATGACCTGTTTTAGCCACAACCGAAAAGCCGCCCCAAAGTGCCTTATTCTGGTCGCGTAAACCACGGCCTGAACCATGCTGTGCAGG
Source organism: Acinetobacter sp. 12966 (assembly GCF_031196995.1). Taxonomy (NCBI): domain Bacteria; kingdom Pseudomonadati; phylum Pseudomonadota; class Gammaproteobacteria; order Moraxellales; family Moraxellaceae; genus Acinetobacter; species Acinetobacter sp. 12966. The sequence continues at coordinate 158,924 of NZ_JAVIMC010000071.1, forward strand.
TGTATAGATTATTCTTAATTCGTGATAAGGAATTTCTTGCCACCAATCCATTTCAATCACATGAAAATCTTTGGGTAGATAAAAACCATTCCCGAGTCCAGTGTAAATTGGCATTGCGAATTTTTTATGTAGCCATTCAAGTGTTGCCAAGTCCATATGGTCATAATGATTATGGCTAAGCAAAACTCCATGAATCGCCGGTAATTGTTCTAGTGCAAAACCAGCTGGGCATACACGGCGTGGGCCGCGCCCTTGTGAAGGACTTGCATAATCACACCACACTGGGTCAGTAATAAAGTTGTAAGGACCAATCTGAACCAATACCGTTGCATGCCCAACAAACCAGACTTGCCAATCGTCCAGATCTGCTTTAGGTCGATTTTGTGGCAAAGCTACAGCCGTATTTACGCGGGCTTGATATTCATTTTGAATATCCACTTTCCAAGTAAAAGACTCACGTGTAACTAACCAACGCAATAACTCTTTAGTACCACGAGCAGGTGATCTAGGCTGTTGATTATAAAAACGTGTATCCGTTTCATGCCCAGATTCAGGATGACAAAAAGGAGGTTTTATCCATGTATGCGTCCAACAGGACTGAGTCGGCAATTGATATGTTAATGTCGGCTTGTCTTTCATGGGCTTTTCTATGTTTTAGCAGCAGCAGAATGGATGTGTTCAGGTTTCTATCTTAACGATTAAAACAAATTAAGCTATGGTACTTACACTTATTTATCATATAAATATCCCTTTTATCGTAGTCATAGCGAACATAAGTTGAACTAGAGTGCCATAAAAAACACATAGATGTGTTGGGTTTATGCTTCGACAATTACTATTCTTATTAAGATATCTTGTACAACATAACAATATAAATCACCTAAAGTGATCATAGATTTGCTCTGTTTTACTTTCATAGTCCACAATTTTCCAATTTAAAATATTTTGACAACCTATAGCACAAAATATTTAGTAACACTTACAGCCTGTGAAGTTCCAAAGAAATATATTTCATAATTTTAATTTATTATTCTTTATTTTTGCATAATATGAGAATTAATTGTATGAATATTTAAAACGTTTAATTTTTTCTTTGATTAAGTAAAAAAATTGTATTCATGGTCGAATAATTAATATAATTTATGAATTATTTAAACTTATATTCCTATATTAATTATCTAATGAAAATTAAAATTCCATTTATTTTATAAATACCTAAATCACCTTCACGCTATATCTATTTATGCTTTATACTTCACTTAAATCATAGTAAGACATTTTTTGGATTAGTCTTATGGAACTACGCCATCTCCGATATTTCATTACCGTTGCTGAAGAATTAAATTTTAGTAAAGCCGCTCTTAAACTTTTTACAGCACAACCCTCCCTTAGCCAGCAAATTAAAGACCTAGAAGAAGACGTCGGCGTACGACTTTTAAACCGCACAAAACGTAAAGTTGAGTTAACAGAAGAAGGGGAAGTATTTTTAGAACATGCTCGACTCACCCTTGCTCAAGCTGAAAAAGCGGTTGCCATGGCACGGCAGGTTTCGAAGGCTAAACAGCAACTCTTACGTATCGGATTCGTCCCCATCGCAGAAATGAAGATTTTTCCTTACGTTCTTCCCAATCTGCGAATACAACATCCCGACCTCACCATTGAGTTATCTAATCTGAATAATACCGAACAGCTTAAAGCCTTAAAAAAAGGAGAGCTGGACATTACATTTACCCGTGAAAATACAAATAATGATGAAATTCAAAGTCAATTTGTTTTGACTGAACCCTTGATTTTCCTACTTCCTAAGAACCACCCACTTGCTCAGTATGATCGAATTCCTGTTCATGCCTTACAAGGAATTGATTTCATTATTCCAGCTGCTGAGCAATCACAAATATTACATAATACTATTTTAGACTTCGCTAGAACTCATAATATCGAACTCAATATTGTTCAAAAAGCAGACAGTATACTGTTTAATATTAACTCTCTTGGCTCTGGTTTAGGATGTACAATTTTACCTGCCTACGTGGCTCCATTAGGAATCAAAAATACAATTGTTCGCCCACTTGATGTCGAATTACCAACGATTGATTTATTCGTAAATTACCGTAAAAACTCACAGTCCTTAGGTGTCCAAAAATTCATTGACCAGCTCACCAAAGTATTTCATTTAGACAAAAACTTAAGCCACGCTTAATTATCAAAAATGATTTTATTATTAAACACATGATTAATAAGATTATCTATATAAAAAAGTATAAATAAATATTCTTTATATTTATTTATACTTTTCACAACTAGTTTAATTCACAATATTGTTCTATGTTCCCTAGTAGGCACTTTAAATATCTCATGGATATAAATAAAAAAAACCGCAATAAAATTCATATAAAACCAGATATTATTTTCACCATTTAATAAAAAACAATATATTTACCCCGTAATAAAGGAGACTAGAAAAATGATTGGATTATTTCAACACCTTGGACGTAGTGTACTAAACCGTCCTCATTTCTTTATCGCCTTATTTATAGGAATTATCACCGCTATTATTTTGACATGGTTAACTTCATGGAAATGGTCAACTATATTATTAGTCAGTTGGAATGCTTCGGTTAGCATATATTTACTCCATGTTTGGCAACTCATGAAAAGTGCCGATCATTCACAAATGCACCAGCAAGCTAAAAAACAAGATGAAAGCAAATGGGTCATTATGCTGATTGTTTTACTAGCCTTAACCATGTCTCTGGTTGCTATTCTGATTCAACTTTCACAGCTTCCTTCAGAAAGTTCTGCTAAGTTAGGCCATGTAGCCTTAGCTTTACTGACGATTGTTTCTGCATGGCTTTTTATGCATACCGTTTTTGCTCTACATTATGCCCACGATTTTTATATGGCCTTATCTAGAAATGAGGAAAATGGAGGATTAGATTTCCCAGGGACAAAACAACCAACTTATCCTGACTTTCTATATTTTAGTTATATTATTGGGACTTCTGCGCAAACTGCCGATGTGTCAATTACCACCAAGCATATGCGCCTTTTAAACTTATTTCACGCAGTGTTGTCTTTTGGGTTTAATACCACCATTTTAGCGATCTGTATTAACGTTGCTGCTGGCTTTCTTACCAACTAAAGCGACGTATTTAGAAAATAAAAAAAGCCACCCATTTGGATGACTTTTAAGAATATTCAGTTTACAACAGTTGTCCCATCGTGCTTTGTTTTAAGCCTTCGCGCTGTTTAATCGCATCAACATAACGTTCAATGGCTGGGTGTGATTCAATTGTTTTCATTTTTAATTGCCATAAAAGCATTGCTCCAACACTTACATCAGCTGCAGTAAATTGCTCACCACATACATACGGATTTGCTTCACTCAATCCTTGAACTAAAGCTTGATAAGCATCATCGTAATCGCCATAGCCAACAAACATCTTTTGCTCAGGTGATACTTCTATTCCTAAAGCTTTATCAACACCTGCAGCCTCCCAAGGACCCGCCATCACAAATAACCAACGATAGTACAAACCACGTTTCGGATCATCTAAAGCAGGAGCCAAACCTTTCTCAAAAAACTTATCAGCCAAATAAGCACAGATTGCACCCAACTCATAAATCACGACATCGCCATCTACCAATACCGGCACTTTTCCAAAAGGATTAATTTTTAAATATTCAGGTGATTTCATTTCGGTCTTATATGCGACTTCAATTCGTTCACATTCAACACCTAACTCGACCAAAAGCCAGTCAATAACTACACCACGCGATTCCTTGTTAGTATAAAGTTTAAGGCTCATTCTTATTGCTCCTTGTTTATCGTAGTTCCTAGTGTACAAATAACTTTTGTCAGTTTTTGTCAGTAGCCTTTTGCATTTCCTGTTTCCACCACTTTTGGAACAGAAGCTTTTTAAATTCGGGATATATATCTTGGCTAATATGAAGCTGATGGATACGATCTATTCGAAAGTGGCGAAATGCCTGACGCAATTCACACCAAGCAGCCAGTACTACTTTGTCGTTTAAATATCCTAAAGCAAAAGGCCAAAGTGAACGTTCACTTAACCGTTTTTGTTCATCGCAATAATCTATTTTTATTTTTACTTGATTACGAATGGCTATACGCACCTGCTCCACCAGAGCCGCATCAACTGGATGCCAATAATGTGCGACACCTAAGGTCATATCATCGAGTAGATATTTTCGATGTTTAGGTAAAACCGCATAAAGTTTTGAATAAATTGAAACTGCAGCAGATTTTAATGACTGATCAGGAACATCTTTCAACCATTCTAAAGCTAAAAATAAAGCTTCAGCTTCGTCTTCATTGAATGTCACTGGGGGTAATAAAATATCCTCTTTGAGCTGAAAACCCAAACCTGCTGAGGCATCGATTCTTACACCTTGCTCACGTAAGCTATCAATATCCCGATAGATACTTCGAACACTAATTCCCATGCGTTCAGCTAAGACTTGTGCAGTAACTGGATAACGAGCTTCACGGAGTTGTTGTAAAAGATTTAATAGGCGAATTGAACGGCTCATTTTTCTCTTCTTATTGTTTTGTTATTTAATTTAAAGAAAGAGGGAATAAATCCCTCTTCTTCTATCATTCTAAACTACGCTACATCGACAGTAGGTAATTGAGCGTATCCTCTCAAAAAGCTGTGAAGCTCTTGTACATCTTTAGCAATCGCTAAAGGTTGGAACTTTTGCAGAACTTCAACCGAATGTACGCCATAGCCTACTCCAATACGCGGCATCCCTAAACGCTGTGCCATCTCAAGGTCATAGCTACTATCACCAATCATGACTGCTTGCTCAACATTCACCCCAGTGACTGTTAATATCTCTTGCAACATGAGCGGGTCTGGTTTTGAACGCGTCTCGTTGGCAGCTCGAGTTACATCAAAAAGATGGGTACTCTGTGTTTTTGCGATTACACGGTCTAACCCACGACGGTTTTTACCCGTCGCTACAGCAAGTTTTAAACCTTGGGCTTTTAAATCATGGAGGAGTTCAGAAATACCCTCAAACCATGCATCATTTGTCGAGTTCGCGATATAGTGATCGCCATATGCTTTTAAGATCGAGTCATGCAATTCTGGCGCTTCTGGAAATAAGGTCTGCATAACCTCAGGCAAGCCTAACCCAATAATACTTTTTGCGGCTTCATCGCTTAGAGGCAATTCATGTTGCTCTGCTGCATGTTGTAAGCTCGCAACAATCTGACCAACAGAGTTATATAAAGTTCCATCCCAGTCAAAAATTACTAATTCGGTTTTCAGACTCATTTTGCTACTCTCAAAGCCTTTAATAACTGCGTCATGTCTTCTGGTAACGGCGCTTCAATCGGTGGATAACCCGGAATATCTAAACGCATCGCGTGTAAACATAAACGTCGTGCCTGCGGACCTGCGTACTCAGTAGTGTGTCCATATTTATCATCACCTATCAACGGATGTCCAATACTTAAACCATGGACACGGATCTGATGAGTACGACCTGATAACGGCGATGCATGAACTAAAGTTGCATTTTTAAAACGCTCTGCAACCACCCATTCGGTTTTACTTGGCTTACCTTCTTTAGATACACGTACACGACGCTCGCCATTGGCTAACTCGTAACGAAATAACGGAGCATCAATGAGTTGTTTATCGAGACTCACCTGACCTTTTACAATTGCCGCATAAGTCTTACGAATTTTGTGCTCACGCAACATATCTTGTAGCAGCTTTAAAGTACTACGTTTCTTGCTAATCATGACCAGACCAGAAGTGTCACGGTCAATGCGGTGAATTAGTTCTAAATATTTTTTACCTGTCGCGGCGCGTAAAGCCTCAATCAAACCATAGGCCACACCACTACCACCATGTACAGCAATACCTGATGGTTTATTTATAACTAACAGGCCTTCATCTTCATAGACCACACGGCTGAGTAGGCTTTGTGCTACACTATCACTCACAGGAGCAGCGGTTTCATCCTTTTGTTCATAGCGAATAGGTGCAACACGAATCTGATCTCCAATCTCTAATTTGGTCTCAGCTTTAATACGTTTTTTGTTTACTCGAACCTGACCTTCACGAATCAAACGATAAATACGACTCTTAGGTACACCCTTTAAACGCGAAAACAGGAAATTATCAATTCGCTGTCCTGCTTGATGTTCATCCACCTCAAACCAAGTGACACTTTGCCATTGCTGTGTAGAATTCATACTAATATTTAAACCTGAAATTTTGCTAAATTTGATTAATAAATGACCGATTAGCTTAGTTTTTTCACAAGAAATCTAAGCTTAGCCCATAGGCAGATGCTGCAAGGTTTGATATAGTCAGCGCACGGATACCGCCGTAAGTGAACATCTAATAGGGAATTTCCCTGATTGAAACCTCAATCAAAATGATGCTTTCATCACCAGCTCGGATTGGTCCTAAAGAATTATGCCGACGCCGAAGGCTTATTATATCGGCAAAATGACAAACTGTTGCGTTTAATTCAGTTTGTTCAAAAAAATATGTTACCAACTCTAGTTGGTTATGGAACGTAAACTGATACACATCAGACAAATCGCTCCTTAATGTTGCCTTCAGGCTAAAGCGTTGATGCATTGGAACTGCCGAAAGCACCGATACGATGAGCATTCCGTATCAAACTTCCAAAAAGAAGTCACTTCGCGCCCAATGACAGTGAAAGTCATTAACCAATGCACCGCTCACCCGCCAGTGAAGCACTAAGGAAGTCCGATTTAAAGGTTGAAGCAGTATTGCCTACATCACAGACGAGAATCGAAGCTAAGGCTAAATGTAGCCGGTAACAGATGACTCAGACCACAAATATTTTGAGATCTGGGAAATGATCCGTCATGTTCGATGTTCGTTCAGAACCTTTAAGTTTGTGCGATATGTTTGTGTGGGTCACTATTAGGTGTCACACCCATGAAACGTATGTTGATTAATGCAACTCACGCAGAAGAAGTCCGCGTTGCACTTATCACTGGTAATCGTCTTTACGATTTTGATTTAGAGAATCGTACCCGAGAACAGAAAAAATCCAATATCTATAAAGGCCATGTAACCCGCGTAGAACCTTCTTTAGAAGCTGTGTTTGTTGAATATGGCGCAGGTCGTCAAGGCTTCTTGTCTATGCGTGAAATTGCGAACAGCTATTTCCAAGCAGACCCGCGACAAACTTCAAACATTCGTGAACTTATCACTGAAGGTACTGAATTACTTGTTCAAGTCGAAAAAGAAGAACGTGGCAATAAAGGTGCAGCTCTTTCTACCTTTATTTCACTTGCAGGACGTTATTTGGTTCTTATGCCAAACAACCCGAAAGGTGGCGGTATTAGTCGTCAAATTTCAGGTTCTGTACGTGAAGAATTAAAAGAAATTTTAGCTTCTTTAAATTTACCACGTGGTATGAGCGTTATTGTACGTACCGCTGGTATTGGCCGTACCCAAGAAGAATTACAGTTAGACTTACAGCATTTGCTTGATCTTTGGGCACAAATCCAAGGTACAGCGAGCTCTGGTCCTTCTCCAATGCTAGTTCATCAAGAAGCTGGTGTTGTTACTCGTGCTATCCGCGATTATTTACGTGATGATGTTGCAGAAATTTTAATTGATAGCGAACAGGCTTATAACGAAGCTTATAACTTTGTTAAAGCAGTAATGCCACGTCAATTAGACAAACTCAAAACTTATACTTTAAACGAGCCATTGTTTGCTCATTTTGGTATTGAAAGCCAAATTCAAACTGCTTATGAACGTGAAGTAAAACTTCCTTCTGGCGGTTCAATCGTAATTGACCAGACTGAAGCTTTAGTTTCAATCGATATTAACTCTGCGAAATCGACTCGTGGACATGATGTTGAAGAAACTGCGCTTAATACAAACCTAGAAGCAGCAGAAGAAATTGCTCGCCAACTTCGTCTTCGTGACATTGGCGGTTTAGTTGTGATCGACTTTATTGACATGACTAAAGAACGCAACCAACGCATGGTTGAAGCAAAACTTCGTGAAGCAACACAAAGCGACCGTGCACGTATCCAGTTTGGCCAATTATCTCGTTTTGGCTTAATGGAAATGAGCCGTCAACGTCTACGCCCATCTCTTGAAGAAGCAACTGGATATGTTTGCCCACGCTGTCATGGCACAGGTATGGTCCGTGACCTACGCTCACTTTCGCTTTCAATTATGCGTAAAGTAGAAGAAATTGCACTTCGTGAACGTCACGGTGAAGTACAAGTAGAAGTTCCTGTTGAAATTGCAGCGTTCTTACTCAATGAAAAACGTCATAGTCTTGTTTACTTAGAACAAACTTCTGGTGTTCGTGTGACTGTTTTACCTCACCCACACTTAGAAACACCTCACTACGAAATTCAGTACAATCCAGATGGTTTTGCACCTTCTAGCTATGAACGTACTGAAGCAACTCGTTCAAGTGAAAAAGAGTTAGGTTATGAATCTTCTGAATGGCATTTAGAAGAAGCTGATCATGGCCATACGCATGCTGCCCCTGCTGCCAACAGCGCAGCTAATCAAAAGAAAGCAAATCAAGCAGTTCAACCTGCTGCTCAGGCAAGCGTTCAAAAAGCAGCGAGTCCTTGTGCATGGTTAGAAAACCTGTTTGTTCAAAAACAAGCTCAAACAGTTGATCAATCTCGCTCAGCACAAAATGCTGCTGCCGCAATTGAACAAATGGTGAATACAGGCGCTGTTAGCCGTGGGCAGTTTGGACAAGTTGTAGCACCAGCAGTTGCTGAAGTTACTTCAGCTCCATCTAACAATGCTTATATTTCTCAATCTCCTGTTAAACAGGAAGCACGTGAGAATGTTGAAAAAGACGATAAAGTACAACAGCAACGTCCAAACAACAAAAAACGTAAGCACAAAGAGCAACGTGAACAACATCAACATCACCACAATCAAGAATCACAGCAACAACAGGTTCATGAAGAGGTTGTACAGTTATCACGCCAAGAGCAGCGTGAATTAAAACGTCAACAAAAGCGTCAGCAACAAGATCAGCCGCATGCGCAACATCAAAATGATGGGCAACAAGCTGAACATGCTGTACCACGTCGTGATCGTAATAATCAACAACGTCCAAACCGCCCGAATCGCCACCGCGATCCAAGCGTATTAAATGAAAATCAAAATACGCCGGCACCAGCAGTTGTTGATGAAAAACAAATTAAGGTTGATTTGATTGATGCTCCACAGCATGAAGTCATGAATACAGCCTTAGTCATCAATGTTGATCAAGCACAAAGCGAAATTATTGCTTTAACGCCTGAGCAACCTGTTGAACGTACTGAAAAAGCACCTGTTGTTGAAGCTACTCAAGAACCAGCTCCAGCACCAGTTGTGGCAGTGGAAGAGACAGTAACTGCTGAAGCAGAAGCTCCTCAACCAAAGGCTGAAAAAACTCAACCGCAAATTCAGCGTGCAAGTAATGATCCTCGTATGCGTCGCCGTGAACAACGCAATGCAAAACGTGCTAAAGCTGCTGCACCATCAATTGCCCCATCGCAAATTCCAACGTTGGCGCAATATACAATTGGTAGCTTGATTCGTCATGTTTACGGTGAAGACTGCACAGTATTGATTGAACAGTTTGGTTTAGTTCCAACATTCAATCGTGCATTGCAGAAATTTGCAGAGCAATATGCAAGTACTCTAGTAACTGAAGTTCCAGCGGAAGCTGAAGACAAAAAGCCTGTTACTCGTGATGCTGAGCTTCCAAGCAACAAGCCTTCACAAGAAGCAGAACCTGCACCAGTACTTGCGTTGACGCCACCAAAAGAAGCGACACCACGTGTTGCTAATGATCCACGTGAACGTCGTCGTCTAGCGAAACTTGCTGCTGAACAAGCTTTTGAGCAAGTCAAACAACAACATTCTGCAACAGAAGAAGCTGCACCTGTAGCTGAGTCTGTAGAACAAACTGTTGTTGTTTCTACTGCTGAAGCACAAGTACCTGCTGAATCAAAACAGCAACCGCTTGAGCTTGATCAGGAAACTGAAGTAGCAGCTAGCGTAGAAACACCAACTGAAACTGTAGTTGAAGCTCCAGCTGCAAAACAGCCTAAAGCAGCTGCAAAAACCAAAGCAGCTACAGAACAAGCTGTAGAGCCAACTGAAGCTCCTGCCGAGAGTGAATCAGAAGATTCTAAAGCTGATAAGGACAAACCAAGTCGTCCTCGTCGCCCTCGCGGTCGTCCACCAAAGAAAGCAAATCCTGTAGCTGAGTAAATCATTTGCTCAATTGCAGCTAATTTAAACAAACCTAGTCATTTCGATGACTAGGTTTTTTTTGTTATTTTTAGCCAATTAGGTTGATTGCACTAGAAGAAAAGTTTTAAAAGCATGGTGAACCATGAAAATACTGTACTTTTGCCAACACAACCTTTTTGGATTGATCGAAAAATAAATAGGATTGATATGAGCCAGACAACACAGACCGATATCATTACGCTTGGGGATGTTGCCACCAGACTTCCTAGCTTCATTCCCAAAGTGCCCCATATCCTGAATGGTCTTAAACAGGCTTATTTAAGAACAGCAAATACACCAACTGGATTAGGTGTAGCTTTTGAGAAAGCTGTTAAGCGGAATCCGAAAGGTATTGCTTTATTATTTGAAGATCAAAGTTACTCATACGAAGCTTTAAATGAATGGGCTAACCAGATTTCTCACTATTATTTATCTCTCGGCGCACGTAAAGGTGATGTGATTGCCGTAATGGTTGAGAACCGTTCTGAGCTTATTGCCACTATTGTAGGCTTAGCTAAAATTGGGGTAACTATTGCGCTTGTGAATACATCTCAAGTCGGTAAAGTTCTCGCTCATAGTATCAACCTTGTAAAACCAATTGCAGTCATTGCGGGCGAAGAAGTCCGTGCTGCAATCGATGAAATTCGTCAAGACTTAGATGTTCCTAAAGACCGTTTCCACTGGTTTGCAGATCAGACTACTCGTCAAGATGCCGGAACAGCACCTCAAGGTTATGCCAATCTTGCAATAGAAATTGATCAATTCCCGAAATTCAATCCATCGACCACACACTCTGTTCATGGTAATGATGGTCTGTTTTATATTTATACTTCGGGAACAACAGGATTACCAAAAGCAGTTATTTTTAAACATAGTCGCTGGACACTCGCATATGGCACTTATGGCCACATTTTAAACCTTGGTCCAAATGATGTGATGTATGTAACTTTGCCGCTGTATCATGCAACAGGCGTGGTTGTTTGCTGGTGTGGTGTGATTGCAGGAAGCTCTACCCTTGCCATTCGACGTAAATATTCAACCAGTGCTTTCTGGAAAGATGTACAGAAGTTTAATGCCTCTGCAATCGGTTATGTAGGTGAACTTTGCCGCTACTTGATGGATGCTCCTACTACAGAGCTTGACCGTGCTCACCGTGTAACCAAAATGATTGGTAACGGCATGCGTCCAAACATCTGGGATAAATTCAAACAACGTTTTGGCGTTCAAGAAGTTCTTGAGCTTTATGCCTCAAGTGAAGGTAACGTTGGCTTTAGTAATATTTTCAACTTTGACAATACGGTAGGCTTCTCCCCTATGCCGTATGCAGTCATTCAATTTGATAAAGAAAAGAATGAGCCTGTACGCGATAAAAATGGCTGGTGTAAAAAAGTTAAAGCAGGTGAAGTCGGCTTATTGGTAGGCAAAATTACCAGTCGCTCTCCATTTGATGGCTATACCGACCCAGAAAAGAATAAATCTGTGATTATGCAAGATGTCTTCAAAAAAGGTGACTCATATTTCAACACAGGTGATCTTGTCCGCAATATTGGTTTCCGTCATGCCCAGTTTGTTGACCGCTTAGGCGATACCTTCCGCTGGAAAGGCGAAAATGTATCTACCACCGAAGTTGAAAACATGGTGTGTGAATATGACAAGATCGCTGAAGCTGTGGTTTATGGTGTAGAAATTCCAAATACCAATGGTCGTGCAGGTATGGCAGCAATCACACTTGCTGATGGTGCCGAGTTAAATGACGCTGATTTAACAGAAATGGTGACTGTATTTAAAAAATGCTTACCTGCTTATGCGGTACCAGTGTTTTTACGTATACAAGCTAAAGTTGAAACTACAGGTACTTTTAAGTACCAAAAGAATAAATTGAAGGAAGATGCGTTTAATCCAAGCAAAACTTCTGAACGTTTACTCGCTTTATTGCCTGGTGCAAGCAGTTACTGTGATATCACAACTGAAATTTTTGACAACATTCAGGCCTATAAATACCGTTTTTAGTTCATTTTTTAGCTAAACAAGAGGAAATCGTGCTTTTTATAGGCAATCATGCAAATGTTTTTAAATTTCCTCTTGTGTTAGTTGAATAACTTGCTAAAATACGCGACATCAAAACAAAGGTGGTGTTAGAAAACTTTTAGTTATCTTGCACTTCACATTTAAATGATATTTGAATGTTTGTTCAGGGTCGTTAGCTCAGTTGGTAGAGCAGCGGACTTTTAATCCGTTGGTCCCGCGTTCGAGTCGCGGACGACCCACCACTTATCTGTTTTGAACCTATTTGGGTCGTTAGCTCAGTTGGTAGAGCAGCGGACTTTTAATCCGTTGGTCCCGCGTTCGAGTCGCGGACGACCCACCAAATTCTAAAAAAGCCTCTCAGTTCGAGAGGCTTTTTTTATTGTTAATGTATTTTAGTTTTATGACTAAAAGATGACGATGCACTTCTTATATAGAACATCCCTAGTCCATTCCATAAAGATTTCTAAACGTTTAGGAATATAACTTCTATTCGGATATAAAATATTAAGTGGAAGTGATTGAGCGGTATAGGCACTTAGTACTTCAACTAAAGTTCCCTGCTCAATTTTATCCTGAACATCGTAGTATGGAAGTTGAATAATTCCCAAACCTGCAATAGCCGCTGCAATATAGGCTTCCGTATTATTTACGCTTAAAGCACTATCCATCATCACAGCTCCATCTTGATATAAGAATACGCCCTGTTTTTCTCCTACTGCTCCCGCATAGTTAATGAGTTTGTGTTGAGATAGATCTTCTAATTGTTCAGGAATACCGTACTGTTCTAAATAGTCAGGACTTGCGCAGTTCACCATAATCAAGTTCCCAACGAACTTCGCGATCAAACTACTATTATCTAACTGCCCCACCCGAACAACACAATCGATTCCTTTCTCGATTAAGTCAGTAATGTCATCAGAGCTATGAAGTTGTAAATGGATATCTGGATAACGCCTATAGAAATCGGGAAGTTCAGGAATAATCACTTGATGTACGATTCGGCTGGGCATTGAAATTTTTAGCGTGCCACGATAATGCTGTTTTTGTGCCTGTATAAGCTGTTCGAGCTGTTCATAATCAAATAATAGATTTTGACATTCGGGTAATATTCGTTGTCCATCCTGAGTGAGGCTTACTTTGCGTGTAGTTCGATGCAATAAGCGTACTCCATAGTGAGTTTCCAGCTGTTGAATTGCACTCGTCACTGTAGAGCGAGGTAAATCAAGCTGATTTGCCACTTCACTAAAGCTTTGTCGTTTAGCAACTTCTGTAAAAATAAAAAACTGCTGCAACCGATCCATTTAATTGTTCGTATTTTCTGAATAGTTAAACCAAACTAGCATAATTGATCAAAAATTACCGCCAATCTAGACTAAAAATACATTAGAACAAGTCATCATAGGAACAACCATCATGGCAACTCATACTCTTAAAGATAAAGTTGTATTGATTACAGGCGGAGCAAAAAACTTAGGTGGACTCATTAGCCGTAAATTTGCAGAACAAGGCGCAAAAATCGCGATTCACTACAATAGTTCGGAAACTCAGGCAGATGCAGAGCAGACGCTCGCAGATGTAACAGCTTTAGGCGTAGATGCCGTTTTAATTCAGGCAGACTTAACGGATATTGATAATATCGAAAAGCTCTTCTTAGACACCAAACAGCATTTTGGTGGAATTGATATTGCTATTAATACCGTTGGAAAGGTTTTAAAGAAATCTTTTTTAGATACCACAGAACAAGAGTTTGATAGCATGAGCGATATCAACTCAAAAATTGCCTATTTCTTTATTCAATCGGCTGGTCGTCATTTAAATGACGGCGGCAAGATCTGTTCAATCGTGACTTCGCTTCTTGCAACCTATACTGGACTCTATTCAACCTATGAAGGTTTAAAAGCACCTGTTGAGCATTACACACGTGCTGCATCAAAAGAATTTGGTGATCGCCAGATTTCCGTGACTGCGGTTGCACCAGGCCCAATGGATACACCTTTCTTTTATGGTCAGGAATCTGCCGAAGCAGTCGCTTACCATAAGTCAGCTTCAGCTTTAGGTGGACTCACCAAAATTGAAGATATCGAACCTTTAGTTCGCTTTCTGGTAACCGATGGTTGGTGGATTACCGGCCAAACAATTTTTGCAAATGGCGGCTATACCACTCGCTAAAATCAAAAAAGCCGCATCTCAATGTGCGGCTTTTTAATTTGCTTCTTTACAAGAACTCTTCTAGTACCGAATTTAAGAAAATATGCCCCTGCTCAGTACAAGCCAAACGACAATGCTCATCTACCAATAGCTTTCTAGCTCGTAGTGAAGTGAGTACTTCATTTAAGTGATCTAGGCTTAAACCTGTGCGCTGCTCATATAGCTCAGCTTCTACACCATCATTTAAACGTAAAGCATTCATCATAAACTCAAAAGGTAGCTCTTCTGCCTCAATCTTTTTCATTTGCAAATGTTCGGCTGGAACCTTAGCCAAATAGTCTTTCGGTAAGCGAGTTTTTTGGAAACGGTACACACCATCTGGTTGTGTAACTTTGCCATGTGCCCCTGCACCAATCGCAAGGTAATCACCAAATTCCCAATAATTTAAATTATGCGCTGAAGGCTGCTCTTTACGCCAAGCCGACACTTCATAATTTATAAAACCATTGGCTTTTAGATAAGCCTCTCCCTGCTCTTGAATATCTTCTAGCACTTCATCTTGAGGTAAAACGGGTTGAGTACGGAAGAATACGGTGTTTGGCTCAATAGTCAGTTGATACCAACTGATATGTGTCGCGCCATGCTCTACAGCAACCTTTAAATCATACAGCGCTTGTTCTAGCGTTTGCTCAGGTAGGCCATGCATTAAATCGACATTAACACGCTTAAAGCCTGCTTGTCGTGCCTGCTCAATTGCATCCATAGCATTGTTGGCTGAATGAATACGCCCAAGCTTTTGCAAGTGCTCTGTATTAAAAGTCTGCACACCAATCGATAAACGATTAATACCTGCGTCTAAATAGCCTGCAAACGGGTCATGTTCTAGTGTTCCGGGATTTGCCTCTAGGGTGATTTCACAGCCATCTTCAAATTTGAGCAATGACTTAAGCTGTTCAAACAGCCATGCATAGCCTTTAGCAGAAATAAGTGAAGGCGTTCCACCACCAATAAATACACTATGAATTGAACGTCCCTGAGCCATCTCAACTTGAGTTTCAAAGTCGGCCACCAATGCTTTTAAATAGGTTTGCTCGAGTTCTGCCGAAAACGCTCCATCTGGTACGGCATGCGAGTTAAAGTCACAATATGGACATTTACGCACGCACCAAGGCATATGAATATATAAAGATAAAGGAACAGAAGCAGGGTTTAATACGGCCAAGGAGCAGGTCCAATTTACACAATATTTCTATTTTAACATGACTGCATCAATGGGCTTATGAAAACATACCTTAATTGCTTTAGACTGTTTTTAAACATACTTAAATATTGATAAAAATGATGAAATTCTCTAGTCAACTTTTCCTGATCTTACCTCTAGCTATGGGAATCGGTGTTGCCATGGCTTTTCAGACTGCAATCAATGCTCAACTGCGCGAGCAACTACACTCACCCTTGCAGGCAGCTTTATTATCATTTTTCATAGGTACTATTGTTTTAGCAGTTATGGTTTTCTTCCAAAGTGCCGAAAAGCCCTCTTTAAGTGAAATAACAAATATTCCATGGCTTCTTTGGACAGGAGGATTCCTTGGGGTTTATGCAATTAGCATGAGCATTTATACTGCACCTAAACTTGGTTTTTTAACCTTTACAGGTCTAGTCGTTTTTGGGCAATTGGTCATTTCTATGTTGCTTGACCATTTTGGTTGGTTAGGTACAGAAAAGACACCTGTTACATGGCAACGGTTTCTTGGTGGCGTGATCATCTTTGTCGGTGTGTTACTCACTTTGCAACGTTAGCTTCATTTTTATATTTAAAAAGAGTACCTTTTGTGTCGAATGTCACATCTTTTCGGTCTGAATTAAAACAACTCTTCCACTTAATGCTACCGATTTTAATTACCCAGTTTGCTCAAGCGGGATTTGGGTTAATTGACACTATTATGGCTGGGCATTTATCTGCAACCGATTTAGCAGCAATTGCGGTAGGGGTCGGTTTATGGATCCCAGTCATGCTTCTGTTCAGTGGCATTATGATTGCAACTACGCCTTTGGTCGCTGAAGCAAAGGGCGCAAGAAATACAGAACAAATTCCTGTCATTGTCCGTCAATCCTTATGGGTCGCCATCATTTTAGGCGTAATGGCTATGCTCATTTTGCAGCTTATGCCGTTTTTCTTGCATGTGTTTGGCGTACCAGAGAGCCTACAGCCTAAAGCAAGTTTGTTTTTACATGCGATTGGTTTAGGTATGCCAGCTGTGACCATGTACGCAGCCCTACGCGGTTATTCTGAGGCTTTAGGCCATCCACGTCCTGTAACGGTCATTAGCTTACTGGCGTTAGTGGTTTTAATCCCTCTAAACATGATCTTTATGTATGGCTTAGGACCAATTCCTGCCTTGGGTAGCGCAGGCTGTGGCTTTGCAACCTCCATTTTACAGTGGCTCATGCTAATTACATTAGCTGGCTATATTTACAAAGCTTCGGCTTATCGAAACACGTCTATTTTTAGCAGATTCGATAAAATTAACCTGACTTGGGTAAAAAGAATTTTACAGCTTGGCCTACCCATCGGTTTAGCTGTGTTCTTTGAAGTCAGTATTTTTAGTACTGGCGCATTAGTGCTTAGCCCGCTTGGTGAAGTGTTTATTGCAGCGCATCAAGTCGCAATTTCAGTCACCTCAGTGCTGTTTATGATTCCGCTTTCACTTGCGATTGCCTTAACCATTCGTGTGGGAACCTATTATGGTGAAAAGAACTGGGCTTCGATGTACCAAGTCCAAAAAATTGGTCTGAGCACAGCAATATTTTTTGCCTTATTGACCATGTCTTTTATTGCTCTAGGTCGTGAACAAATTGTATCGGTTTATACTCAAGACATAGACGTTGTTCCTGTTGCCATGTATTTACTCTGGTTTGCAATGGGTTATCAATTGATGGATGCATTGCAAGTGAGTGCCGCAGGCTGTTTAAGAGGGATGCAAGATACGCAAGCACCGATGTGGATTACGCTTATGGCATATTGGGTGATCGCGTTCCCTATCGGGCTTTATTTAGCACGTTATACCCATTGGGGCGTGGCTGGTGTGTGGCTAGGTTTGATTATTGGTTTAAGCATTGCTTGTGTTTTATTACTCTCACGGCTTTATTTAAATACCAAACGTTTAAGCCAGACCTAACAAAAAAGCCGATGAAACATCGGCTTTTTTATTTTATGCAGACTTGGCTCGCGGGCTTGCCCCAATTTGCCAGACAAAAGGTAAATCGGTACGGTTTACTTCCCAATCTCCAATCACCTTTTCTTTATAAATAAGTGGATTATGCGAAGATACCGTGCGTGCGTTACGCCAGAAACGGTCGAGTTGTTTGACCTGACTACTTGCCGATGCACCTAAAGCATTAAATAATTGGCTGGTTAAATCGAGTACTAAATTAGAAATCACCACCTGTCCTTGCGCCGACTCAAGCTCTGCATCTACGTTAAACTGATGTTCTTTCACCTCTAACTCACTAAAGTGGCTTTCATAAGCCTTTTGTAATGCTTCAGCTGTTTTAATCGTAATTGCTAGACTTCCATAAGCTTGAGCAGAGGCTTTACCCACCACCTGTAAAACTTGTGGATCGTGACGAACAAGGTCACCATTACCATGACTAAAAATACGCTTTCGCGCCCTTATTTCTTGACTAAAAGTTTCGACCGCGGCATGCGCGATCCCTGTTAGGGTTGCAAGGTGGACAACCTGATAAAAAGCAGTTTGATATTTAAAACGTTGGTCAAATGGAATAAGGTGCGAGGCTGGCAAATGCACCTGATGTACTTTTAAAGTACCGCTGCCCGTTGTCTTTTGACCAAAGCCATCCCAATCATCAATCACACTTACCCCAGCTTCATGGCGATAAATAGCAGCGATCACATGACGGTCATTCACTTCATCGTAAGCAAATAAATCGATCCAGTCTGCAAAGATACTTCCGGTTGAATAGTATTTTTCTCCATTTACCACCAAGTTACCCGAAGCATCTTTGGTTACTCGTGTAACGACATCACCGATTTGCACATTTCCAACTTCGGTCCATGCATTCCCAACTAAATCACCCTGTACAAAACGCTGAAACCAAACCTCCTGCGAATGCTCTTTATGCGCAACTAAACGGTCTTCAACAAAAGCAAAGTGCCCACGCAAAGCTTGCACAATATTCGAGTCCGCTTGCGCCAGTTCTGCTAAAAGCTGGAAAAGTTGTGGCAATGACACCCCATCTCCACCATATTTAACAGGTACACGTACCGCACCTAACTTGAGTTCTTTTAACCACTGAATCGGTTCAAAAGGCAAGATTCGTTCTTTTTCTCGTTGAATTGCACCTTGGGCAATTTTTTCAAAAACTGGGCGAAATCTACTTGCGACCTTTTCATAATCGGCGCCGACAGACAATTCTTCTAATTCAATTTGCGTAATCGTCATCTTTATTCTCCTAATCTTATTTTTTCTGCACTTTAGCTCCATGCATGACGCGGTGGATGGATGCCATTGAGGTAGTAATTACCGACAATGTGATATTTCCAACGCACTGGATCATGCAAGGTGTGAGTGCGAGCATTACGCCAATGACGGTCAAGATTAAGCTCCGACAAGGTCGATCGTGTTCCAGACAACTCAAAAAGCTTATTCGCTGCTAAAATCGCAACTTCTGTAGTGAGTACTTTTGCTTCAGCAACTAATAATGTCGCTTGGTTTACATGCTCTTCTGTCGTGTCGGCAATCGCTTGATCAATCGCATCTCCTGCTAAATCTAATACTGCTTCTGCTGCACGAAGTTTTATTTTTAAATCACCAATGTTTGCAATCGTATAGGGATCATCGCTCGCTTTTTCCAAACCTGAATCGACCCATGCACGGCTATGATTTTTGACATAGTGGATTGTTTCTTCAATTGCGCCACGTGCAATACCAGCATCAACAGCAGCTTGAATAACTTGTGAAATTGCACCTGCTGGAGTAGGACGTTTGAAAGCCTGATAAATCGGGATTAGATATTCTTCACGTACTGGAACTTGATTAAGTTCAACGGTTCCACTGGCCGTAGTTCGTTGCCCAAAACCAGACCAATCATTAATAATATTAACTCCTGAAGTTTCCCGAGGAACTAGCGCTGCGTAAGGCTGTCCCTGTTCATTTACAGCGACAATCGGAATCCAATGTGCTAGTAAGGCACCAGTTGCAAAGAACTTCTTGCCATTAATTTCATAACCGTGCTCGGTCTTTCGTAATGTTGTAGTGAGGTCTGCAACCGTTTTACTATGTTTTTCCGAAAAAGCATTTCCAAAACGAATACCTCTCAACACTAAATTAAAGAAAAACTGTTGTTGTTCTGGGTCTGCATCAAGACGTAAATGTTCAATAAAAGCCAAATGATTTTGAGGAAGCTGCGCAAGGGATGGATCAACACTCGCAATTGTTTTGATGACCTCAGCCAAGGTTCGATATTTGACTTGTGCACCACCAAACTGCTTAGGAACTGTAATGGCCCATAAGCCACTTTGTGAGAACTGTTGAATTTCATTTAAAGGTAAACGGCACTCTCTGTCTCGCTCTGATGCCTCTTGTGCAAACTCTTGGGCAAGTTGTTTGGCAATCTGGATTGCCTCTTCATCGGAGCGAATAATATGCGCATCTTTTGACTGCTCAAACACAGATAAAGGAACCGCCTGAGACCGCCCATGGGCCGAACTTAAACTTGTCATAACTTTTGTTATCTCTATTTTTATTTAACCTGTCATTCACATTACCACCAAAAAAACAGGCACTTTATAGATATTAAAGCTTTGTTTATGAAATGGATTTTCACAAGCTTTTCATATTTTTTACTATAAAAATAACATTCTGTTTTTCGAAAATTTTCTTACATGAGATAAACAATTTCATATAGGCTTTTTAAGGTTTGTCACCTATGATCAAAACTAGGCAATATTATGTTGTAGTCAATGAGGTATCGAAGATATGGCAAAGAATGCAAGTTCACCAGGCAAACGTTTTATGAAACTTGCAGGAATGACCGCGAGCATTGCAACGAAAACCGTTTCTAACTCGATTCGAAACTTGACAGCAGATGAAGAGCAAAAGCTGGCTTCAAAAACCAAATTATTTCAGGATATTGGTTTGCAAATTGCCGACACCTTAGGAGAAATGAAAGGTGCCGTCATGAAAGTCGGGCAAATTGCTTCGCAATATAAAGATATCTTCCCACCAGAAGTCGCTAAAGCAATTTCAAAGCTACAACGCCAAGCGCCAGCCATGCCTTTTGCTGCGATTCAACAGCAAATTGAACGAGAACTTGGGAAACCGCTTAATGTGGCTTTTAAATCTTTTGATAGTGAACCTTTTGCTGCTGCATCGATTGGACAAGTTCACAAAGCTACTTTGCCTAGTGGCGAACAAGTCGTGGTTAAAGTGCAATATCCGGGTGTTGATGAAGCCTGTGAAAGTGACTTAAAACAAGTACGTTTAGCCCTTCGCTTAATGGGCGTACTTAAAATTGATAAAAAGTTGCAGGATCAGCTTTTTGCAGAAATTCAGGATAGCCTTTCAGCAGAACTCAATTATGAAATTGAAGCTCAAAATCTTGAGGTTTTCAAAACATTCCATAGCCAATTAGATGACAAAATTATCATCCCGACCGTTTATAAAGATTACTCTTCAAGACGTATTTTAACCTTGAGTCTCGAACAAGGTGACAGCATTGAAACTGCCAGCGCTTGGCCAATCGAAATTCGAAATACCATTGGACGTCGCTTGATTCGTGCTTTAGGTCAGGAAATGTTCTTTTTAAAACGCTTTCACTGTGATCCTCATCCGGGTAACTTTGCTTTCCGCCAAGATGGCAGTGTCATTATTTATGACTATGGCAGTGTTAAAACGCTTTCAAATGAAATCGTGCAGCACTTTAAACGCTTAGTAAATGCAGCTCGCCATGAAAATATCGATTTGATCGAAACAGAATTATTTGAACTACATTCATTGGCTGAAAAAGGCAAATTCCCGAGTGATCTATATAAACTCTGGATTGAAGTATTATTACGCCCGCTTACCACCACTTATGATTTTGCAGAAAACTCATCACATCATGATGGCATGTTACTTGTGAAAAAATCTTTGAAGTATTGGGATGTCTTTAAACCATCACCAGATACTTTAATGGTCAACAGAACCATTTCAGGACATTACTGGAACCTAATTCACTTAAAAGTTCATGACAATCTAAACGATCTATTTGAAGAACTTGTACCGCCTTCTAACTAACTTAATTTACTGATCAATGTAGCCTTTTAGAGGTTACATTGACTTTATAAACGTTATGTTATAACATTTCTTTAATCAAAAATAATTTAGGACAATCTCTCATGCGTAAAGATATTCATCCTGCTTATCAACAAGTGTTATTTCATGACACCAATGCAGACGTGTACTTCTTAATTGGTAGTACTCTTCAGTCTAAACAAACCAAAGAATATCAAGGGAAAGTTTATCCTTATGTGACTCTTGATATTTCAAGTGCCTCACACCCTTTCTACACAGGTGAAGTACGTCAAGCAAGTAACGAAGGCCGTGTAGCAAGCTTCAATAAACGCTTCGCTCGCTTTAATCGTAAGAGTTAATCTTACGTTAAGATTCGACCAATACACTTAAATCATTCGAAGCCTAAGACTATCTCCTCCACTTAGGCTTCTTTTTTTATGTGTATTTTTTCGATCATTTCTAAACTGTGTATAAAAGAAAACTTATCCACAAGTTGTCTAAAAACTCTTCTGATTTTTTCAATAACTCCTCGATTTTTATAATTGCCAAGCTTTCAAAGCATGTATTC
The DNA here is from genome assembly GCF_031196995.1 of Acinetobacter sp. 12966. Classification (NCBI taxonomy): domain Bacteria; kingdom Pseudomonadati; phylum Pseudomonadota; class Gammaproteobacteria; order Moraxellales; family Moraxellaceae; genus Acinetobacter; species Acinetobacter sp. 12966. Next base: position 181,258 of record NZ_JAVIMC010000071.1, read on the forward strand.
AATGCTATGCTTAAGCCCCATTTGATAGGAAGTTTAAGATTATGGCACAAGAGTTACTTGCCCAATTACAAGCAGGCACAGCAAAATTTTCAGACGTTTTAGCTCATATTGAAGCACGTTACCAACATACTCCAACGGCTTTTCAAAATGGTGCACAGCATAACGCTGCTACTGAAAATCAAGGCAGTGCAAAAGTTTTCTCTTTTGCCAAGTTACAAGGTTTAGACCAAGCACAAACTTTAAGTTTATTTGCAGAACACTACGCATCTGTATTGGCTACACCAGAAGGAACTGATCATCAAAATATTCGTCAGTTTATGCAAAATGGTTGGGATGGTGTGAAGTTTGAAGGTCAGGCTTTAACTGAAAAGTAATAGATTTAAATAAATAATAGAAACGACTTAATTTTTATTATGAGCACTGCCTTAAATGGAAGTGATATCCAAATGATGGATTGTATAGGCTAAGCTTACTTTTCAAGGATGAAAAGTAACAAAAATCCTTTGTTGCGCTGATGCTACATCCATGTAGCACAGCGAAACGACGGCATCCATGCCGTCTGTCACGATAGTAAATGCCTTATTTTTCTTAATTATTTTACTAGCCTCTTACATTCGATACGCGATAACGTCATTCGCAGCCTGCGTGGTTTCAATAAAAGATCGTTTTTGCAAAGCATAAGATAAATGGATTCAGTGAACAGGTTCTGCGAATGACAGATGCCTTTGGTTACTTTGGGCACAACCAAAGTAACTTAATTAGCTGCTTCCATTAGATAACTCAACGATAAGACTCCGTCGTGAAAATTCTACCCAACACTCAACTTCGATGAGCTCTCACAACTTAAAATCATGGTCAATTCTTAAATATAAAAACTCAATGCCCCGCTACCCAATGATAAGCCGCCAACCCCAAACACGTAAAAATTAACGATCCAATTAAATGAATGGAGATCCCCAACATCGCCATTCCTAACTTACCACTTTGTAATAAAGTGACGATTTCAATCGAGAACGTTGAAAATGTGGTTAAAGCACCACAAAAACCAGTAATTACAAAAAGCTTATAGTTAGGACTTAAATCACTTTGAGCAAAATAGGCAATTGCAAAACCAATAATAAAACCACCGACCAAATTAACAGTGACAGTACCGAGTGGAATTTGCGGGTAAATCGGGTTAAGTTTTAAACCTAAAAACCAACGTAGCCATGCCCCTAGAACTGAGCCTAAAGCAATTGAAAGTAAAGGATAATACATAGGACCACCCCTTTAGATAGACGCTAAAAGAGCAAAAAATAATGAAGGGAAATATGACACAGCGTACTCCAAAAATAAACAAGGTACGCAATAACCTACGTACCCAGCGATATAAATACATGAGGGTAACGTAGGCATCATTAGCCAATACGGCGGTTTTTCAAGGGAGGAATGCCATCTCCCTGTTTAAAGTATATTAGATCATTTTGAATTTGATTTAAACATACTTTTTAAAATCATGGGCGTTCAGCAAATTGTGGTAAATCATCCTGAATACATTCCCATTCTGCCTTAGAAGCAGCAAAAATATGCATTGTCGGCTTTTGGTCTAGTGGTGTATCAAGTGTCCCAATTCTTAAGCGGTATAATTCAGGCTGAGCATCACGCGAGCTAATTAAAGGTGAACCACATTCGCTACAAAACCAGCGATACACCCCGTTCACAGCAAATTTTTTGACGAGATCTTCACCTTGGGTAATTTTAAAATCTGTACTTTTAACAGGAGCATTCGTGGCAAATGCTGTTCCATTGGATTTTCTGCAGCGTTGACAATGGCATTGAATAATATCTCCGATATCGCCCTTAATTTCATAGCGAATACCCTGACATAAACAACTTCCTTGATAAACTTGTGATGCTTGAGACATGTTCTCGTAAATCCTATTATTATTGATCGCTCAAAAATAACACTTTTCACATATCAAACATAGCACCAAATTATTCTGTTATTTTTCTAAAAATGAATGCACACCTTCACCAGCCGCGCGCCCTGTAGCAAAGCATGCAGTAAGCAAATATCCACCTGTAGGAGCATCCCAGTCCAGCATTTCACCACAGCAAAAAACACCTGAGTTTTGTCTAAGCTCTAGGCTTTCAGTTAATGCACCTTGCTTAACACCACCAGCACAGCTAATTGCTTCCTCAATAGGTCTAAAGCCATCTAGCTTAATTTGAAGTGCTTTAATTTGCTGAGCCATAGCCTCTGGTTGACTCCATAGTGCTTTATCAACCACTTCTCGAATTAAGTTAATTTTAGCTGTGTCTAAGCCTGCTTTACGCCAGATATTGGTGAGCGATTGTTTTTTGCTAGCCTGTAATTTTTTAACTAACTGTGATAACTCTACATCAGGCAATAAATCCAAAAATAGATTTAAACTTTTTCCTTGTTTTTGATGCTCTCGTAAAGCACGTCCTAGTTTATAAATGACACCACTTTCTAAACCATAGTGAGTAATCACAATATCACCATGTGTAATCTGGCTAGGTTCAACCCATGCATTGATACGCTTTAAAGGTTCACCAAAACAGCCTTCCATAAAAGCTGACCAAGTGTGCAACACCCCTGCATTACTTGCTTGAAAAGGTTCAATACTGGATTGATCCATCCATTGCTGCCATGCACCATCACTACCTAATTGTGACCACGACACAGCTCCACAAGCCAATACAACCGCATCGTATTGCTGGGTAAAAGTTTCAGTGCTTTGATTATTTTGGTTTTCTAAAGTCACCGTTGTATCTTGTAAATTAATACAACGATGTCGATAAAAGAATTTAACTTGCTGTTCTGCCAAACGTTTTAGCCAAGCACGTAATAGAGGTGCTGCTTTCATTTCGACAGGGAAAATACGCCCTGAAGTACCAACGTAAGACTCAATTCCCAGACTTTTCATCCAATTTTGAATCCAGCCCGCATCCCATTTTTCAACCCACGGTTTGAGCCATTCTGCATGATCATAACGTTCAATGAATTGTGCTAAAGGTTCGGCGTGCGAGATGTTTAACCCAGTTTTACCTGCCATCAGAAACTTACGTGCCGCTGAAGGCTTTTGCTCGTATACATCAATCTCATAAGCATATTGGCTCAGTACCTCAGCTGCCATTAAACCAGCCGGCCCCGCACCAATAATGGCAACCCGCTTATTCGCCATGTTCTTGACCTTGTAATGGGGCAAACTCATCAAAACGTGTGCTGTAACCTTCAGGTTTAGTAATCACAAGCTGTTGGCAAAGTTCTCCACGTTCTAAATACTTAATTTCAAAATGAGTACGTGCAGATGTTTGAGCAATTTTTTCTTTTTGGTAAGGCAGCTTCCAGACATTAATTAATTGTTGTTCAGCTTCTTCAATATATTCAGGAATATTACTTGCCAAAGTAATGGTTCCACCTGTTTGCAGGCGAGAAATTAAGAACTCAAAAAATGGCATATTCAACCAGCGCTGTGCTGGATTATGGGGTTCTGGGTTTGGATAGAGAATAAAGAAATGTTCAACTTGAGCAGGATGTAATGCATGTACCACCCAAGGCAAAGCATCTGCATGTACAGGGATTAAATTATCTCTTGGTTCCAGACCATGCTGTTTTTGCATTGCCAAGAATTTTTCTCGGGTTCGTTCAATTGCATACAATGTGTGCTGCGGCTGTTGCCCGCTAAAAAGCAAAGCATGTTTACCCTTGCCCGCTCCAATTTCTACACAAATTGGGGTATTTTCAATTGGGGTAAAATCGCGAGGCGCTTGCATACGTTGTGCTTGAAATTGACGAATCTGCATAATCACATCAAACTAAATAAAAATCGGCATAAGTCTAACAAGTCACCTGACTTTTGCCTAATCTATTTCTCTTCACTTTGAGGATATCGCTTTATGCCACGTACATTCCCCTGCCCACGTTGTGGTGAACCAAGTGTTTGGGAAGGTAATGAATTTCGTCCGTTTTGTTCAGAGCGCTGTAAATTAATCGATTTAGGCGCTTGGGCGAATGATGAATATAAACTGCCTACCCAAGATGCGCCTCAGCATGACAAGGGTAGTCAAAATGAAGATGATTACGAGGATTAACCCGCTTTACCTGCAACAAAAGGGTTAAATTGTTTTTCATAGCCAATGGTACTCATCGGACCATGTCCAGAAATAAACTGAGTATCATCTGGCAGACTAAAACATTCTCGTTTAATCGATTCAATCAACTGATCGTGATTACCACGCGGGAAATCTGTTCTGCCAATTGAGCCTTTAAACAAGACATCACCTGTCCACAGCAATCCATGGTTTTTATTATAAAAAATAACATGTCCTGGCGTATGACCGGGAGCAAAACGTACCTCAAACTCATCTTCGCCAAGTTTTAGCACTTCGCCACCTTCAAGCCATTGATCGACTTTTACAGGCTGTGGAATTGGAAAACCATAACGTGCTGAAACTTCCTGAATCATATCTAGCCAAAACTGATCTTCTTTATGTGGCCCAATAACTGGAACGTTCCATTCTTTGGCAAGCTCACCCACCGCTCCTGCATGATCCAAATGCCCATGAGTGAGCCAAAGAGCCTTCACCTTTAAACCCAACGCTTCAACTTCATTTTTTAAAACAGCAGCATCACCACCAGCATCAATCAAAACTGCTTCTTTTGTTTCACTGTCCCAAAGAAGAGAGCAATTTTGGGCAAATGCAGTAACTGGAACAATTTTGACTTGCAGCATAAGAACCTCTGGCTAAAACACAATTAACGGTGGGCTAAGGTATAGGTAAGGGCATCAAGATTAGCCTGAACTAATCCTGCAAGCAAATCAATATGAGCTTGATCGCTATTTAAAGCAGGAATGTAAGCATAGCTACCACCGCCCGCCTCTTGAAATAACTCAGCGTTTTGAATAGCTAACTCTTCAAGAGTTTCCAAGCAATCAGCAGAAAAAGCTGGGCTTAATACCTGTACTGACTTAACGCCTTGCTTCGCCCAATCTTGTAAAAGCTGGTCTGTATAAGGTTTAACCCATTCTTGTTTTCCAAAACGTGACTGGAAGCTAATTGCCCATTCAACATCTTTTAAATGTAAAGCTTCAGCGACTAACTTTGCTGTAATACGACAACGATCTGCATAAGGGTCGCCTTTATCTGCATACGGCTGTGGAATCCCATGAAAAGACATCAATAGTTTTTCAGGTTTACCATGCTGCTCTTGGTAGGCTAAAACACTTTCTGCTAATGCCTGAATAAACATTGGATGTTGATAATAATCTTTAATAATCGTTAAACCCGGCAAGTTCCGCTGAGCTGGAATCCACTTGGCAAATGCATCATATAACGGCGCTGTAGACGTTGCGGAATATTGAGGAAATAAAGGCAATAAAATGACATGCTCTTGCGGGTTAGTCGCCAATTTTTCTAAAACTGCATCAATACCCGGATTACCATAGGTCATCGCCGGTATCACGGTTAAATCAAACTGATTATTTTCTCGCTGCAAATAAGCCTGAATACGTTGAGTTTGCTCAAACACAATTTCACGCATTGGTGAATCTGTTGACCATACCGAAGCATAGGCATGTGCTACCCTCTTTGGGCGAAAAGGTAACACAAACAGATTTAAAATAATCCACCAAATAAATTTCGGTATTTCAATCACGCGTGAATCAGATAAAAACTGCTTTAAAAAACGGCGTACCGCCGGAACAGTGGCTTCATCCGGTGTGCCTAAATTCGCTAAAATGACTGTGACTTTCGGTTTTTGTTCAAACGACATGTGTAAATGCCTTTCAATTCATCTTATATCACTAATGTAACAGCTTTTATTGTCATATATAAATTGAATCGCCCTAAGCTTTTAATCGAATACCCCGATGATTCCATTTATAACTAAGCAATATTTTTTGAGCTTTAGTCGTCAACTTCCATAAGCTATATGATTTTTCAGTTTGGGTTGGAACAATCCAGCCCTGTGACTGCATTTGTTTTTTAATCCGAAATAGCGCTTTATGGTTAATCTGAGCGCAGGCAACAGCATGAGCGCGAGGTAACTCCTGACGAGCATCTTCTAGACCAGCCTGATTTAAATATTCATTTAAGCATATCCCAAAATTCTCTTCTGGCATTGCTGTTTCAAAACGCTTTGCCAATATGCTTAACAACTGCGACCAAGTCATTTGTCTTTGTCGTTTAAGCTCTTTAAAGTTGCCATCTTGAAAAGCTTGAATCTGATATTCAAATGCAAAAATATCTTGTGGAGCAACCTCTTTTTCCTGCGGTGATGATTCTGCTAACTGCTGTTCTAACTGGGAAATTTTACTTCTTAATAGTCTAATTTCATCTTCTAACTGATGAGTTTGATGAGCAGGAATCCAGCCTTGGCCCATATGTTGCTCAATCATTAAAGGCATATTTAAACGGACAGCCAACTCTAGTTCACGTGGAGTTTTAAAGTAAAAAATATGATTCACATCAAGTAATAACTTTTTTCTAAATGCGAAAAATTTATCTTTCAACTGTGGATGTGTTTCTTGTAAATGTATTTCACGGTTTTCGGGCTGCTCATGCATGAACACAATAATGGGTTTAGCCTGACTTAATGCATATTCATATTCTAAAGATAAATAACTCACACCAGAAATTGACTGCTCTCCATACTGACTACCTAGCAGCAAAACGACATAATCACATTCATCAATCTGTCGACGTGCAAGTGTAGTTGTTAGGGGGGTTCGATGTTCTAATCCCCAAGCAAAAAAACCCATACTGACTAAAGTTTGAGAGAGAACTATACGTTCAGGTTGCATCTCTCGACCTGACGTTGAAATAAAGATCTGATAGCGTGTATCGAGCATAACAATACCCTTTCGCTCCATGATCTATCCCTGACTTAATATCAGCCAAGATCATGAACCGCCCCAAATAAAATAATAAATCTAAAAAACACTGCTTTCTAAATGATGCTAAAAGATCAGTTCAGATTATGAAGTGTCCAAGTTAACTCTTGTGGAATCATATGTTGTAAAACAGGTTGCAGTGCCTCAGCATTATTACCGCTGACATAACATTCAATACGTGCAACATTCTGACCTATTTGGTCACATAATAACTCATTTTTTATCAAAATACGGGCTGTTTGTCGGGCAACTGCCAATCCAGAATCAACCAGTGTGAATTGGTTATCAAAAAGATGATGAATTGCTTGATTTAAGAAAGGATAATGCGTGCAACCGAGCACTAAATAGTCGGCACCTTGCTCAACGGCGGGCTGTAAAACTTCTTTTAATGCCTTTAAACATGCCTCACCCATTTGCTGACCTGCCTCTACACAGGGAACAAGTTCAAGGCTAGTTAAAGTCATCACCTTAACGCCTGCTGGAACAGCAAACTTCGCGACTACATCTTTAATAAGCTGGCCGCGAAAAGTAGCAGGCGTTGCCAAGACAGCAACCACTTTAGAACGTGTCTGTAATACGGCAGGTTTTAATGCTGGAACCAATCCAACAATTGGAAAGTGTTCACCATAATGCTCACGTAAATGATCGAGACTAAATGCTGAGGCAGTATTACATGCGACGACTGCAATTTTACAACCTTGACGATATAGCCAATCAACAGCACGCGCAGTCAGCTCCCTAATTTCTTCATCAGAACGCGGACCATAAGGAACGTAGGCAGTATCGGCATAATACACAATACGTTCATTGGGCAAATATTTGGCAATTTCTGCTGCAACTGACATTCCTCCAATTCCCGAATCAAAAATACCAATTGGGGCATCTGCTGATGCTTTAGGCATAGGTTCTAGTTCAGAAAATAAAGGTTGTATGGCGGTCATAGCTGTACTGAAATGTCAGAAAATTTCACTCCCTAAAGCTTAAACCTCAAGTGCCTAATTGCAAGAGCAAATTACCACTTTTTAGCTCTAAAATAGTTTCACCTTTGTCATTTTCAATCAGTGTTCCATAGTTCACCAAATGATAGAAAGCCTGACGTTGAATCAGCGCGTTAATTCCAAAACGGACATGCACATAAGGGCGTAATTCCCCCGCATATTCACGCATAAAAATTGGATGTTCTGCATCAACCAAAATCACATCTTGATTGGTCGTTGTCAGTTGTAAAAACTGCCCACCTGAAATTTCGACCTGATCTACCTGATTGACTAATAAAGGTTCATCTTCAACTTCGATTTCAATTTGTTCTACAGGGGTTTTCAGGTAGAATTTGCCTTCTTCTTTCCATAGGACTTTGGTAAACAGATCCAATAGAGCTTGGCGCTTAATTAATTGACCTTCGTGCCACCATTCTCCATTGGATTTCACCGTCAAATCCATTTTGCCGCAATGCTTTGGATGCCACTGCTCTAAAGGTGGAATTGACCTTTTGTGACTTTGCTGTACATCTTTTAAGTATTGTGCAATGTTCATTAAGTTTTTATCATCAGATAACGGTATTTTTCCCATATCCGATGGTGAATTATTTTGATTTACCATAGTTTATGCCTTGCTGACGAAAAAATGTTACGACTCAGCCAATTGGCTAGATCATGGTTTAAAACTATACTAGCCCAAACGATAAAAGGCACAATAGCATATTTGCGCCTATGGATTAAAACACTCACGGCAGCACCGAATTTTCTAAATATGACGGTTGCCACCTTTAAGTATTGAGGAGTCCTACATGGAACACATCGAACGTGAATCGATGGAGTTTGACGTTGTCATCGTAGGTGCAGGACCTGCAGGTCTATCTGCTGCGATTAAGATCCGTCAATTAGCGATTGAAAAAAACTTACCCGATCTTTCTGTTTGTGTAGTTGAAAAAGGCTCTGAAGTAGGTGCGCATATCTTGTCTGGTGCTGTGCTTGAGCCACGTGCCATCAATGAACTTTTCCCGAACTGGAAAGAAGAAGGCGCGCCTCTTAATGTCCCTGTAACTGAAGACAAAACTTTCTTCTTACTTTCAGACACCACTTCTAAAGAAGTACCTCACTGGATGGTTCCTAAAACCATGCATAACGATGGTAACTATGTGATCTCTTTAGGTAACGTGGTTCGTTGGTTAGGACAAAAAGCTGAAGAGTTAGAAGTTTCTATCTTCCCTGGCTTTGCTGCATCTGAAGTGCTTTATCATGAAGATGGTACTGTAAAAGGTATTCAAACAGGCGACATGGGTATTGGTAAAGATGGCGAACCAACGCATAACTTTACTCCAGGCTATGAGCTTCACGCTAAATACACCCTCTTTGCTGAAGGTTGCCGTGGTCACTTAGGTAAACGCCTAATTGCTAAATACAATCTTGATAAAGATGCTGATCCACAGCACTACGGTATCGGGATTAAAGAACTTTGGGAAATTGATCCAGCAAAACATAAACCGGGCCTAGTCATGCACGGTGCAGGTTGGCCTTTAGCAGAAACTGCTTCTTCAGGTGGCTGGTGGTTATATCACGCTGAAAACAACCAAGTTACGTTGGGCATGATCGTGGACTTGTCTTATGAAAATCCACACATGTATCCATTTATGGAAATGCAGCGCTGGAAAACTCACCCACTGATTAAACAGTATTTAGAAGGTGGTAAACGTATTTCTTACGGCGCACGTGCTGTAGTGAAAGGCGGTTTCAACTCTCTTCCTAAATTAACTTTCCCGGGCGGTTGCTTGATTGGTGATGATGCAGGTTTCTTAAACTTTGCAAAAATCAAAGGCTCACACACTGCCATGAAATCAGGCATGTTATGTGGTGAAGCTGTATTTGAAGCCATTGCTGCGGGTGTAGAAAAAGGCGGTGATCTTGCCATTGCACGTGTTACTGAAGGCGAAGATTTATTCGTTAAAGAATTGACTTCATACACTGACAAATTTAACAATAGCTGGTTAAAAGAAGAGCTTTATAACTCTCGTAACTTTGGCCCAGCAATGCATAAATTTGGTCAATGGATGGGTGGTGCATTTAACTTTATCGACCAGAATGTCTTTAAAGTGCCATTCACTTTACATGACTTGAAGCAAGACTTTGCTGCATTGAAAACTGTTGATGCAACAAGCTTTAAGCCAAACTATCCAAAACCAGATGGCAAGCTTACATTTGACCGTTTATCTTCAGTATTTATCTCAAACACTGTACATGAAGAAAACCAGCCTGCTCACTTGAAGCTTACTGACCCTTCAATTCCAGTGAATGTGAACTTACCAAAATGGGATGAGCCTGCACAGCGCTACTGCCCAGCTGGTGTTTACGAAATCATGGAAAATGATGATGGTTCTAAACGCTTCCAGATTAACGCAGCGAACTGTGTTCACTGTAAGACCTGTGATATTAAAGACCCATCTCAAAATATCACATGGGTAACGCCTGAAGGCGGCGGTGGCCCGAATTATCCTAATATGTAATAAAAAAGCCCCGATTATTCGGGGCTTTTTTATTACTTATTATTAATATTTTTGCCTATTATTTTGTCTTTAGGTATTTTATATAAATGTGCATCATTATCTCCAACCTTAGCCCATAATTCATTAGTACTATTAAGCTTTACATATAGATGGTATGGGCCTTCTTTTGTAAAATCTCCTCCCAGCTCTTTTATATATTCTTGATTTAAATAAACGGTATCCTCATACATACCTAATCCAGTTTTTTTTGCAATATTGTTAATAGTATCAGCTGATAAAAGAAATAAAGATGAAAATAGAGATAGCGTACAGAAAATAATTAGATTTTCCACTCGCTTATTTGCTCCTCCTGAATAGACAATTGCTGAGAACAAACAATATGCTATTACCATTAGAAATAAAATCACCCACTGTAAAGATTCAACCTCAATGAGTAAAGCAATCTTAAAAAGAAATAGTAACGGATAAATACCAAAACAAACTCCTAAAAAAACAACAAGGCTATAAACAATCAAATCACCTAGATTATTATTAGGATTTTCTGGATTATTTTTATAAGGAATTAATAAAAAAAATGTGATAAGCAGAGCTATTATAAAATATATTATTACAGGAGGTTTATCCAGAAACTTAAATATAGCAACAAGACTTATCATTCCTAATAAATTTATAAATGTATTATAGACTACTTTCTTTCCAGATATTGTCGGAAAATCCCCCCAAATACGGTTGGTTTGAATTTCAAATGTAATCATCACCATGGGCATTAAGGCCATTATAACAACTACTGAAAACACAAATAAAATAGAATATGCGGCTATAACAGCTATTATAGATGGACTACCAAGCACATAAATAAAATTATCAGACAACCCTACACCGTCTAAATATTTTTTTATTATCAATATACCCACACTAGAAAATATTAAAGGAAATATTACGGAAAACGGCTGTAATACTTCTATAGACTTTTTTATCTTTTCAAGATAATTAGCAGACACAGAATACTTCTCCTATAGATTAGGATATTTAATTACCAACAATTAAAATATAAAAAAATATAATATTAAATTACACATTCATCGAATAAAAATCACTAATTATTACTTCCATAATAAAGACAAATTACAAAAAAACTGTATTTCTAAGCGATAAAAAATTATTATTTCAAATTAAAGTTGAATTATTCATGGCTTCTAATCATCTTTATTAGAAGCCTTATTATTCTATTAACCTTTCTTCACTAAGTAATGAAATTCTTTATGACCATTTTCATCTAAGCGTTCTTCTTGCAACAACAACTCATGGCCCAAATGCATACAAAACTTAGGAATATCCCAAGAGGTCGAATTATCTGTTGCAAAGACTTCAACCACATCGCCTGACTTAGATTTTCGGATGGCTTGATGCAACATCATCACAGGTTCCGGACAACGTAAACCACGCGTATTGAGTTGTACAGTAGGTGAAATGGGTTGCTCTGACATAACAAACTCGAACAAATAGAATTTTCACATTTTAGCATAAACAAATTACTGAGCTGTTAACTGTAACTGGCTTTTACATAACAATATACGTTTTGTCTTTTAGCTTGTTTTATAGATGCATAAGCATCTTTTCTTCGGTATGATCTGTGTATTCATTTGATACATTGAGTCTTTAGGAAAGATCATGCAAGAGGAACCAAGTCCGTCGTGGGGAATGCGAGGCTTACGAAAATGGTTAGGTACAGCGCCAGAAACCCGTGATGAATTATTAAAATTAGTCCAAAATTCACGCCGCTTTTTAGAACCAGATACTGTTGCTATGCTTGAAGGCGTTCTTGACCTTCCAGCTACAAAAATTCGTGAAGTCATGACGCCACGAACAGCAATGATCAGTTTACAAGAAGATGATCAATTACTTGATATTCTTGATGTACTGGTCGAGTCTGCTCACTCACGCTTTCCCGTCTTCTCTGCCGATCAGCCTGACAATGTTGTCGGGATTTTGCTCGCAAAAGATTTGTTGCCGTTTCTAACTGAACCGAATACCAAAGTTGATATTCGAGTTCTTATGCGCCAACCGTTATTTGTTCCTGAAAGTGCACGTTCCGATCAAGTACTACGCATGTTAAAACATACTCAGACTCACATTGCGATTGTGATTGATGAATATGGCTCAACAGCAGGTCTTGTTACGCTCGAAGATATTCTTGAAGAGATCGTTGGCGAAATTGAAGATGAGCACGACACTGTCGATGAAGATGCTCAGTACATTGTTCCGGACAATGACCATACGGTAGCAAATGCATGGATGGTGCAAGCACTTACACCAATTGAACATTTCAATACTGTTTTAGATGCTGATTTTTCTGACGATGAAGTAGAAACTGTCGGTGGTTTATTGCTTCAAGAGATTGGTCTAGTAAGTGATTTACAAGGTCAAACTGTTGAGCTTGGAAATTGGTTATTTACAATCGTTGAAGCAGATGCCCGCACTATTCATCTGATTCGAGCTGTACGTCAATGAGAGCATACTTTGAAAAGCTGTTAGATTCTTCGCAACAACAAAAACAGCTTCCTTTAATTTTCCCTTTACTCATTGCTTTATTTTCAGGTGCCGTATTCAGTTTTTCACTGGCACCTTATTATTGGTGGTGGTTGGCAATTTTATCTCCAGCCCTACTCTATGCAACATTACACAAGCGTTCAGCTAAACAAGCCTTTGCTATTGGTTGGAGCTATGGATTTGGCTTATGGTTTGTAGGCGCTTTCTGGCTCTATACTTCCATCCATGTATATGGCGATACCAATGCTTTTCTAAGCGTATGTATGATTGCTGTTATGGCTCTTGTGATGGGTTTATTTACAGCATTTCAAACATGGGTTTACCGACGGTTTTTCCCTGAAACACCACTTACTTTTGCCCCACTTTGGATTGTTTTTGAATGGGCAAAAACTTGGATATTTACAGGTTTCCCATGGTTGTTTGTAGGTTACGCTTTTACTGAACGTTTACTCGATGGTTATGCACCGCTATTTGGTATTTATGCAATTTCCTTCGTTGTCATTGTATTAGCATGTGCTTTAGTCGAAGTTCTTCGTAAACGTATTTTCTGGGTTATCCCTTCTGCCCTGTTAGTTCTGGGTGCATGGGGAGCATCATATATACAGTTTGTAAAACCGAAAGCTGCTAAACCACTTAGCGTTTCGCTCATTCAAGGTAACATTCCACAAGATTTAAAATGGCTGACTGAATACCAAGTTAGAACATTAGAAATTTATGCTGGTTTGACACAATCTGAATGGGGCCGTGACCTGATAGTATGGCCTGAATCTTCAATTCCGCTTTTCCAAACCGATATCGAACCGTTTTTGGATGCAATGGATGCACAAGCTAAAAAGAACCATACTGCATGGGTAACCGGCATTCCTTACTGGGATGTTGCAAAATCACATCAAGTCGGCAGTCCGCTTTATTACAACAGTATTATGGCTTCGGGGAGCGATTCAAGCGGTCTCTATAAAAAACAGCGTCTTGTTCCTTTTGGCGAATATATCCCGCTTGCTGGGTTACTTTCTTGGGTATTACCCGCTATGCAAAATGATGTGAGCATGAGCGGTTTTACACGTGGTGAGAGCGACCAGAAACCACTCTTAATTAAAGGGCATGCGCTTGCTGCTGCAATTTGTTATGAAGTGGCTTATCCAAACCTGACAAGACGTAATGCAGAAGACAGCGACTTTTTAGTCACTGTATCTAACGATGCTTGGTTTACGGGTACTGCTGGGCCTTGGCAACATTTACAAATGGTGCAGATGCGCGCTAAAGAAAATGGTCGCTGGTTTATTCGTGCAACCAACACAGGTGTAACAGCGTTTATTGATCAAAATGGTCATATCACTGAACAAGCACCAATCGATAAAGAGTTCGTCTTGAGAGGTGATTTACCTGCTATGCAAGGCCAAACTCTTTATAACCGTTTAGGTGATTATCCAATTTTAGGATTTGCGGTCTTACTGCTGATTTTAGGTTGGGTTTACCGTCCACGTAAAGTTGATGTTTCTTTTAAATCTCGTCGCTAAATCATAATAACTTTGTACCCAGAGGCACTTCAAACTCTGGGATACAAAGTGCTACATCACCATCTGCGTTATGAAATCCTGTCACCAAACATTCTGACTGAATAGGACCAATTTGTTTTTTGGGAAAATTCACTACAGCAACAACTAACTTACCAATCAAATCTTGTGGCTGATAAAGCTTTGTAATCTGTGCACTTGATTTACGTACACCCAATTCCTCACCAAAATCCACATGCAAAATATAAGCAGGTTTACGCGCTTTTTCAAAAACATCGGCTTGAATAATTTTACCAACGCGAAGCTCTACTTTTAAAAAATCATTCCACTCGATTTGTTCCATTTCATATTTCTCATGTTCTTAAATTACTGATTTGAAGCATATAATATGTACAAATGAAGAAACACCCAGTTTTTAAGTCCAGTTAAAAAATAAAACGTAGATGTTTAGTCTACGTTTTATCTAAAATTTGTTTTTAAAATATTATTAAAAAGCAATCGATAGTTGCAGAGATAAATAAGCAACTAAACTCGATAAAAAAACCATGGGTACATAACGGTAAGCTTTAAAAAGGAATTGCTCATATTTAGTTGATATTTGTTTAGCTTGCCAGACGCTCGCTTTTAATGCAGTAAAGAAGCTCACCATTAACCATGCGCTCACAATACTTAATGCGAAGAAACCAATCATGATTTGGCTACTTCCCTCTGTACTCAGCCATAACTTTAATGAAACTTCAGCAATCGGCAACAAACCCAAAATCAATAGGACAGACTTGAGCATTACCCAATGAAACTGAGTCATTTCATCTAATATGAGAAATGCTTTCATTTAATCTCTCTTTTTAATTGAATAAAGTGCTTTTTAATTATTATGCAAAGGTTTTATTTAAATATATAGCTTATTTTTCTCTACATTTTAACTTTCTTGTAACCATTAAATATGGGAATAATTCTTATTATAAATCTCAAATCTAGATATTAACTTTTTTACTTTATTTTCAATGCATTATTATATTTTTATGATTAAGAAAGATTATCAATTCGGATTATTGTTTTATCTTATTAACCGAATCGATAATCTCTCTTACATTTTAATTAAGGCTGATAATAAATATCGGCATCGTTACCTTCACCACCTTCTTTACCATCTGCGC
This sequence comes from Acinetobacter sp. 12966, assembly GCF_031196995.1. Taxonomy (NCBI): domain Bacteria; kingdom Pseudomonadati; phylum Pseudomonadota; class Gammaproteobacteria; order Moraxellales; family Moraxellaceae; genus Acinetobacter; species Acinetobacter sp. 12966. The sequence goes on from NZ_JAVIMC010000071.1 coordinate 196,877, forward strand.
CAAATGAATATAGATCAAAAGGATGGCCGTCTTTTCCAGGTACGACATATTGGATATCATTTTTCCAGCTGTCTTTAGGATAACCACCTTTCACATAACCACCCGGCATCCAGTTTTTTGCTGTAGCAGGTTGATTAATAAGCGCATCTAAACCACCTTCTTGCATGGTTGGGAAATGCCCATTATCGAGCTTGTATTGATCTAAGGCACCCGCAACCCCTTTCAAGGTAATTTGAGTCGTATCAATTTTGGCTTTTTCACTACGCCCCATGACATTTGGTACGATTAAAGCTGCTAACACCCCTAAAATTACAATCACAACCATGACTTCAATGAGAGTAAAGCCTGAGGCACGTTTCATTCGAGCACCGCTCGAACGTGCCGCAAGTCCGAAAGCTACGCTTGAGGTTTTTTGAGCATCCTTAACGTGCTCTTTTTGTTTCATGACCATCTTCATCATTATCTCTAATATCAAAGTTATTAAATCATATTGTTCATATTTACGATTGGCAGCATAACCGCGATTACAATAACCAGTACAATGCTTGCCATTAAAACCAGCATAAGCGGTTCAAGTAATGCCAGTAAGGTTGAAATAAATGTCGTCACCTCACGGTCTTGCATGGTCGATGCTCGTTCTAACATCCTGTCGAGCTCACCTGATGCCTCTCCACTTCGAATCATTTGTACCATCATTGGTGGGAAATAACCACTGCGCTCCAGTTGCGTACCTAAGTTACCCCCCTCTGTCACTCGCTCAGCTGCTTGTGCAATTGAATCGCGGATGACCCAGTTGTTGGTCACAGCAGCACCAATTTTTAAGGCGTCGACCAAAGGGACACCTGAACGGGTCAAAATAGATAAGGTACTGGCAAATCGTGCAGCATTAATACCACGGGACAGTTTACCGAATAATGGCAATTTGAGTGTTAATCGATCAAAAGCATAATGTCCAGCAGTGGTTTTTAAAAACCGTACGAATGCAACAACACCCACCACCGCAAAAAGAATAATAAATACCCACGCGTGGCGAATAAAATCACTCGCTTTCATTAAAGCGACTGTAATCCAAGGTAAAGCATCTTTATTTTGATCAAAAGTTTTTACAATCTCTGGCACAACATAAGTCATTAAACCCATCACAATACCAAAAGACATTAGCATTAAAATGATTGGATAAATCATTGCGCCCTGAACTTTCTTTTGCATGGCAAAGCGGTTTTCGGTGTAATCCGAAAGCTGATCTAAAATGAGATCTAAATGCCCAGAACGCTCGCCAGCAGCCACCGTTGCAATATAAAGGTCAGGGAAACGTCCAGACTGCTGCATACCTTGTGCGAGTGAATGCCCTTCTAAGACTCGAGAACGCACAGATAATAAAAGATTTTGCACATGTGTTTTTTCACTTTGCCTGCTCACGGCGCGCAAAGCTTCTTCAAGTGGAATAGCAGCAGCAACTAAAACCGAAAGTTGTCTGGTCATGAGCGCCAAATCATAAGCACTGAACTTTTTTTGGAATAATCCCTGACTCTGATGTTTATCTTTTTGTTCAACGGGATCAACGCTAATTGGTGTCCATGCTTTATCACGTAATTGTTGGCGAATCTGGCGCGCTGAGTCTCCCTCAAGCACCCCTTTTTGCTGCTTCCCTGAAGCATCAATGGCAGTAAATTGATATGCAGGCATGGTAATGTTCTAATTTTCCAAAAATAATAGTCGCTGCTGTTGCATCTATGCTACGCAATCATTCATATTCGTTCTATAGCCTGTGTAGAATACCCAAGTCCTCTTCACGACGCTATGCCGTTTTTTAAAATTGACGAAATGAGCCTCTATGACCATAACGCCAAAGCCTGATTCAGTTGTTTATCGTGTGCGTGTAGCCGTACCTGTGCATCTGTACGACACTTTTGACTATACACTCACCCAAGCACAATATGAACGGGCTCATGTAGGCTCACGCGTCGCTATTTCATTTGGACGCCAAAATCTGATTGGCATCATTACTGAAAAAGTTGACCCAAGTGAATCATTTACAGGCACCTTTCAGCTTAAAGCCATTTCTGACCTTTTAGACGAACAGCCTATTTTAGATGAACAAGTTTTAAGTTTATTGACATGGTCGGCTCAGTATTACCAATTTCCAATTGGTGAGGTCATGCAAACCGCCCTACCTGCATTATTGCGTCAAGGCAAACCAATGGATGTTTTGTTCCATTTTTGGAAAATCACGCCATGTGATAATGTTGAAGCACTTCTTAAACGTTCTGTTAAGCAACAAGACGCGTATCAAATTTTAAAGTTACACCCTGCCGGAACTACAGAGAATATTCTTAATTTAAGTGGTGTAGAAACGGCTACGCTAAAAGCACTTCAAAAGAAGGGACTAGTTGACTGTACGCTTGAACCACACGATTTTAGCCCATCGCCTGTTCAATTGGCACAAATGCCGCTTACACTCAATGAAGACCAAAAGAAAGCAACCCAACACGTCGTAAACGCACAGCACCAATACCAAGCCTTTTTATTAGATGGTTTAACAGGAAGTGGTAAAACTGAAGTTTATCTGCACATCATGCACGAAGTGCTAAAGCAAGGTAAACAAGTACTGGTGTTAGTCCCAGAAATTGGTTTAACCCCTCAAACGATTTCTCGTTTTAAGTCTCGTTTTAACTGTGATATTGCTCTATTGCACTCAGGCTTAAATGACTCCAAACGCTTACAAGCATGGCAACAGGCTCAGACTGGCAAAGCATCTATTATTTTAGGAACCCGCTCAGCCATCTATACGCCACTGCCACGTTTGGGCTTAATCATTTTAGATGAAGAACATGACCTCTCTTATAAACAACAAGAAGGCTTCCGTTACCATGCACGTGATGTCGCACTGTACCGAGGTCACTTACAAAACTGTCCTGTTATTTTAGGTTCAGCAACACCGAGCATCGATAGTTATTATTTGGTCGAAACTGGTAAATTAACTTCACTGCAACTTAACCAACGTGCAGGCCATGCGCTTTTACCTAAAATGCATTTGATCGATCTTAAAATTGTCAAAAAGCAACATGGAATTAGCCAACCTCTTATTGAGCAAATCAAGCATACGTTAGCAAGAAAAGAACAGGTTTTAATCTTTTTAAACCGTCGTGGCTATGCACCTGTACTGGTCTGTGAAAGTTGTGGGTGGCAAGCAAATTGTCCACATTGTGATGCACATTTTACGTTGCACACTCAGCCTTATTCTTATTTACACTGCCACCACTGCGGTACTGTTCATCGCTTGCCCGATCACTGCCCTGAATGCCAGCAAAAAAGCCTAAAAACCCTAGGTGCTGGAACAGCTAAGGTTGAAGAGCACTTACAAGAACTATTTCCAGACTATGATGTGATTCGGGTTGACCGTGACAGCACCAGTCGTGTCGGTAGCTGGCAAAAAATCTATGATCGGATTCATCAAAACAAACCAACAATTTTGCTTGGCACTCAAATGTTGGCAAAAGGTCATCATTTCCCACACGTAACTTTGGTTGCCATTTTAGATATTGATGCTGGGTTACTTAGTGTCGACATTCGTGCGCCAGAACGTACTGCGCAGTTAATTGTACAAGTCGCTGGACGTGCAGGCCGTGGTGAACATAAAGGCCATGTTTATTTACAAACCCTAAGACCAGATCACCCTTTGCTCACCACGCTCATCGAAAAAGATTATCGGGCGGTTGCCAAACAGACTCTTGCGGAACGTAAAGTCGCATTGCTTCCGCCTTATCGTTATGCAGTACTGATACGTGCGGAATCCAAAGATCGTGACTATACCTTGCAATTTTTAAATGAAGCGGCAGAACATTTACGCCAAATTGCGGGTGAAATTGTTGATATTTGGGGGCCGATTCCAGCACCGATGGAACGTAAAGCTGGACGCTACCGCGCCCACATGGTGATTTTATCTGCTGACCGTGCTCGCTTCCATTTTTACTTAAGACAATGGTGGTCACAATTGGTTCATGCACCTCGGCAGCATCAACTTCGACTCTCAATTGATGTTGATCCGCAAGAATTTAATTAGATGGCTTGAATATCATGGTGTGAAGAAGCCTTTTTGGCTTTACACTTAAAAGAGACTAATACATTCGAGGCAATGAATGTCATTCTTACTGCAAGCAACAATTTTTCTTGGAGCTTCTCTGATTTTAGTCCCTCTTGGCAAACGCCTAGGGATAGCAACAGTTTTAGGCTATTTATTTACAGGAATACTTCTAGGTCCTAGTGTTTTAAATATTGCACATGACCCTGAAGCAATTATGGAACTTGCCGAATTTGGCGTTATCTTATTAATGTTCCTGATTGGTTTAGAGTTGCGCCCCCAACGTTTATGGGAAATGCGTGACTCTATTTTTGTAATGGGAAGTCTGCAAGTCCTCATTAGTGGGGCCATTCTTATGCTGATCGTACTGTTACTCTTTCAACAGCAGCTTTCTGTCAGCTTTGTCATTGGTTTTGCCCTTGCGCTGTCTTCCACCGCTTTTGTATTACAACTTCTGACCGAAAAGCAGCAACTCAATACGACTTATGGTCAGCAGTCTTTTTCCATTTTACTTTTCCAAGATATAGCGGCTATTCCCTTACTTGCCATTATTCCATTATTAGCAGGAACAGAATCAACCCATCATGGGGTAGCTTATTTTGCGGCTATTATTGCAACCTTTACTGGTCTATTTCTGTTTAGTCGCTATGTGATGCGTCCATTCTTCCGCTTTGTTGCCAAAAGTGGAGCGACTGAACTTATTACAGCAGTAGGATTATTTATTATTCTTGCTGTTGTCTTGCTTATGGACACTTTAGGAATTAGCACCACATTAGGTGCATTCCTCACAGGTGTATTATTAGCAGATTCAGAATTTCGCCACGAAGTTGAAGCGAGTATTGCACCATTTAAAGGTTTATTGCTTGGCTTATTCTTTATGACCGTTGGCATGACCACACAGCTGTCACTGCTCATTGAAATGCCTTTGCTTATTATTGGTGGTGCAATCGGCTTATTACTCATCAAAACGCTGATATTGACCGCTATTGCCCGCTATAAAAAATACAGTTGGAATAACAGCTTGCTTTTAGGTACTTGCTTGGCACAAGGCGGAGAATTTGCTTTTGTAATTTTGAGCCTTGCCAAAAGTGAGAAGGTTTTAACTCAAGCTATATTAGAACCCGTGACTCTGATCGTGACGTTGTCGATGGTACTTACACCAGTAATTTACTGGATCATGGCAACTCAGGTCATTCCTCTGTTTAATAAAGAACGTCCTCCCGAGTATGATGAAATTCCTCAGCAGGATAACCCGATTATCATTGCCGGCTTTGGTCGGTTTGGACAAATCATCGCGCGTATTGCTCGCCTACAACATTTAGGCTTTACTGCAATCGACAACAATCTTCATCAAGTGGACTTTGTTCGCCGATACGGCGGTAAGCTCTATTATGGCGATGTGACCCAGCCCGATTTACTGCGTTCTGCCGGTATTGAAAAAGCCAAAGTATTTATTTTAGCAATCGATGATGTTGAAGACTCTATGAACGTCGCACGTCATCTTAGATTAAATTATCCAAACTTAAAGCTGTTGGCTCGTGCTCGCGACCGTCACCATGTCCATCTTTTAAGAGATTTAGGTGTTGAATACATTTGGCGTGAAACGTATTTATCTTCATTAGGAATGGCTTACCGCGCTTTGCGAGAACTCGGTATCTCTGATGAACAAGCCTATAACAATATCGAAATCTTTCGGGATTATGATGAGAAATTGCTCATACAGCAGCAAAGTATTTATACTGATGAACAGAAGATTTTTGAAACACATCGTAATGCCTTAGCCGAGCTTGAACATTTGTTTGAAAGTGATGCGCAGCAACAGGCTACATCAAAACATGATGTTAATTTAAAGCGTCATTTACAACCAAATCGCATCGACATTACAAGAGATCATCTAGAATAACTTGAGATTTCAGAAAATGGCTATATTAAGGACTTATTCACATTGCCTAAATAATTGGACAATGGGCACAAAGCTGCCCCTGTCCGGCTTGCGGCTTAGCTGCATTTCCTAAGCTTGATTAAAACGAAATAGTTATACTCTGCTTAGGGCCCTGGAGAATATTATGTCTGATTTACGCCAACGCTTTTATATAGAGAACTTTCCAGTACGTGGAGAAGTAGTTCATCTAGAAGAAGCCCTACAAACTATCTTAGCTCAACGTGACTATATGCCTGCGGTTAAAATTCTGCTAGGTGAAATGTTGAGTGCGACTGCATTACTTGCAAGTACACTAAAAATCAAAGGCCGTATCAGCTTGCAAATCCAGGCTAGCGGCACCTTCAAATGGGCGATGGCTGAATGTAATCATTTAGGAGAGGTTCGTGCTTTAGCGGACTATGAAACCGACCCTCGCTTTGTTGAAGCAACAGACAGCAGCACAGTTCTTGGTGCTTTAGTTAATCCAGTTTTATTTATTAACATTGAACCGGAATTTGGCGAACGTTATCAAGGGATCGTGCCGCTTGATCAAGTAAATTTAGCAGGCTGCTTGATGCAGTATTACGATTTGTCTGCACAAATTCCAACTCGTATTGTGTTGGCAAGTACAGATAAGCGTTCTGGCGGTTTACTGATTCAACTCTTGCCACGTCACGATGAAGAAGAGCAAAACTTGGTCGATGAAGATTTATGGCCACGTTTGACGATGTTGACCGAAACATTAAAAGCTGAAGAGCTTACCAATTTAGATGCAAACGAAATCTTATATCGTTTATATAACGAAGAAGAAGTTCGGTTACCAGAAATTGAAGCATTAAAATTTGGCTGTACATGTTCAAAAGAACGCTGTGCAAATGCCCTGATTCAAATTGGTGTAGACGCTGTTCATGAAACCCTAGAACAACAGAACCCGATTCGTATGGACTGTCAGTTCTGTAATACGCAATATACCTTTACCGCTGAAGAAGCTTTAGCGTTATTTGGTGAACATTTAAGTTAATCTTTTAACTTTATAAAAAGGCGGTTATACCGCCTTTTTTATTTAGCTGTATTTTTTGATGATAATTTTCAACATGTTAATTTAAATAGGATAATATAAGGCTACTTTATAGCCTAATAAATAAGATGCCTAAATACCATGAATTATTTTGATTATTTTCTCTTTATTTTTAGTGTAGTTATCATGATTGCGACCCCTGGCCCTGTCATGATTTTAGTTGCAAGCGCTGGACTTAAAGGAGGCTATAAAAAAGCACTGAAAACCATTTTTGGTACAAACCTAGCATCCCTTGTTTTAATTTTTATTTCAGTACTGGTTTTAAAAGGAGTACTGAGTGTTAATGATAGTTACCTCAATATCATTCGTATTTTAGGGTGCCTATATATTGGCTATCTGGGGTTGAGTATTCTTAAAGAAGTGATTCAAGCACCTCACCCAGAAGCGATACAAACAGTTTCAGCACAAAATGGCGGCTTTAAAAAAGGTTTTCTTGTCGGCATTTCAAACCCGAAAGATATTATCTTTTTCTCGGCTTTCTTTCCGCAATTTGTCTCTATTACTCCTCAATTAAATTTAAGTTTAACCCTACTTACGCTGACATGGATCGTTTTAGACTTCCTCACCCTATCTTTGGTTTATATCTTTTTCCGCCGCCTTTCTAACAGTCATTTATATCCAAAAATATTAGGCCTCTGCGGTTTATTACTTCTACTTATTGCTCTTTACGGCTTATATCAGAGTTTCATCTAATTCATTAGAGGTATAGTCTAATTTTTCTATACCTCTGTATTTCGTAATAGAACAACTCTTATACAATCTAGCTTATTGAAAACTCTAAAAATCGTTTCATAATGAAATAAACAACACCATCGTGATAAAACATTATGGCAAAAAATTATTATGAAGAATTAGGGGTTACCCGCAAAGCCTCTGCTGATGAAATTAAAAAAGCTTATCGAAAATTGGCCCGCAAATATCATCCAGACATCAGCAAAGAAAAAGATGCAGAGGAAAAGATGCAGGCCATTAATGTTGCCTACGACACATTAAGCAATGCAGAAAAAAAAGCCGAATATGACCAAATGTTAGATCACCCTCAAGGTTTTAATAACTTTGGTCAGGGTGCTGCACAAGGTGGTTTTGATGGAGCACAGTTTTATCGCCAAGGTTTTACAGGTGGTGAACAAGCAGACTTTAGTGGTTTTGAAGATTTATTTGGTCGCTTTGGTGCAGGCTTTGGCGGTGGGCAACAACACTATCAAAGACAACAACGTAGTTATCGCGGTGAAGATCAACATGCCAGCATAGAGGTTGATCTTGATATTGCCTATCATGGTTCAACACAGCAAATTACTTTGCAAATTCCAACCATAAACGCTTATGGCGAACCTGAAGTTCAACGCAAAACCTTGCAGGTGAAAATACCAAAAGGCATGAAAGAAGGTCAACAAATTCGCTTAAGTGGACAAGGCCAAAGTGGGATTAATGGCGGTGCCAACGGCGATCTTTATATTGAAATCCAGTATAAAGATACAGACCGTGTTCATGTCGAAGGCAGTGACGTATATCTGACCGTAGATGTAATCCCATGGGAAGCGGCATTAGGTCAAGGTATTGAAGTGAAAACACCGGCAGGATCTTTACATGTCAATTTACCTAAAAATGCAAAACAAGGACAACAGCTACGTTTAAAAGACAAAGGGATACCAAATAAAACGCCAGGGCATCTGTATTTAATTTTAAATATTGTATTCCCCCCTGCAAATTCTGAAAAAGAAAAAGAAGCGTATCAGCAACTGGCAGAAGCCTTTGCTTCATTCGAACCTCGTTCATCTCATTAGGGAGCAAGATCATGACAACCATTCACTATCGAGAAATTGTATATGACGGCCATACCTTTAGTGCAGAGGTCGTTGATGAACAATCGACATTTGATTTACAACAATTTGCCCAAGCTTGCGGCCAAAGTCCTGACTGGATTCTTCAGCTCATTGAATATGATATTTTATCAGTCGAGAATACACCTGAAGCACACCAGTTTATGGGTGAAGATGTCGCACGTGCACGTAAAGCGTATCGTCTGCAACGTGACTTTGACGCAAGTTTGGCAGCAGTTGCTGTGATGTTAGATTTGATTGATGAAGTGCAACAACTTAGAAAACAGTTGAAGCATTTTCATTGAGATTTTTTCTTCTAAATAACCATTAAAACAGGCATGAACTAAGGTGACGGGCGGCAGGGATGCCGCCTTTTGGACTGCGGTAACATGGATGTACCGTCAGTCCAATAAAGGGTTTTGTTACTTTTGCCCAGTCAAAAGTAAGGACAGGCCTATACAAAGAATATCTAATTAACCTCTATATTTGAGGCAATGCTAACACATCAACTTTACTCATTTTTTGAAAATCACTTTTATTTCAACCGAGTAATCTTTTCCACTTCCTTCAATGTCTGCTTAATCGGCTCATACTCCAGAAACCAAAACAAATTCATTCGATCTTGGCGATGCTGTTGAGCCAGTAAATCAATCACACTTTTTTCACCGCGCCCCACCAAATGTTGTCGATAAAAATAGTACAGTAACAAAACAGTACTTAGCAGCATAACACCGAGCATAATCCAGAAACCTACCGGTGATTTAAGCCCTGGAATAAACTCAAAGTTCATTCCATAAATACCGGTTAAAAGCGTAAGCGGTGCAAATACAGCAGTAATAATGGCAAGAATACGCATATTCTCATTGGTCTGGTTGGCAATTGCTGAGAAGTGCAAATCAATCGCCGACTGAATGGCGCTACGTAAACGCAAAGTATGTTTTTGAATACGTTCGACATGACTCATTAAATCATTCAAACGAACTAATAAAAGATCTTGAGAACTATGCGTCTTCTCACCAATAACATGATGATAGTTTTCTACAATTTCATCACGAAACTCTTGTAAGGTTTCGATTTGCTCTTCGCATAAATTTTCAACCTGCTGAAAGGCCATGTTTTCATGAAACAGTTGATGCCACTGTTTAAAACGACGATTACCTTGCAACAATTGTTGTTGCCAATGCTCAACTCTTCTAGTTAAAGGTGAACGGATATCAAGGTAGCCATCCACCATGCTATTCAGCAGACGTAAACATAAATCTACAGGTGAATTAGGCAGCTTACGGGTTTTGTTTTGTTCTTCCAAAGTTTTACATAAAATATTTTCGAGACGTTGAATATAGTTTTCAATCGACTTATTGCCTTGCTCACGAACACTAATCAGAACTTTAGGGGTAAAAATAAAGCTAATCGGCGTGGTTGCTAGACCAAATACACTCTCATGGGATTCCCCATTTTTAATTTCATCATCAGGTGTAACGAGCTTTCTAAAAATAAGCAGGTCGTATTCTTCAAGCGTATCAAATGCACAAGGATGCTCAATATTCGCAATATCCCGCATATGAAATTCATTGATAACCACGTCTGAAAGCTGCTGAATCGTTTGTTGCCATTCTTCGTTATGGTTCACCACATCCGTTCTGACACTATCAATCCAGAAAAACTCCAGAATGTGTTCATTATGCTGCTCACGGCTTAAAAAGACATAGCCGTCAGCGTGATGGCGATAAAAGTAATAAACCTGCATACCACAATGATCTGTTTTTGTATTACTTGCATCATGCCATAAAAAAAGTCCGCATCAAGCGGACTTTTTCATGTCACCAGAACAATTATGCTTGTTCAATGTCTTTCATAGTCAATTTAATACGACCACGATTATCAACATCAGCAACTTGTACTTTCACTTCCTGACCTTCTTTAAGAACATCAGTTACGTTCGCAATACGTTCATTTGAAATTTGCGAAATGTGAAGAAGGCCATCAGTACCCGGCATGATGTTTACAAACGCACCGAATTCTACAATACGAATTACTTTACCGTCATAGATCTTACCTGGTTCAACTTCAGCAGTAATTGCTTGAATCTTAGCAATTGCAGCTTTAGCAGCAGCTTTAGTTTCACCAAATACGCGAACAGTACCGTTGTCTTCGATATCAATTGCAGCTTTAGTTTCTTCAGTAATTTGACGGATAGTTGCGCCGCCTTTACCAATAACATCACGGATCTTGTCTGGGTTAATGTTAATAACTTCAAACGTCGGTGCATGAGCACTGATTTCAGCACGCGCACGTGAAATGACTTTATTCATTTCGTTTAGGATGTGCATACGACCAGCAAATGCTTGGTTTAATGCAACTTCCATAATTTCTTCAGTAATACCTTCAATCTTGATGTCCATTTGAAGTGCAGTAATACCGTTTGCAGAACCTGCTACTTTAAAGTCCATATCACCTAAGTGATCTTCATCACCCAAGATGTCAGAAAGTACTGCGAAACGCTCGCCTTCTTTCACCAAGCCCATTGCAATACCCGCAACTGGTGCTTTAAGCGGAACACCTGCATCCATAAGTGATAATGAAGCACCACATACAGAAGCCATTGAAGATGAACCGTTTGATTCAGTAATGTCAGATACAATACGAATTACATACGGGAAGCGGTCAGCCGCAGGAAGAACTGCTTGAACACCACGACGTGCTAAACGACCGTGACCAATTTCACGACGCTTAGGACCAGATTCACGGCCTGTTTCACCTACAGAGTATGCAGGGAAGTTGTAGTGCAACATGAAGTTGTCAGTCTTAGTACCAGCAAGGGTATCAACCATTAACGCATCACGAGTATTACCCAAAGTTGTTGTTACCAACGCTTGAGTTTCACCACGTGTAAATAATGCAGAACCGTGTGCACGATCTAATACGCCAACTTGAACGTCGATAGCACGAACAGTTTTAGTATCACGACCATCAATACGTGGCTTACCTGACAAGATGTTGTCACGTACTGTACGGTATTTAAGGTCTTCGAATAATTCGTTTACTTCATCAGCAATACCAGTTTCGTCATTTTCTGGAACAAACTGAGCTAAAGCTTCTGCATAAAGTGCATCAAGTGCTGCATAACGGTCTTGTTTAACTGCAATTGTATATGCTTCTGAGATTTTCGCTTCGAAAGCTGCTTTTAATTGCTCAAGAAGAGTTTCGTTTTTAGCTGGAGCAACCCAAGTTGATTCAACAGCGCCAGCAGCAGCCGCAAATTCTTTAATTGCTTGAATTGCAATTTGCATTTCGTCATGACCGAAAAGCACAGCACCAAGCATTTGGTCTTCTGAAAGTTCTTTCGCTTCAGATTCAACCATCAGTACAGCAGATTCTGTACCTGCAACCACAAGGTCAAGGTCACTTTCTTTCAACTGTTCAAAGTTCGGGTTAAGAACATATTCACCGTTGATTAAACCAACACGTGCTGCACCGATTGGGCCACGGAAAGGAGTACCAGCAATAGACAATGCTGCTGATGTACCAAGCATTGCTGCAATGTCAGCATCCATAGTTTTGTCAGAAGAAACAACAGTTGCTGTTACTTGAATTTCGTTGAAGTAACCTTCTGGGAACAACGGACGAATTGGACGGTCAATAAGACGTGAAATTAAAGTTTCAGCTTCAGAAGCACGACCTTCACGCTTACCGTAACCACCAGGGATACGACCAGCTGCATATTGTTTTTCTTGATAGTTAACTGTTAACGGGAAGAAGTCTTGGCCCGCTTTTGCTTTAGGTTGAGCAACAACTGCAACTAAAACAGTTACGCCACCCATAGTGATTAAAACTGTGTTTGCTTGACGTGCAACGCGACCCGTTTCTAAAACGACTTGATGTTGACCGAATTGGAATTCTTTACGAACGATATTAAACATTGACATGTATTGTATTTTCCTAATTTTATTCTAGTGAGACCCCTAAGGTTTGGCATTCAGACTACACCGATTGGTAGATAAATGACAAAGCTTAGAAGCCATCACACTAGATCAATTATTTAAAATAAGTTAAACGCAAAGAAGGAGCGCACAAGCGCCCCTTCTAAAAATCACTTAACCTAGCATTAAGTGAAACTCTCTTTTCAGCGATAAAGCATTGCGACATGCGAAATAGCGAAAACAAAGTGAAAATCGAATTAACGACGTAAACCTAAAGCACCGATCAAAGCAGTGTAACGACCGTGGTCTTTACCATTTAAGTAGTCGAGCAATTTACGACGTTGGTTAACCATACGGATCAAACCACGACGGCTGTGGTGGTCGTGTTTGTGAGCTTTGAAGTGACCTTGTAAATCATTGATTTGAGCAGTCAATAAAGCTACTTGTACTTCTGGTGAACCAGTGTCATTTTCAGCGCGAGCAAATTTAGCAATGATCTCTGCGCGGTCTGCATTAGTTAAAGCCATTCGATTTCTCCGAGATGCTTAAAAAAGTAAACGATATTAATCAGTTGAGGCAACTGACTGCCGTGCATCACTACAGCAAGTCGCCTATTTTAAGGTATCTATAGGTGGATTGCAAAATAGTTTTCAGTAACTTGTCATTTTAGACACTGACATCAAGACCTTAACCCTTCACACTAGCCTCGAATAAAAAGAAAGAAGCGCGAGGGACGTGTGAAAATTTTTTCAACTAACACTTGTCCAGTACCGGACAATATTGAGCAAGTCATTCGACAAAAAGATGAAGTTGCTGCTGAACAGGGTGGAATGAGCGATCACCAGATTCAAAAAATCTGGAAAAGTATAGAAGCACTATATAAAACCGGAAACTATCCACTCATTACCTTTTGTTTACGCAGGCAAGATAAAATTTTGCTGAATAGAAGTATTGGATATGCCCAAGGGAACTCTCCGGCAGGACTTCAAGAAAATGCTCTGATTGCAACACCAGATACACCTGTTTGCCTATTTTCAGCATCAAAGATGATTACAGCCATGTTGATTCATCTATTAGATGAAAAGGGTGAAATCAATTTACTTGATCCCGTGAGCTATTATGTTCCTGAATATGGGGTCAATGGTAAGCGCCGTGCAACGATCTTTCATTTATTAGCACATCGTGGCGGCATTCCCTATATTGATGGCGATGTCACACCAGAATTGTTATTTGATAAAGACGAAATTTTAAAACGTTTATATGCTGCCCGACCTGTGTCTCCTGCTGGCAATCACCTTGCCTATCATGCTGTTACGGCAGGTTATATTTTAGGAGAAGTCATTGAACGGGTGACTGGGCAGGATTTACGTGAATTTGTACATCAAACTATCGAAAAACCGATGGGAATGCCCTATTTCAACTATGGCTTAAAACCAGAGTACCGTTCAGAAGTCGCCTTAAACTGTGCAACAGGTCTGCACCCTCGCCTTGGTACCGATCACTACCTGAATCATGTGTTAGGTGGCGGTTTACAACTTGCAGTTGATGTGACGAACGATAGTCGTTTTATGGACACCATTTGTCCAGCTGGAAACATCTATACCAGTGCAGAACAAGCCGGCCGCTTCTTTGAAATGCTTTTAAGTGGAGGAAGCTACGGCGGTCAGCAAATCTTTAGTGAGAAAACAATTTTCAGAGCAACACTACCAACCACAGGCGTTAACATTGACCGGACTTTATTAATTCCAATGCGCTATGCTTTAGGGCCAATGTTAGGCAGTAACCCGGTAGGCCTTTTTGGTCCAATGACAGGACAAGCATTTGGCCATTTAGGGTTCTCCAATATCTTATGCTGGGCCGATCCAGAAAGAGATATTAGTGTTTCCCTATTAACGACAGGTAAATCTGTAGTAGGTACTCACCTACCTGCTTTAGCTAAAGTACTCTATCAAATCTCCAGCCAGTGCCCACGAATTCCTAGAGATCAACGTCGTTCTTTATTCGGCAGCGACTCTCATGAAACCAACTTAGTTTAAAAGCAAATAAAAAACCCAAGCATTTCTGCTTGGGTTTTTTGCGCTGTAGTTTTTGTTTATCGTGTTATTACTGTTTTTATTATCGTTGGTGAGATGCTAGTCACATCCTTCTTGTTGTTTTAACTCACTTCCAATGTTTTCGTTTCTATTTCCTTATGTGATGTATTGTGACACATCCAATTATGAAGAAAAGTAGTATTTTTCTTATCATCATGTAAGTAAAAACGTACAGGTCTGTATAATATTTGGTGTTTAGTCATTTTCAACATTTAACGTACAGTTCTGTATAACATATAACTTAACAATTCACAGGAAAAATGCTTATTTAAGAATCATATTACAGATAAATATATTGATATTATTGATATATTTTTCTCAACCGAAATATACTAGAGATAGGCTTAAAATTGATCTTTTCTGGTAGTTTTTTAGAAGCCTTAGAAAAGCAAAATATAAAAAAGCCCTGTAGTCTCTCCCAAAACTACAAGGCTTAGCGGCTGTAAGTTTCCTCTTTATACACCTACTTCATTGTAAGTTCGCAGTCTCTCGACTTAAGTTATTATTATTGTGCGATTTTGCCCGACATTCCGTGCCAAGCTCGTTGTGTGTTTATAATCTCAAAAACACGGGGTGTACTCTAGCAGCAAATATCTCGAATCTATGTAAGCTTTTTCTTACAAGGGTGAAAATATTAAGTTTGGCTTAACGAACTAACCGATTAACTTTTTGAACTAAACCGCTTTTTCGTGTAGTACGAACTGTAAATGCTTGTAACAAAGCCTCTTGATGCACCAAAAGACTGACTACTTTCTTAGCGCGTGTAATGGCTGTATAGATTAACTCTTGGCTTAATAAGTTCTTGGCAGCCTGATCTAAAACGACAGCAGTATGAGTAAATTCAGACCCTTGCGATTTATGAATTGTTAAGGCAAATGCGCTCTGAATACTTTTAGGCAATCGATTTGCAGCGACCCATTTGTTCAAACTTGGAAAATATACTTCAAATTGTTGTGGCTGAGTTCTATGCTCAAAGCACAAACCAATATCCCCATTTGAAATACCGAGCTGATAATCGTTATAAGTCATCATTACAGGACGACCGACATACCATCCTCCGAGAGTCACTATTGAAAGTTGCTGTTGCAACCAACGCTGCGCATATTGGTTTAACTGCTGCAACCCAAACGGGCCATGACGAACCGCGGTTAAAATCCGGTAGTCATCAAATGCTTTTACTACGTTTTGGACCTGTTCAATCGAGCGTTCTTCTTTTAAATAATTTTTTAGGCTTTTTACATATCCTTGGAAACCGAGCATGAGCTTCTGATAATAAATTTCGACTTCTGCGTGATTTCCTTCTGGTAAATATTCAAGCTGAATAACATCTGGCATATCTCTTTGTAAAAGTATGGGCTTTAATTCTGACACCTGAACAATATCAACTTCAAATCGCTGCAAAACCTTTACATGGTCTTGTTGATAATTTTGAGCTTGAATAAATTTAGCCACTTGTCCAATCAATGCACCTTCAGCAAAACGACGACTGGTTTGTAGTTGTACTCTGTTGTCGGCTAGTGCCTGTATTTGCTGCAAATCTGCAAGAACCGCCCCAACATCGACAGAAGCGAGCTGATTTGCATCTCCTAATAAAATAATTCGACAGGACTCAGGCACAGCTTCAAATAAAAGAGTAGCCAGGTTTAAATCCAGCATAGAAGCCTCATCCACGACAATCACGTCATAAGGCAAAGGCTGTTTTTGATTAAACCGTGGTGTCTGACTATGTCCCATCCCTAACAAACGGTGAATCGTTTGTGTTCCCTGATTTCTTAGCTCTTCACTCACTAATCCAGACTCAAGCAATTTAGGGTCATTAAATGAGTTCTGTAAGGCCTCTTGCATGCGCTGTGCGGCTTTACCTGTTGGAGCAGCCATCGCCACACGAATATGTGGAATTGCTTGGCTAAGTACAGCAATGATACGTGCAAGTGTATAAGTCTTGCCTGTACCTGGCCCACCCGTAATAATACTCAAGCCCTGCCGAGCAACCATCTTTAAAGCTGCCTGTTGATGAGGATCGGTAAGCAGGTCTAAATAGTCATCACAAGAAACAGGTTGAATTAATTGTTGCTTTAATCGACAAATTTGTTCTGCAAGTCGTTGCTCTAGGTGCCAATATCGGTATAATGCCAACCCCTGCTCATCGTAGACGCATGGCGCAACTTTTGAAGTTGCTTGATCGGCAGATATAGCAAGCTGACCAAGTGCTGCAATTTGCTCTGAACTGATATCAATACAACTATCGCCTTGTAAGCTCGCTTCAATAAGCTGTTGCAAGTAAGAAGTGGCTTCTGGTACTTGCGATTGTTCAGTAAATGGAACCTGATTTAAGAAGTTACTCCACGTTGTTAACCAGCTTAAATCGGCTTGTTCAGGGCTATTTAGATTGTCCACACACTTATCCACCTAGTTTTCCACACGCTTGTCCACATGGTTATAGACAGGCTTATCCACATGTCAAGTATTTGTTAATCTTCAAATTACGCTTTTTATCAGCATTTTTCATGCTATTTTATCCTCAGCAAAATATCCCAAAATGGCATCAAGACGAAGGATAAACTCGACACTAGGTTCCCAGTAATAATACCCCTGCTCCGCTTCACCATTCATACCACGTAAGTAAAGATAAGTTGCCCCACCCAAATGTTGCTCAATCTGATAATCCTGCATTTTGACTTGCAAATAGCGGTGTAACGCAACGAGATATAAACCTGCTTGTAGCCAGTAACTTGCCAAAGACATACTTTGAGCAATGCTATCGCTACGATAGTCTGCAAGATCATCACCTAAGTAATTACTTTTATAATCGGCAATGTGATAACGCTGCCCATCAAAATAAACCAAATCGATAGAACCATTGAGGTAACGTGCTGAGCGAGCCTCAAGTAACTCCGGCATATTCAACCCATACTCAGCGAAGAGTTGCTGAATACGTGTCATTGCTAAAACCCGATCTGAGAGCGCCAAATAAAAAGGAAATTCTGACAAATACTGTTCTTGTTGAAGTTGATTGAGCCGGAAACCTTGATAAAGCGGTGTTCGCAAAATATCTTTCAACCAGTCTGCAACGGACTGGTAAAGCAGATTTTCGGCATCTTCTTGCTCTGGGAAACTCTCGTTATATTTATTAAGTAAATCTTGCCAAAGGCCACTATAGTCATTTTTAAAACGACGACGTATTTCTATGACCCAGTCATCTGAACATTGAAAGTCAATATGCTCAAATATTTCATGCAAAAAATTACCGGCAAGCGTTCCTCGAGGGAAGTTACTCTTTATCCAGTCAATCGGCTGAGCACTGCTTGCTTCAGCAGTGTTGACCAAGTCCAACTCATCTTCTGCTAATACAGCATCATTGCTCTGACTCGCCAATAAATCTGTGCCAGCTTTATGTTTTAAATGCTGTGCCAAGTAACTGAAACTAGTTTTACCTCTCGAATAAAAACGTTGTTCCGGAAACCGTTGTGCTTGTATTTCAATAATACTTGTTTGTTTGGCTAAGTGAATTGCCTGTGGAATCTGCTCCAAAACCATTTCATCCGTACAGCAACGGTGTTGAAAAGGCTCAATCCTATTTTTCCAAAACGCGAGGCCTGATACTGACTTGCCATCAATATCTTGTAGAACAGCATAGACGCGGTGGCTTGCTCGCGTTAAAGCAACATACCAAAGACGATTCTGTTCAGCGAGCGCTCGGTCTTCATGTTGCTTAAGTTCTATTTCATTCAAATAAGTCTTGTCAGCAATCGCAACGACACGTTGAGTCAAAGTCTGGTTTGAGTCCGGTTTGACAATGTCTTGGGTCGAAAAATTGAGTGTTTTATTATTTTCTCGAAAGGGCTTGTCTGCACCTAGTAAAAATACAATCTTAAATTCCAGCCCTTTTGACTGGTGAATGGTCATGAGTTGAACACCAGCCTCACTCGACAATTTACGTTCTAGCTCCCAATCACGGTCAAGAGGAGAACGCAACTGTTTGAGATACCAATGGTAAAGGTTTTGCGCGCCTGAGTATTTCTCACTGTGCTGACTCAAAATTTCAGTTAAATGACGCAAGTTCACCACAACCCGTTCATTATCTTTACTTTGAGCAGCAACTAAATTTTGCCATATATCAAACTGGATGAGACATTGTTGCCATGCCACTAAAAAGCCTTGAGCGGACCACAACTCTCTAATCGTGTCAAAACCAGTCATAAACTGGCTTAACCCTTCGGCTGTCTGCTCAAGTTGCAAGAGTTGTTTTAAATCCATGGCAAATAGACGGCTAATTAAAGCTCGCTTCACTTTTGCCTCATCGTAAGGATGAAGTATGGCAGTCAACAAAGCACCCACATCTTGAGCAATCGAGCAATCGAAAACACTTCGTTTTGATGGCCTGTTAACTCGTATTCCTAAACGCTCTAGCTCAAATTGAACTTTATCCAGCCCATCATGATTACGAGACAATACCGCAATATCGTCTTCATTTAAGGTTTGAGTCTGAGCATCTTTTTGAAAATATAGCTCTCCAACATGTGACTGGTTAAGTAAATCTCGAATCTTCCAAGCAACTTGCTGAGCTTCTGTTTCTTTATCTTTGAGCATCAACCACCGCAAAGGATGTGGGTTAGGCTGGTTTTGATCAACTAAAACCGGATGAGGTCGAGTTCCTGCTCGAATTGGGTCATATTGAACCTCTTCACCAAAGTCGATTTGCCTTTGAAATAAGGCATCGACCACTTCAACCAGATCTGCAACGGAACGATGGTTATGAATTAACTTATATTCGCGGCCATGTTTGGCTTGAATATCTTTATAGGCATTTAAAAAGGTGAGCATATCCCCACCACGGAAACCGTAAATCGCCTGTTTACGATCACCGACCATAATCATGCAACTTTTTTGGTAGCGCTCTGGATGACGCCAAATGCTCGCCAGCATATCGTCTTGATCTTGGTTGGTATCCTGAAATTCATCGACCAAAATTAAGGGATAACGCGCCTGCACAAACACAGCGAAACGCTGTCCCTGTTCACCTTTTAAAGCTTCAGAAAGTATTCGAATTTGCTGAGAAAAAGTAGTTTCACCTTTATTTTGCAAAACCTGTGGTAAACGTTTTTTAACCTCAACACATAAATAGGCTTTTAAAAAAATATGAAGCTGGTCGAACTGCTCAGCGTAGTTTTTCAGCACACCAAATAGCTGTTGAATCTGTTGAATACAAGGATGTTGATAGAAACCATCTGAAATTTCGGCAGGACATTTCTTAAAAACTTTTTGATCGACAAGTTGACCTAAAAACTTAAAAACAAGCTCACGTTGTGCAGTCAAAGACCCATCAAAAACTAAAATACTGTCGCTTTGCTTTAAAACTTGTAGTAGCTGCGGTAAACATTCACTAAATAATTTGTTAAACGCCCCATTACGAAATACCGTCCCGCTCACATGCTTATAGTGTTCGCCATCAAGCAAGTAATACGGCTCTAAAAGACTTAAGTCAATTTCTGTTGCCAACTGTTTGAGCTGAGCAAGTTGTTCAAATTGAATGGTTGGTTTTTCGGGAAGTTTAAAATGAGCGGAACTAAAGTTAAGTGAGTCTTCGACCAGTTTGACAAAACTATCGACACTTTTTAACTCTCCTGCCAGATATAAAGCATCAATCACAGTTTGAGGTTGAGACTGTATCCATTCACGCAAAACATCATGAATCAGTTGTCGACTATAGGTTTTTGCATCATCAGTGATTTGAGCGCGTTCAATTTTACCACTCTCAAAGGCAAACTCACGTAATAGTTTTTGGCTAAAGCTATCGAGTGTCCCGACAAATAACTCGTCTAACTGATCGATGACCAATTTTAAACGTTCACACGCATAGGCAATACGCGTCGCAAAGCTTTTTAAAATATGTTGGAGTAATACGTCAGGCTCTTGCTCGGCCTGCGTAAGTATTTCTTGTTCTGTAAAACTGCGTTTGGTCTCTAAGTAACGATACGTTTCGACCAAACGGGCGCGAATACGACTTTTTAACTCAGCAGCGGCAGCACGGGTAAACGTGGTTGCAATGACTTGTCGAGGCAAGTACTTTTCAAGAAAGATACGGACCATTAAGCTCGATAAAGTATAGGTTTTTCCTGTACCTGCCGAAGCTTCAATTAAGTGTAAGCCACTAAATTCAATATCAATAATAGGTTGATAAGACACCTGTACTCTTGAGTTCATGTCTTACTCCGAATGTTGAAATTGAAAAACTGGATGATACAGATCATACGCAAACTCATCACAAGCATGTTGAAGCAAAGCTTGCGCATCTTGTTCTTGTAAAATAAAGCTCCAGTCTCGATGCAACTTGCAAGCTTCATTTTGAGTCATATCCCTTGTGGTAAATGACCCTGTTTCATTCCAGTATTTTAACAGCTCAGTGTAGCTCTTCTCATCCAGTTTTGCTTTTTCTGCCTGATTTGTTGTTTCCCACTGATATGCTTTGGCTTTTTCTAATGGTTTTAATAATAAGGCTGCTGGTAGAACCAATGGTTGTTGCTGTGCATGACGCCAGATTTTAAACCATGGCTGTAAATATTGCCGAGCTTGCTCAGAACTTACACCACTACAAATCACAGTTTGATCGCTAAAAACCACAATACGGCGTTTTTCAGCTCCTGCACTACCCTCATTCAAATAAGCTAACCAGAGCAGATATTCTAACCAAACTTTAGCACGTCTTTTTGCGCGAGCACTTGAAGGTTCCATGCTGACCCAGTCCCGAGTTTCAGACTTCGGAACGGTAATATTCATATGAAGCTGTTTAGCAATTCGCCAAATACGCTGAGTTGTTTGTGTCACTGCAGGTGCATAATGATGAAGGCGTTCAAGCAAACATTCTTGCTCGAACACACCTTGTTGCCATGCGCTATATTTGACTTTACCTACAGGCAACTGATCAATTAATACTTCAGGTTGTGCTTGCTGTTCAGAGTATTGTAAAAAATGTCGGATCGCATAGCGCCCTAAACCATCTAATAATAAAGGTTCATTTTGGTCGAGCACTCCGACACTTCCTAAGTTTTCTACCCCTAAAGTTTTCAAATATAACCGTGCAGGGAATGTCACATCCTGTATCCACTGTTGGCTCTCTAAAACCAACATGTCCGGTGCTTGTAGCGGATAGGTTGTGTTCGCCCAAGGTTGACGGTTTCCTGAAACTTGCTGAATTTGTGAAGCGACCTTAAACCAATGATCTTGATAGCGAATAACACTTTTTTCTACAGTAAAACCTTTCGGATCGAAGGGCTGTAAATCATGTAAGTGATAGAGTTGTTTTAATTGTGATGGAATTTCAATCCCTTCAATAACGACACTTTCAGGTACACCGTCTTCAGCTTTCACAATCAAGGCAAGATGTTCACGGAACTCTTGAAGAATACTCGAAGGTTCTCGCACCTCGCCATCGTTCACATCAAAGCCGTTATAAAACAGCCATAAATTGTCTTGGGCTAATAATAAAGCATCTAAAAACGCCCCTTGATCATCTTCAAGTCGAGAACGATCGCCTAACTGTTGACGCAGTGCATCCATTAAATCAAATGGAACATGGGTATCGCGGTTTGGAAATTGCCCTGCATCCAGATTTAGCAGGACCATTAAACGATAAGGTAACGGTCGAATGTGTCCAATTTGGGCAAAAGTAATTTGCCCAGTCGGCTCAGCTTGCGCACTTTGACTTTCTAAAGTCCGTTGAATTTCTTCAATAATATAAGGTAGTGGCAAGGTGATTTTGCGCAAAGTTCCTGTTTCTGTCTCGGCGTAATAACTTGCGAGGGTCAACATTCGCTCTTGTTTTTTAACAATTTCTCGCACAGCTTTTAGGGCAGCAACACCAACCTGCTCAAATTCAACAATATCTTTGCTCAGTACCTGAAGCCAATATTCAACGGTATAGACTTTCCCCTGCTCATGCAGAGTAAGCCAATCACGACGCTCATTCAAATCCTGATAAATCTGAATGAGTGTACCCACCAACTCGAAATCGCTCGGTTGAACTTTGGCATAACTCAACACCTGATTAAATGTTGCATGCACAGGCACAGCAATGCCAAGGGCCAATCGCTCTAAGGCAAATTTAAAACTATATCGATAATCATCATCACCCTCACACAAACTGCACTTGAGATGCTCTGCATCCAATCCTCGTTTAAAGCCTGCATCGGCGAGTAAATTTAAAATTCGCTCAACCTGAGCATATTCAAGTTCGTATCGTTGCTGAGTCGCATGCAAGCTTAACCAGTCAGCAAAATCATCAAAGCTAAAACGTCCTTGCATCAGCTGAATACGCCCAATTACAGCACGCCAAGCATTCAGTGCATCAAGTGATGCAACACCTGCAATCTTGACTGGCAAATGCACACCCTGCTCAGTGGCAGTAGCAGGAAATACACTTCGAATTAAAGGCTCTATGTCGGCTAAATTAGGAATTAAAACTAAAATATCGTTTGGGCGGCGCGGCTGTTCATGTGCTTTGGCCAACCAACCAATCAATTGCTCTTTTAAAACTTCAAGCTGACGTAAAGTTGAATGACAAACATGGATCTGAATAGAGTCATCGTCTGGAGCGAGTTCATATTGCTTAGCTTGAGGTTCCACTAAATGCAAAATATCTGACTGAACTTTACCGAGCAGACTTTCAGGAAAATCATCCACAAAAGCATCAACCCACTTACCTTCTTCACCCGTAGATAAATTCGACAATAGCGAAAAGTGGTCGCGGGCTTGTTTACCCAATCTAGTTAAAAGCGGGTGTCTAGACTCACGCGCTTCAGCATTAAAATTGAGTGTAAATTTATTAAAGAAATCGCTAATTTCAGCATCAGTAGCCTTTGGATTTTTCGCAATAAAACGCTCTTTTACACCTAAATCATAACGCTGCTTCCAGAGTGGATCGACACTATCGGCCCAATATTCTTGTGAAGGGTTATAGTGCAAAATCAGTACATCAACGTATTGGCCTAAACGGCGCAAGAACTGTAACTGGCTTGGCGGCAAATCTAATAAGGTAAAGATCACCACCTGATTAGGTAATCTTGAAATAGCACGCTTACTGCGGTCTGAATGATCTAACTCTTGCCAAAACAATGCATCAATTTGCTGCATCTGCAAAAAGTCATCATGAAAATGTTGTTGCCACAACCAACGCTGCCAACGTTCTAGCTCCTCAGTTTGATGTAATGCAAAAGCAGTCACTTCTTCATCTTTTTGCACAATATATTTTTCAATATCTAGTGCTCGGCCCTGCCCCCAAGCAGACAACCAGTTTTCCGGACAGGTACAACTATTTTCACAACCACGCTGACATTGCCCACGATAAATCATATAGTTACTAAATAGATCAGCAACCTGCTCAGCGACCCAGTACAGCATTTTTTGTTTTTTTAATTGTTTGTCTATGCCTTGTTCGAGTCGATCTGCGCTGTCATAAATACGCTGAACAATAGAATGTAAAGGATGCGACGAATCTATACTTATCGTGTCAGGTTGAATGAATTCGTGCAAAGCTTGATGCACCCGCCATTTAAAAATTAAACGGGGGATGTTCGCTTTACGAACCTGTTCTTTATGCGCAGTTAAAACTTGCTGGTAGGCGTACCACTGGAAGCCGCGTACCCGTTGGTGAAACTGGTAATTAGCACTCATGCCTTGCTGTTCTGCAAGTTTTTGTATCAGCCACTGCTCGACCGCAGGACTTGGAACAATAAAATGCTGGGTTTTCAAAACCTGTAATGGATGCGCTGAAGCTTGAGATGTAGACGTCAATACACCTTGCAACAACACATCAATACGTTGACTTTGAATAACATGAATCCCCATTTATTTCATATCCTGCTTGCATAATTTATGCACAAAATCATAAACATTCATTACTATACAACTGAATCTGACTATGTCACGTTGGTTTAAACACAGCATAATTTAACTTTGGGGTCACTTACACTTGGTTTAAATGACGCCATCAAGAAACTTATACAGGTAGACATTATGAAAATTGACAAGATTCCTGACTATATTGATCCTAGCCTAAATCTGGAACAAATTCGCGATGAGTGTCATGATCTCATCAAAAAAAGAGCTTACGTCTCAGCAGGAGCGGCAATTGTACCGATTCCTTTTTTTGACGTAGCAGTCGATTTGGGAATTTTGTCGTACCTTATTCCAGATATCAATTCCCGTTTTGGCTTAGCACCTGAACACGTGAGTGTCTACGACCCGAAAACTAAAACAATTCATTGGGATGAATTACGTAAACGCGGTTTTGAATTTTCAGGCTTTGTAGTAGCGCGTACTACAGTTAAAAAAACATTTAATGGCTTTCTTGGCAAAATCGTAACGAAACAGGTGACTAAATTTATACCACTAGGTGGGCAAATTGTAGCAGCAAGTTTGGGCTATTTCATGATGAAAAAAATAGCAGAAACTCATCTGAATGATAGTTATAACCTTGCAAAACGTATTCAGCAAAAAAGCCGTAGCACTATTGTAAATTAATGTTTGCCTTGTAGCTGAGAGCTTAGTCTGCTCTCAGCTGTTTTAAAATGGCCTTCAACACTTCTAAACGTGCCGTATATTTATCATCGGTTGCGACAATATACCAAGGTGCATATTCAGTACTAGTTCGCTCAAACATATCTGCGGCCGCTTTTAAATAATCGTCCCACTTATCACGATTACGCCAATCCTCTGCGGTAATTTTAAAGCGTTTATGCGGTGTTTCTTCTCTGGCCTTAAAACGCTGCTCTTGCTCATCTTTACTAATCGCCAGCCAAATTTTTACTACAATCGTTTGACTATCAAATAAATCTTTTTCAAAGCGGTTTATTTCATCATAGGCACGCTGCCATTCTAAAGGTGAAGCAAAACCTTCGACACGTTCAACGAGTACACGTCCATACCATGTCCGATCAAAAATCGTGATTTTTTCGGCCTCATTAATGCGGTTCCAAAAGCGCCATAAGTAAGGATGACGTGCTTCAAAACGTTCAGGTGCTCCAATACAGTGAATATCATATTCACGCGGGTCTAGGTTTTTAACGATTCGCTTAATGGCCCCACCTTTACCAGCTGCGTCCATGCCTTCAAAAGCAATGACGACATTGCGTTTATCGAAACGCATTGAATCAGCAATTTTCTTACTCAGTTTATCAAGCTCTTTTTTATATTCAGCTTTTTCAAGTGGTTCATTAGAAGGTTTTAATAAACTCTCTGGAATTTTAGCCTGCTGCCATTTTCCTTTAACTTCAGTTTCATGCTCTGGAAGTTGACGCATGTGTTGTAAAAGGTATTGAGCGAAAAACTGATCACGCTGCTTTTCATCTTCGCCATCAATAATGTACCAATCATCGGTAAAACGACGGCGTAACTTTTGCAAAGTGTCATATTGTTTTTTATTACGCCAATCTAGGCCATGCAGCTTATGCCAGTGTTGCTCTGACGGGTCAATTTTGTCTAAACGTTTTTGTAGTGATTTCCATGATAGATCGAACCAGACTTTAACCACATCGACATAGTTATTTTTTAAATCTTGCTCAAATGCCCGCATATTTTCAACGTATTCATCAAAACGCGAATCATCTAAAGGCTCGGAAACATGCGTTGCTGTGACGAGCAAATCGCTATACCAGTTGCCGAACATCACCACAATTTGTCCTTCAGTCGGAATAAACTCCGAGTAAGATTGCCAAAATGCTTCTGTATCTGTCAGCACACGTGGCGCGTCTGCTTTGACTCGTAAATATCTAGGGTCTAACCACTCACGAAGTTGCTTAACAGCCTCACCTTTTCCAGCCAATTCAATACCGCTCATTAATATCAGTGTGCTTTTAGCGTTGGGTTTGCCCCGACTTTCTTTTAACGCATATTGTGCTTCAATCAAATCGACTGAAAGCTGTTCTTCATCACGAATCTCAAATTTTGGTTGTTGTTCACTCATAGTCCACGGCTCTAATCTTTTATTGTTTAATTTCGATGATCTTTAACTTATGCGGTTAAATGATGAATTGCTATACAAATTATGTCATTGCGACAAAATTCTGTTTAAAAATTGACGCATGAATCATTTTTTTTACATCTACTCGCCATAGTACAAGGTTACAATGCCTTTTATGATTTTTTGCAAATAGCCCAATATTAGAGCCTTAAATGTCTAAACTCGCTGCTTTTGATGATCTTTTACAACAATATAAAACGTTTAATTATCACGATAATCCAGTGCTTGCCCAGCGTTTGCAAGATGTACAAACATGGCTAAAAGAGCGGATGAAAGATACGCATCATGACTTTTTTAATTTGCCAGCGCACAAGCTCATGTCAGAGTACTTTTTAAATCGTTTATATGGTGGCCCAGAGTTTGATGCTCTTGCAGCTCAAATTGAACGCCTATTGAAATATGCGCATAAAGCAGAAAAAGTCTTACCTGAAAATGCAATTAAAACGGGTACTAAATCGGTAAGTTTGGCTGTACTTGCAACCCAACTTGATGAGCAAGTAGCAATGCAACTTCTTGAGGACTATCCGGCAGATACAGTACTCACTGATGAGATTATGCGTTTAACCTTAATTAAGCTCGATCAAGCAGAAGCTCGTTACCAGCAGCTTGCTCTGCTTGACGATTTAGGAGCAGCACTCGATAAATACATGCGTTCATTTATGATGTTTACTGCTTTTAAAATGTGTAAAGGTATTGCCCAAAAATATCACTTCGAATTGATGTATGATTTCATTCAAGATGGTTTTAGTGCGATGAAACCGTTAAAATCGGCCGAGACCTTTATCAAGACTTTTACTGAAAAAGAACGCCAGATTATTGAAAATGTACATTCAGGGCATCCGAATCCGTTTAGAGTGTGATAAGGTCGGCACATAGAAAAACTCAACCTCGCGAAGTTGAGATTTTATTCATTATATTTGCATGATGATGCCTGTAAAAATAGACAAAATCTGTCATCATGCAGAACTTATTCCGTTTCACTTGAGTTTGAGTCTAGGAGAGACAATATGTCTAACGAAAACCAAAAGCCAACATCTCCAACTGAGCAGGCACAAAGTTCAGACAAAGTTAGCCCATTCCTAAGCTCACCTTTACCTCAAGGTACTCCTCAAGGGCAACAACAAACTTTACAGCAAACCTTAACAGACACACCTGTGAATGGTTCTGTACCTAAATACAATTTACCTCGTGGTGCTGGCAATACTGGCAACGTTGGTGAAACCACACACTTTGGTTACTCAACTGTTAGAACTGAAGATAAAGCACAAAAAGTTGCAGAAGTTTTCCATTCAGTTGCAAGCAAATATGACTTGATGAATGACTTGATGTCATTTGGTATTCACCGTTTGTGGAAGCGTTTTGCAATTAACATGTCTGGTGTTCGCCGTGGTCAACACGTGTTAGACATTGCTGGCGGTACAGGCGACTTAGCAAAAGTATTTAGCCGTGAAGTTGGTCCGCAAGGTCACGTTGTACTTTCAGACATTAACGAATCTATGCTCAATGTTGGCCGTGACCGTCTAATTGATGCAGGCTGTACCAATGTTGACTTCGTTCTTGCCAATGCTGAAACATTAGAACCTTTTGCAGACAACAGCTTTGACCTTGTAACCATTAGCTTTGGTTTACGTAACGTGACAGATAAAGACGCAGCACTTGCTTCTATGTTCCGTGTATTAAAACCAGGTGGCCGTTTACTGATTCTTGAATTTTCTAAACCTGTATTTGAGCCATTCTCAAAACTTTATGACCTCTATTCATTCACTGCTTTACCGATCATGGGTAAATTGGTTGCGAATGACTCAGAAAGCTATAAATATTTGGCTGAATCAATCCGTATGCATCCAGACCAACGTACTTTAAAAGGTATGATGGAAAATGCTGGCTTCCAGAACTGTGACTATCACAACCTTACTGCCGGTATCGTTGCCGTTCACCGTGGCTTCAAACTGTAAGGGATAACGATATGTGGTCGATTCTGGCACTCGGTGCAGTCGAACGTATCATTCATCATCTGATCGATCTGGATGCGGTTACCCGCATTCAGCTTAATCAGTTACAGGGCAAAATGTTGCGTGTTGTCATCGATAGCCCGCAGCTTTCTGTCGATGTGTTCTTTGACCAAGAAAAAGTACGTCTTGAACCTACCGTAACAGGTCATAGTGAAAAGCCTTCTATTTTTGAACAGCGTCCTTTTGATGCCCAATTCAAAATTTCTGAAGCAACTGCAACTTTGCATGTTAATGATGTCGTTGAACTAATTAAATTATTGGTCAGCGATCCAGACCAGATTGGTAATATCCCGCTCCAAGGTGATTACCACCTCCTACAGGATATTCAAAAGATTATGCAGCAAGCTGAACCTGATTTAGCTGCGCATTTATCAAGATGGGTCGGTCCTCAACTCGCCCACGAAATTGGCAAGATTCAACTTGCACCAAAACATTTAAAACGCTCCGTGCAAAGCCATCTGTTTTTTGCTGAAGATGCCTTAAAAGAAGATAGCGGCCTATTCGCTCCTCGCTGGGAAATGGACGACTTAACTCAAGCAACTCGCAAGCTTAATCAAGACATTGACCGTCTTGAAGCAAGATTGCAGCAACTCAATGCACAACTACAACCCTCTCAAGACTAGGTAAGACTGTATATGATTCCGCATGTTTCACGTTTACTCGAACTTTGGCGTATTGCAGCGCACTATAGACTCGATACGTTGTTCCCTGCGGATGAATTACCAGTTAAAGCTCGGCATGCATTAAATATTATTAAAATGCATCCAGCTGCATGGTCGAGTCGTGAACGTAAAAATCCTTTAAAGCTCAAAGAAGCATTAGAAGATATGGGACCACTTGCAATCAAGCTTGGTCAATTACTGTCTACTCGTCGTGACTTGATTCCACCTGAGGTGCTCGCTCAACTGGTTTTACTTCAAGATCAAGTAAAACCTTTTGATGGAGATGTTGCCAAACAACGTATTCAAGATTCGTTAAAAGCCGACGTTAATACATTGTTTGCTCGCTTTGATGACCAGCCACTAGCTGCCGCATCAATTGCCCAAGTACATACTGCTGCTTTGCATGATGGTCGCGAAGTCGTTGTTAAGGTCACTCGCCCTGACATTCGCAATCAAATTTTGCAAGACTTTGAAATTCTGGCATGGCTAGGAAATACGCTAGAAAGCCGCCTTGAAGCTGCCCGTGCGTTGCATCTCACCGAAATTATTCAAGACTATCGCCAGATCATTTTAAATGAACTGGACTTGAGTATTGAGGCAGATAACACCCGCCGTATGCGCCATTACTTTACTGGCTCAACCATGATGTATGTGCCAGAAGTCTACATGGACACCAAAGATGTCATGGTGGCAGAGCGCATTACAGGTGTTCCTATTTCAGACACGGCAACCTTTGACCGTTTAGGCATGGACCGCGCACAACTTGCAGAAAAAGGTTTAACCATTTTCTTCACGCAAGTCTTCCGCGATAACTTTTTCCATGCCGACATGCATCCTGGTAATGTCTTTGTAGAAACCATTAATCCAAACAATCCACGCTTTATTGCACTGGACTGTGCGATTATGGGCGAGCTATCTAAACACGACCAGATGACGGTTGCCCGCATGTTGCTTGCGGTCATGAACAGTAACTTTATGCAGCTCATTCAAATTGTGCATCAAGCTGGCTGGATTCCACCAGGTACAGACCAAGACGCTTTAGCACGTGAAATGCGCCGCACTGTTGGGCCAATGGTGTCTAAACCAATGGATCAACTTGATTTTGCGGGTATCTTAATTCAAGTCATGGATATTGCTCGACGCTTCCATCTTGAGATACCACCACAGCTCATGCTGCTACTCAAAACTTTAGTGCATGTAGAAGGCTTAGGTACTGATCTTTATCCGCAGCTCGACATCTGGAAATTGGCAAAACCAATTTTGACGGAATGGGTCAAATCCAATATGAACCCAGTCAAAAATGTAAAAGAGCTCGGCCAGCAATTACCTGACCTGCTTTTAGGCGCTCAAGATTTCCCAAGCTTAATTATTGATAGCTTAAATGGTTTAAAAAATCAGTCGGCTTGGCAAGACCGTCAGTTACGAGAAATTCAGCAACTTCGTTTGCAAATGGAACATCAGCAACGCCGCAGTTGGATATTCGGTAGTAGCATGCTGATTTTACTGACTATTGCGATTATTAGTCCTTGGTTTGTCTCGATTATTCTGATTGTGCTGAGTAGTTTATTAGCGCTGTGGCGCATATTGAAATAAGTTCAAAATCCCTTGCCAGTGCAAGGGATTTTTTATGGAAAAACTTTAGTTTTAAAAAAATTTATAGCTCACCTATTCATTCATTGCTAAATTGAACCCATAAATGCTTAAAAAGAACAAACAATGAAAACACCTCATTTTGCCATTATCGGTGCTGGTACAGCAGGTTTAGCCACAGCGATTTTACTCGCCCGCCAAGGCAATAACGTTACTATTTTTGAACAAGTTGATGAGTTATCTCCAGTAGGTGCCGGTTTATTACTACAACCTGCGGGCTTAGCTGTATTTGAACACTTAGGTGTGCTCGACAAAGCTTTAACATTAGGTGCAAGAGTCACAGGTCTAGAAGGACAACTTCCAGACAAGCGTCTTTTAGTTAACAGTCACTATCACGAAGCATCAGCACATCTCTATGGTTTAGGTATACACCGAGCTACTTTATGTCATGTACTCACTCAAAAGCTTAGTGAATATTCAAGCCAAATTACTTGGTATATGAGCCACTCTGTTGAAAGCTTCGAAGAACATAACAATGAAGTTCAGCTATTCGGCATGCATCAAAACTATAAGTTTGATGCTTGCTTTGATGGCCTACTTATTGCCAACGGTGCTCGTAGTCAATTAAGACCTAAAGCATGGGTAAAGGTTGACCAAGCTTACCCTTGGGGTGCGGCGTGGAGTATCGTTCCTGAGTGCCAAGTACTCGACTCTGAAATTCTGCATCAATTTTATGATTGCTCGAAAATTATGATGGGAATTCTTCCTACAGGCGCCATTCCAACAGAACCTCAACAACGCCTTTCAAGCGTTTTTTGGAGCTTACCTACTCCACAATTACAAAGCTTTTTACAAGATGAGCAGGCTAAACAAGCTTGGATAAAGCAAGTCTCAGAACGTTGGCCCAAAGTTGCAGAATGGCTGAAAGAAATTTTGTATAACAGTCAAACTCAGCCCAAATGGTTATCTGCAAACTACCGTGATGTCGTTATGACTCAATTTGGTCAAGGTCGAATTGGGGTAATTGGCGATGCAGCTCATGCAATGAGTCCACAGTTAGGTCAAGGTGCAAATATGGCATTATTGGATGCTTGGGCTTTCTCTCAATCATTGCAACATGCTCAAAAAAACCAGAATATTGATTGGTCCCTGCTCTGGCAGCACTACCACCAGCTTCGCCGTTCATCCACCCAGTTTTATCAATTTCTTAGTCGCTTATTAACACCACTTTATCAGTCTGATCATTGGTGGGCTGGAGGTTTAAGAGATTTAGTTTTTCCGTGGATGTATCAAATCCCTTATTTTCGAAAAGAAATGGCAATTACAATTTCAGGCTTAAAGACTGGTCCACTCCAACAACTTGACTATGATCAGGTTGCTCAATTACCTAAAGGAAACAGTGCGTTTCATTTAGAAAGCGAATCTCTGTCTGACTATTAACCCCACCAAATAATAGTGATTAACACATGAAAATCAGCCATCTTGATCATCTTGTTTTAACTGTCTCAAATATTGAATCTACCTGTCATTTCTATCAAACCGTATTGGGGTTTGCAGTCATCACGTTTAAAGGTAATAGAAAGGCTCTAAAGTTTGGAAATCAAAAGATAAATTTACACCATCAAGGCAACGAGTTTGAACCGAAGGCATTACAGCCGACTCCCGGATCTGCCGACTTGTGTTTTATTTCAGACACTCCCATTTCAGAAGTGGTTGCGCATCTTAATCAGTTAAATATTCAAATTGAAGAAGGTCCTGTTGAACGTACGGGTGCAATGCATTCTATTCTTTCAGTTTATATTCGTGATCCAGATCAAAATTTGATTGAGATTTCAAATATCCTCATGCCTTAGTCATTTGAATAAGATACAGATTGGTAAATGTTACAAGCTATTCATTACGCTAGCAAAGACAAAAAGGACAAAGAATTTTTCCGCAAAGCGACGTTGATGCCGTACACTATACAAGCTATTTTTTAGCATCAGATTGAAATCAATTTATAGTTCATATTTCTTTGGTGATTCCTCATGAATAACACGCAATGGCTCGATGAAGTAAAATTTAACGAACAAGGTCTTATCCCTGCCATTGCTCAACATCATCAAACCGGACGTATTTTGATGGTGGCGTGGATGAACCGTGAATCACTTGCGCTCACAGCAGAAAAAAAACAGGCGGTGTATTTCTCTCGCTCTCGCCAAAAACTTTGGCACAAGGGTGAAGAATCAGGTCATTTCCAAACAGTTTATGAAATTCGTTTAGACTGCGACGGCGATGTAATCATATTACAAGTTGAGCAACACGGCGGTATTGCATGCCATACAGGTCGTGAGTCTTGTTTCTACCGTAAACTTACCCCACAGGGCTGGGAAATTGTCGATGCACAATTAAAAGATCCTACTGCAATTTATGGCGATAAAGCCAAAACTGAAAGCCACGATCATGATCACACGACAGAACAAGTGGATGTACTTGCTCACTTAGGGCAATTAATGCAAGAGCGTAAACAAGCAGAAGCGGATACGTCATATGTTGCAAGCCTCTACAAAAAGGGCATCAATAAAATCTTGGAAAAAGTCGGTGAAGAAAGCGTAGAAACTATTATTGCTGCGAAAGACTACGCTGCTCAAAATACAGAAAGTAATTTAAATGACTTGATTTATGAAACTGCCGATTTGTGGTTCCATAGCATTGTCATGTTGGGTTATTTCGATCTTAATCCACAACTTATTATTGACGAATTAGCTCGTCGTCAGGGTTTATCTGGTTTAGTTGAAAAAGCTAACCGTAACAAGGTTTAAAATCACTCAGTGTCGAATATCGAAAAACCTAAAGCCACCTATGAGCAAGCAATTGCCATAGATAACGCACGTCTTGGGCAATCATTTAAAGTGATTGCCTATGCGGGTACAGGTAAAACTACTACCTTACAAATGATTAGTGATGCCATGCCTGAACGGCGCGGTATGTATCTAGCATTTAACAAGGCAATTGCAGGCGAAGCACAAAACAAATTTCATCGTAATGTAGATTGTCGTACTTTTCACTCCCTCGCTTTTCGCAGTGTGCCACGAGGTGTGACTGATAAATTACGCTTACCTCGCTTAAGCCCAAGTTTTATTGCAAAAGAATATCGACTACAACCTATAACTTTGCGACGCATGATGGGTGGACGTTATGAAAAATACGTCTTAATGCCAAGTCGCCTCGCAAGTCTTGTCGCCAATGCTGTCAGCTATTTTTGCTCGACCAGCTCGCAATACCCTGCTCCTCGACATATTCAGGCACCAAACTGGTTACATCCAGACGATATTACCGAGCTACAAACTCATCTTTACCCTGCTGTTGAACGCCGCTGGTTAGAGTCGATCGACCCGAATCATCAAGCAGGAATTGGTCACGATGTTTACCTCAAACTTTGGGCATTGTCTGAACCGAACATTCCAGCCGATTATGTACTATTTGATGAAGCACAAGATGCTGATCCTTTAATGTTGGGCATTTTGCTTCGTCAAAAAAATACTCAGGTTATCTATGTTGGCGATGCACATCAGCAAATCTACGCGTGGCGTGGTGCAATTAATGCCATGCAGCAATTACCATTGCCAGAGTCTCGCCTCACCACTTCTTTTCGTTTTGGTGAAACGATTGCCGATGTTGCCAATGCATTGCTGGGCGGCTTAAATGAAACTGTTCCTCTGCTTGGTAATCCAAACCAGAAATCAAGTGTTGTAAATAAACCACACACTAAAATGCGTGATGCGATTTTGTGCCGTACCAATGCTCGTGCAATGGAACTTTTATTAGCTGGTTTAGTTCACGGCGATAAAGTAAGTTTGCAGGCTGACCATCAAAAACTAAACCGTTTTGTAGATGCCGCAAGCCTCTTAAAGCAAGGAAAACGAGTTACTGATGTACCTGAATTAGCATGGTTTAATTCATGGCATGATGTCCATGAATATTGTGAAACTAATGAAGGTAGTGATATTAAGCCATTGGTTAAACTTGTCGATGACCACGGCACCGACCCACTAAAAAAAGCGCTTGCAAAGATTACACCACTTGAGCAAGCTGACTACGTCATCTCTACAGCCCATAAAGCGAAAGGCTTAGAATGGAACCGCGTTCATATTGAAGATGACTATCAATTTAAAATTAATGGGTTAGAACACAAGATTACCGATGAAGAATTAAGATTACTGTACGTTGCCTGTACTCGTGCTAAAGTAAGTCTAAATATCCATCATCTTTATGATCTGATACAACAATTAAAACTAAGGGCGCCTTTAAGTCTTCGTCAGTCGGTTGGTTGAAGCGCTCATATTTAGGTGAGCCTATGAAACTTGAATCTGTCCAATTTAAACATATTGCTCTGTTTCACGACCTTAAAATACACTTTCACTATAAAAAACAGCCAATCACCTTAATTTTAGGTGAACAGGCAACTGGTAAAAGTATGTTGCTCAAACATACTTACCATGCTTTAACTTGGCTCCCTGCTCGCCTTAAAGATTTGCGTAGTCCCGGTATTGTCATGCCTGATCAAGACATTACTCAGTCGCGTCTACAATCAAAAATTGAAGTGACTATTCAAGTTCCTTCAGAAATTGGTCATCTACCAGAAAGTACCTCTGCTCAGCAGGTAGATTCTTCGCTGTGTAGCTGGAAACTTTTTAAAACCTTAAATGCAAGCGGGATTGGAGTGAGCCAAGTTGAAACTCAGCAACTTGACCAAACCATGGCTCTTTATCAACAAGTCATAAAAAAAGATCCATTACAAGGACTTCCCTTAATCGCTTACTACCCAGCCGAGCGATTTGTAAATGATATTAATCTGCTTAATAAAAATTTACCTGGCATTACTCAAGCCATTTCAGCCTATGATATTAGCCCACTACCGTTTACAACTTTTACACGCTTTTTTGAATGGTTACGAGAAATCAGTGATATCGAAAATGCTCAAGCTGCATATCTAGTACAACGGATTAGATCTAAACAGTCAGATCAACAAGATCAAACAGAATTATTAAATGAGCTCCAAAAAGAGTTAGCAGGGCAACCTAAACAGCTCACTTCACCCAATCTCTATGCCCTCAAGAATGCATTGAATATAGTTTTGCCTGAGCTTAAAGACCTCTATCTACAGTATCAGCCTCGACTGCAACTCATGGTCGACTATGAAGATCAAACTTTACCTTTTCAGCAACTTTCAAATACAACAAAAACTTGGATTGCTTTAGTAGGCGATATAGCCCGCCGACTCTGTTTACTTAATCCTTTAAGCCTAAACCCTTGCCTTGAGGGGGATGGCGTTTTACTCATTGATCAAATTGATGCACAGCTCGACTCAACGCATTGCTCCGAGATCTTAAATCGACTTCATCAAGCCTTCCCACGCCTACAAATTATTGCAACAGGAAGTCGTGAAGAGCTCCTTGAACATGCTTCGACCTATCAATGTCTAAAATTAGAACACGGTAAAATTAGCCATCTTGATCTAAACACCACCAAACAACAGCTTGAACATATCTATACCTTACTTCAAAGAAGCGAGCCTTTAACACCATCTATAGAAGCACAGCCTCTGAGCTTAATAGACCCAACACCAGCACAGATTGAGGTTTTATTTCAGCAGATTCAGGGTTTGAATGAACAACAAAAAAATGAATTATTAAGAATGATTCATGCGGGAGACACACCGGAAGAGAGCCCTTCGGTTTAAGTTTTATAATCGAAAAAACCGCACTCACAAAATATATAGTTGAGTGAGTTTTTTGGGCACTAAAACAACTAGATGTTGTTACTACATGTAATAACATCAGATTTTCAATGCTTTTTTAGTGTACAATAAATTTCATTTTGCGTTTTTATTCTTCAAGTTGCGCAATACAACTTGTTTCTCGCTTTATTTTCTAATTTGGTTGGGTTTTCGGAATAATAAGCTTTGGAACTCTCTTTGAATTCCTATCTATTCTGAAATTAAAATTTCACCTTTAGGTTTCGGCCTAAATCATATATGGATACGAGTGTGCTACCGATAATTATCTTATTACCGTTAATATTAGGCACCACCCTTGTTTCATTGCTTCAACGGTTCTCGCGTGGAGTAACGGCTTTAGGGGCAATTGGAGTCAGTTTAACCAGTTTTGGTTTATTACTGACTCAAGCTAAAACTGTGCTTGGTGGTGCAAGCATTCAACAAAGCTGGGATTGGCTACCTCAATTAGGGATCAATCTGAGCTTCAGGCTCGATGCTCTTGGTTTATTATTCTCTTTACTTATTACCGGTATCGGTACACTCATTTATATATACGCCTATTATTATTTAGGCCCTAAAAATTCATTAAGTAAACTCTATACTTTACTCATGCTGTTTATGGCAGCAATGCTGGGTATTTCGCTCTCTAATAATCTTATTATTTTATTAGTCTTTTGGGAGCTCACCAGTATTTCATCTTTCTTGTTAGTGGGTTATTGGAGTCATTATGAAGCTGCTCAACGTGGCTCTCGGATGGCACTCACCATTACAGGGATGGGCGGTTTAGCAATGCTAGGTGGATTTGTTCTATTAGGACAAATCACCGGAACCTATGAAATTAGCGAAATCATGGGCATGAAAGATGTGATCCAAGCTCACACTCTTTTTATGCCTATGTTATTGCTTATTTTGCTTGGTGCATTTACAAAGAGTGCTCAATTTCCATTTCATTTTTGGTTACCTAACGCAATGGCGGCACCAACACCAGTGTCCGCTTACCTGCACTCTGCGACCATGGTAAAAGCCGGGATTTTTCTACTTGCCCGCTTACTTCCAATCTTTATAGGCGCTGCGATCTATCACAATATCGTTACGTTTGTCGGCCTCTTTACGCTCTGTATGGCAGCGTGTTTTGCTATTTTCAAAGAAGATTTAAAAGGACTGTTAGCCTATTCAACCATTAGTCATTTAGGGCTTATTGTTTGTTTACTTGGGATCGGTTCTCCTTTAGCGGTTGCCGCTGCTATTTTCCATATTATTAACCATGCAACATTTAAAGCAGCGCTGTTTATGCTTGCAGGGATTATTGATCATGAAACTGGCACACGTGATCTTCGAAAACTCAGTGGTATTTGGCAATTACTTCCTTTCACTGCCACACTCACCATGATCACCGCTGCCTCTATGGCAGGTGTACCACTTACCAACGGCTTTATTTCAAAAGAGATGTTCTTTACCGAGCTATTGGCAAATCTTTCAGGTTCAACGGTTATCTTTGCCAGTATTATTGCCACTCTGGCTGGTATCTTCGCAGTAAGTTATTCAATTCGCTTAGTGCATGGTGTGTTCTTTGACGGCCCAATCGGTAAACAAGTGCCAAATAAAGACGCACATGAACCACCAATCGGGATGCGTGCTCCAGCCATTCTTCTTGCTGTACTCTGTATCTTGGTCGGCATTCTGCCTTCGTTATTGGTAGAACCACTGGTCAATAGCGTAACTAGAGCAAGCTTAATGCAACCAGAATTTGCAGGTACACACCTTGCAATTTGGCATGGATTCAACGCTCCTCTTGTGATGAGTATTATTGCTTTAGTGGGCGGTACGCTGTTCTACTTTGCTTTAGCAAAAGACGGCATGATTCGTAAAATTGACCTTGATCCGCGCCTAGGTAGATTACAAGGCCGCATCTTATTTGATTTATTTTTAAAACATTTGCTTCTTACAAGCCGGAAAATCAAACAAAAAACTGAAAATGGTTCATTGCAAAGTTATTTGTTCTGGATAGTCGCTTTTAGCATCATCATAGTGACAATGCCTTTACTCAATCAAGGGCTGAGCACAGGTACGCGTGAACTCACCCATGCTCCATGGATTGCTGTAGTTCTTTGGCTAACGTTGTTCTCAGGCTGTTGGATGATGCTCTGGTTCCACCATGAGCGTATTAAGGCAGTACTTATTAGTGGTGCAATTGGTCTAGTGGTAACGATGGTCTTCGTCACCATGTCAGCGCCAGATTTAGCACTGACTCAAATTACAGTAGATGTAGTAACCACTGTTCTCTTACTAATGAGCTTATCGTTACTTCCACAGCTAACACCGTATGAGTCTCTTCGTTCTAGACGTTTAAGAGATGCAGCTTTAGCAATTATTGGAGGTTTAGGAATTGGTTGGATTACGTGGCTCATTTTAACCCGTGATCACAATTCGATTTCTTGGTTCTTTGCCCAACAGTCTCTACCACTTGGTGGTGGCTCAAATATTGTAAATGTCATTTTAGTTGACTTCCGTGGCTTCGATACCTTCGGTGAAATTACAGTATTAGGCATCGCTGCGATTGGTGCTCTATGTCTTATGGATGGTATGCGTGTACACGGCACAACCATGACGCAAGGTCTCACCTACCGTTTTAATCCATCACCGCTTATGTTCCGTATTACAGCATCTTGGGTATTACCACTAGCGCTTGTGGTCAGCGTTTATATCTTTTTGCGAGGACACAACTATCCAGGCGGTGGCTTCATTGCAGGTCTAATCACCTCAATGGCGCTAATCATTCAATATATTGCACTAGGTCAAGATCAAGCAGAACAGCTGTTAAAAGCGAAGTCTGGCCGCCTTTATGAAGTCTGGATTGGCACAGGATTAATGATTGCAGGTCTGACCGGTGTAGCAGCATGGTTCTGGTTACGTCCTTTCCTCACTAGCGCTCATATCTATGTTGAATTACCAATTCTAGGAAAACTACATTTACCTTCAGCTGCAAGTTTTGACTTGGGTGTTTATATCACCGTTGTAGGCGCGACAATGTTGCTTATCTCTGTATTAGGCGACTCTCGTCACTCGAGTATGTCTGGTCCTGTACAAAATCGGGAGGAATCATCATGATCAGTTTAGAATTCTTATTGGCTTCTGCTATTGGTTTACTTGTTGCCACAGGTATTTATCTGATTTTACGTGCTCGTACCTTCCCTGTTGTACTTGGATTGGCTGTAATCGGTTATGCAGTAAACCTATTTTTATTTGCCATGGGTCGACTACAAATCAGCTCACCGGCAATTTTAACTGAAACAACAAAAATAACCGATCCACTTCCTCAAGCACTGGTGTTAACTGCCATCGTGATCGGTTTTGCAACTACAGCGTTTATTGTACAACTGGCGCTACGTAGCCGTTATGAATCAGGTAGTGATCATGTTGATGCTAAAGAAGATGCTTCCCCAACATACGACCCACGTGAGGATGAGCCGTGATGTTTGATTTTTTATCTTTTTGGCAACAACACACGCCTATTTTTAGCATTCTTATCCCAGCATTTACTGGTTTTATCTTATTACTGTTAGGTAACCCAGGGGCAGGCTCCTTAAAAGATGACTGGCGTCAGCCTTGGCGTCGTGGTATTAGTCTTATCTCAGCAATTGCCGGATTAATTACCGCTATTGTTTATCTAAGTTACGCCAGTACGGGTCAAATTACTGTTTACCAATTAAGTGAATGGTCAGCACCATTTGGTATTGTGCTTGTACTCGATCGTCTGTCTGCTTTTATGCTAGTACTGACCTATGCATTAGCAGTACCAGTTTTATGGTATGCAAGTGACAACTGGGACACCCGTGGTCGCTATTTCCATGCAATGGTACATTTCCTATTGATGGGGATCTGTGGCGCATTTCTAACAGGCGACTTATTTAACCTTTTCGTCTTTTTTGAAATCCTACTGATGGCTTCGTATGTGTTGCTCTTACATGGACAAGGCAAACCTCGTTTTCAGCTTGGTGTTCACTATGTCATTATCAATCTTTTAGCCTCTGCCCTCTTCTTAATTGGGCTTGGCATGATTTATGGCAGTGTGGGTAGCCTTAATATGGCGGATGTCTCACGTCTTATACCGACACTTGAAGCAGATCAACACAAATTAGCAGTCGCTGGTTCCTTACTTCTTTTTGTTGTCTTCGGCATTAAAGCAGCAATGCTTCCTGTCGGTTTTTGGCTACCAAAAACTTATGCCGTTGCAAGTACACCTGTAGCTGCTATTTTCACCATCATGACTAAAGTCGGGATCTATTCTATTTTACGTGTAAATGGAACAGTCTTTGACGATGCACTTAGTCAAGAAATCTTAAAAAGCTGGTTACTCCCTATTGGCTTAATTACTTCACTCTATGGTGTGATTGCCGCAATTGGGGCAGATCGTTTACGTCGATTTGTCGGCTTTATGGTCCTTTCTTCAATTGGCACCTTACTTACAGCAATTGCCATGTCTAATACACAGGCATGGTCTGGCGCTTTATATTACTTAGTGCACAGTACATTGATCGGAGCAGCTTTTTATCTATTTTGTGGATGGATTACCTCACAACGTGGAGATTTTAAAGATCATTTAAAAGTTGCCCCAAGAATTAAACAAGAAAAAGCGGCTATGCTGACTTATTTCTTGATTGCGATGATGATGGCTGGATTACCACCTTTTAGTGGTTTTCTTGGAAAAGTATTCATTTTACAAGCGACAGTTGAAGCTAGCTATCAAGGCTGGATTATTGGTGTTGTGCTTGTGGTAAGCCTATTAAGTATTATTGCACTCACACGTGTTGGTTTTATCTTATTCTGGCGCGCATCTTCTCCAGAAGAAGATCCAATCCAGCCAGCTTATATTCTTTATCATGCTTTACCGGAACGCGCACCGCCACGTAACGATCAAGTCATTTATCTATTCTTGGCTGGTTTAATCGCATATGTTGTTTTTGCTGCACCAATTCAGCATTACACATTAAGCACCGCACAACAGATCCAAGACCATGCGCTTTACCAACACTCTATTCTTAAAGTAGATCAAAACGGTGAGTTCATTAGTGTACAGCCATATGACCCAAGTTACTTACCGGAAACGAAGTATGGCGGTGAGGTTGAAGATCATAATGCTTATCTTGTTCCAGATATTATTTCGAAAGATACGCTCAATGGCGAACATATTTCTGAATATAAACAACGACAAATTCAGCAACAGGACAAACTCCAAACGCCTACCATTGTTGATGAAAGTCAATTGAAACCTATGGAGCCATAACAATGCAGTTATCTCATTTGCTTGAACGCTGGTTTCCACATCCATTTGTTTCGGTTCTCATCATTTTATTTTGGTTAATGCTGACGCATAGTCTGGATGCGAGTGATCTTTTGACTGCTATGCTTTTGGGCTTAATTATCCCTCGCTTAGTCAAACCGTTTATTACTCGCACACCGCATATTCACTGGAAACCTGCGGTTAAACTATGTTTTGTGGTTCTTTGGGATATTATTATTTCTAACTTTAAGGTCGCAAAACTTGTTTTGGGGCCTACTAAAAAATTACATCCTAAATGGTATCGCGTACCTTTAGAGACAGAACATGAGCAGGTCAACACCTTACTGGCAATGATCATTACCACAACACCAGGTACGGTTTCTGCGGGTATTGATCAGGAACGTGGGGATATTCTGGTTCATGCTTTGAGCACAGATAATACTGAATCTGATATTCAAGACATCAAACAACGTTATGAAATTCCTCTTATGGAAATTTTTAATGTGAAAAGTAAAACGGAGGCAAGTGCATGACAATCCTACCTTATGCTCTAGGTATTAGCTTGATTGCCATTACAATCTCGATGCTACTTTGCCTTTTTAGACTGGTTATGGGGCCTTCAATTGTAGACCGCCTTTTAGCGCTCGATACGCTTTTCCTCAATGCAACTTGCCTGATTGTTGTGTTAGGCATTTATTGGATGACGACTTCTCTATTTGA
Source organism: Acinetobacter sp. 12966 (assembly GCF_031196995.1). Classification (NCBI taxonomy): domain Bacteria; kingdom Pseudomonadati; phylum Pseudomonadota; class Gammaproteobacteria; order Moraxellales; family Moraxellaceae; genus Acinetobacter; species Acinetobacter sp. 12966. The sequence continues at coordinate 239,829 of NZ_JAVIMC010000071.1, forward strand.
AGGAGCACTGCTGGTTGCGATGCTAGGTTTCGTATCTACAGCTGCCTTAGCACGCTACTTCACAACCGGTCATGTTATCGATTAAGGAGAGGTCAAATGCAATTTACAATTGAAATTATTGTTTCGGTCTTTCTGGTTTTTGGCGCCTTCTTCATGTTAGTTGGCTCAATCGGTATGGTCCGTTTACCCGACTTATTCATGCGCTTACACGCGCCAACTAAATCGAGTACGCTTGGTTTAGGAAGCTTTCTGATCGCTTCAATGATATTTTTTGCTTTCGAAGGGCGGTTCGGTTTTGCTGAGCTACTTATTACCCTTTTAGCTTTCATTACCGCACCAGTTTCGGCTAATTTGATTGCTCAAGCTGCGCTACATTTACGTTTACGCTCATTGAGTGGTGAAGTACCTGAAGCTATTGAACGCCCTCTACCTTGGGATCGTTATAAAATTGGTCAGCGCTTTTCACAAAACAAACCACCAATGGAACCTCCTAAAGAATAAAAAATTGAATCAATAAAAAAGCCACCCGAAGGTGGCTTTTTTATTTTGAGTTTTAATTACTCTTCATCATCTGACTTACGTTCTGGTAAATCTTGTACCGCTTTTTCGATTAGACCAAACATATAGTTACCATATGCATTCGTCTTATCGTAATGGAAACGTAAGCGAGGCGTAATACGAGTCTTAATGCGACGGCTCAATTCATGACGCAAGAAACCAGAAGCTTTATTTAATACATCTAAAGTTTCTTTATTTGCTGCTTCACTTTGCTCATCGCCTAGTTCACGTCCCATAACGGTGACATAAACTTCAGCATAACCCATATCCGCACTGACTTTCACCGCAGAGATGGTCACTAGACCACCTAAGCGAGGATCTTTAAGCTCTTGACGGATTAGATCAGACAACTCACGTTGTACTGAATCCGCCATGCGCTTTAAGCGTTGGCTACCCGCCATTAAAGACTCCGTTTAATCAATTGAACATCATACACTTCGATCTTATCTTGTGGTTTGATGTCTTTATAACCTTTCACTGCAAGGCCACATTCCATACCAGCACGAACTTCATCAACAACATCTTTATAACGACGAAGAGATTCAAGCTCGCCTTGGAAAATTACAACATCATCACGTAATACGCGAATCGGTTTATTACGATGTAATGTGCCTTCAAGTACCATACAGCCTGCTGCTGCACCAAACTTACTTGAGTGGAATACTTCACGTACTTCCGCAACACCCAAGATTGTTTCACGATGTTCAGGAGCAAGCTTACCGCTCATGGCATCTTTTACATCATCAATCAATTCATAGATGATGCTGTAGTAACGAATATCGATACCATCTTGGTCACTTCTCTGACGAGCAGTAGTATCGGCACGAACGTTAAAGCCTAATAATACAGCTTCTGAAGATTCAGCAAGAATCACATCAGACTCGGTAATCGCACCAACACCTGAGCTAATTACACGAACTTTTACTTCATCAGTAGATAATTCATGTAGAGCTGCATTCAATGCTTCTAAAGTACCACGTACGTCTGTTTTCAAAACAACGTTCACTGTAGGAACATCTTTTTTGCCCATTGACGACATGATATTTTCTAGACGCATTGCACTTTGACGATCAATACGTTTTTGACGCTCACGGTCAGCACGAGCATCGGCAACTTCACGCGCTTTCTTCTCGTCATTTACAACAAGAACTTCATCACCCGCCATTGGAGCATCTGGAAGACCCAGAATTTCTACCGGAATAGATGGTCCTGCTGATTTAATCGGCTTACCGTTTTCATCAGACATTGCACGGACACGACCATATGATGAACCTGCAAGAACAAGGTCACCAATGTTTAATGTACCGTTTTGAACAAGAATCGAAGTTACTGCACCACGGCCTTTATCAACACGTGCTTCAATAACAACACCTTGCGCAGCACCTTCAGCAGATGCTTTTAATTCCATCAATTCTGATTGAATAAGAATTAAATCAAGGAGTTCATCAATACCTTGTCCACTGTGTGCAGAAACTTTAGCAACTGGAACATCACCACCCCATTCTTCTGGAACGATTTGTTTAGTTGTTAATTCATTTAACACACGGTCTGGATCAGCAGATTCTTTATCCATTTTGTTGATTGCAACAATAATTGGAGTACCTGCTGCACGAGCATGGTCAATTGCTTCTGCAGTTTGTGGCATTACACCGTCATCTGCAGCAACAACTAATACAACGATATCGGTTGCTTTAGCACCACGTGCACGCATTGAAGTAAATGCCGCATGTCCCGGTGTATCAAGGAATGTAATAATTCCTTTGTCTGTTTCAACGTGATATGCACCAATATGCTGGGTAATACCACCTGCTTCTCCAGCCGCCACTTTCGAACGACGGATACGGTCAAGCAATGATGTTTTACCATGGTCAACGTGACCCATAATGGTAACAACTGGCGGACGAGTTGTTTGCTCACCACGAGCTTCTTCAGCTGCTTCAAGCAAGTTATCTTCCGCTTGTGTATCAGAAACTAAAACAGGGTTGTGGCCCATTTCTTCTACAACAAGTGCCGCTGTGTCTTGATCAATAGCTTGATCTTGATTAACCAATTCACCCATTTTCATAAGTGTTTTGATAACTTCACGTACTTTAATCGCCATTTTTTGAGCAAGATCGGCAACAACAATGCTTGAACCGATTTCTACATCATAAACTTGCTTTTTAACTGGCTTTTCAAATCCATGCTTATTCGCTTGGCTTGATTTTAAACCACGTTTGTTATGGTTAACAAAGCTTTGCTCTTCTTGACCACGACGACCACCTTTCTTCCCAGCACGTGGGTTAGTGGTTGCGCCACCGCGTTTAATTTCACGGTCTTCTTGCTTAAATGAATCTTCATAAGCTTGGCCAACTAGACCTGAAGCAAGTGGAGAATCATCAATCACACGAATTGTCGTAGTAGCATCGTCATTTGAATACTTAGACGCCATTTTGCGCATTTGTTCAAGTGTACGTTGCTGAGCTTCTTCAGCCGCTTTACGACGAGCAGCTTCTTCAGTTGCTTTTAACTGAGCTGACTGCTCTTCACGAGCTCGTTTCTGTTCTGGAGTTTCAGCTGGTTTTGGTGCAGGTTTTACTGTACCACCACCACGCTTTTTCACTACAACAGCAGCTTTTGGAGCTGTCTGTGCAGCACTATCTTGTTGATGAGCAGCACGCATAGCATCTAAAGTTGCTTTAGCTTTTTGCTCTGTTTGAAGACGCGCTTTTTGCTCGGCAGTTTCACGCGTTTGCTGTTCTACACGTGCTTTCGCTTCGGCTTCTGCACGTGCTTTAGCTTCAGCTGCAATTTGTTCAGGGTTTGGTTTAGCAAAAACCTGTTTTTTACGTACTTCTACGTTAATTGTTTTTGCTTTGCCTGAAGTACTTGCAACTTTAGCGGTACTGGTTGTTTTACGTTTCAACGCAATTTTTCCTGTGTTACCACTTTCCTGACCATGAACTTTTTTCAAGTGATTGACCAAAGTATCCTGTTGTTCAGTGGTAATAATGTCGTCTGCTGTACGTTGAGGCAAACCTGCTTCACGAGCCTGTTCTAGGAGCTTCTCAACAGGACGTCCTACACTGAGAGCTAACTCTTTAATCGACTTGTCCGTCATATTTCATCTCCTAGTTAAACCATGATTCGCGAGCTTTCATGATCAATTGACCTGCTTTTTCATGACCAAGTCCTTCAATATCAGAGATATCATCAGTAGCCTGATCTGCCAAATCGTCGACAGTAATAATACCGCGAGCGGCAAGCGAGTAAGCGATCTCAGAAGTCATGCCTTCCATAGTAAGAAGGTCTGCGCTCGGTTCTTGAATATTTTCTTGCTGTTTCAAAGCATCAGTAAGGGCTGCTTCTTTTGCACGACTTTGCAATAACTCAACCAACTCAGCATCAAGCTCAATTTCGTCAAAAGTTTCAGCAGGAACATAAGCAATCTCTTCTAAAGAAGTGAAGCCCATCTCCACCAATGCCATTGCTAAATCTTCTTCAATATCGAGACGTGATACAAACATATCAAGATATTGCTGAGCTTCATTTTGCTGACGAGCACGATACTCTTCTTCAAGCATCATGTCGAGTTTGTAGCCAGTTAAATCAGAAGCTAAACGAACGTTTTGACCTTGAGAGCCAATCGCACGAGCTAATTGATCGCTGGTTGCAAAAATAATGTCGGCACTTCTTGCATCTTCATCAAGCACGATGCCTGAAACATCAGCTGGTTCTAATGCACTAGCAATGTATTGAGCCGGATCATCAGACCAGACCACTACATCAATACGTTCACCATTTAACTCTTGTTGTACAGCTTGAATACGCGTACCACGCATACCAATACATGCACCTACAGGGTCAATGCGGTGATCATTTGTTTTCACTGCAATTTTAGCACGAACGCCTGGTTGACGTGCCGCTGCTTTAATTTCAATAATTTCTTCAGAAATTTCAGGAATTTCTTTTTTCATTAAAGCAATTAACATTTCAGGCTTAGCGCGTGATAACAACAACTGAGCGCCACGACCTTCACGGTTAACATTATATAAAATAGCGTTTACACGTTGTTTTGGACGAAGAATTTCTTTTGGAATCATTTCTTCGCGTGCAAGATAAGCTTCTGCGTTGTCGCCTAAGTCGATAATGAAGCCATCTTTGGTTTGTTTTTTCACCTCACCGTAAATTAACTCACCAACTTTAGACTCGTATGCATCAGCAACTAAAGCACGCTCAGCTTCACGAATTTTTTGTACGATAACTTGTTTTGCAATTTGTGCAGCAATACGACCAAACTCAATAGATTCTACTTCGAGTTCACGCACGTCACCAATTGACCATTTAGCTGGATCAACGTCAGAAATTGCATCTTGGCAAGCCGGCATTTCATGATCTTCATCTGCCACAACAGTCCATTGACGGAACGTACGGTAATCACCAGTTTTACGATCAATTTCTACACGAAGCTGAGCTTCTTCAGCATGCGTACCTTCGTAAAATCTTTTCTTCGTTGCAGCAACTAGAGCTTGTTCTAAAGCTTCGAAGATCGCTTCACGACTAACACCTTTTTCATTACTAACCGTTTCAACAACGGTAAGAATTTCGCGGCCCATAAGTCACCTACCGATTTCTTATAAAATTTAAATAAATTTAATCTTGATAGATCAAGTTTGCTTTATCGATATTGTTGCTGTCGATCACAAGCACATGCTTCCCATCAACTTCAACCTGAATTTCTTCATTTTCAAGGTCTACTGCGATAAGTTTTGCTTGAAATTTACGACGGTTTTCTACTGCTGCAATTAAACGCAAAGCAATTTGTTGTCCGATGTAGCCTTGTAACTGTTCTAGTTGAAAAAATGGACGATCCCAACCCGGTGAAGAAACTTCTAATGAATACTCACCTGAAATTGGATCATGAACATCCAACATTGCGCCAACTTGTTGTGTTACACGCACACAATCTTGTACACCAATACCACGGCCTAGTTCTACTTCGCCATCTTCATTAATTACAGGCTCAGCATCTTCACTTACCGCTTTATCGATATAAATACGCAATAATGAACGTTTACCTTGTGGGAGAAACTCGATTCCCCAAAGGTCGACACCACATGCTTCCACTGCAGGAACAATTAAGTCATGCAATGCTTGGGATTTATTTGATAATTTCATTTACTCTCGTCATTCTCGTGCGATTCAATCGGTTGTTTTAACCGACACAGACCTACTATAGTGAAGCATGACTATTTGACCAATTGATGTCGACACTACACGATAGCGATACGATAACCAATAAAAAAGGGCGTTAATCGCCCCTATTTAGCACAGAAAACAATAGTCCACTGTGCAAAAAGGCCCACCTGTCTGTGAGCCTCTTTTAAGAAACTTGGTAGCGGGAGCTGGATTTGAACCAACGACCTTCGGGTTATGAGCCCGACGAGCTACCAGACTGCTCCATCCCGCATCAACGTGCAAAAATTATATACAAATATCGAAAAAAGTCAATGTAAACTTATCCAATATTCGCTTGATTAAGTTGCACCTTAATCAAATTGGTAGCGGGAGCTGGATTTGAACCAACGACCTTCGGGTTATGAGCCCGACGAGCTACCAGACTGCTCCATCCCGCATCAAAAAACTGCTTGCACTCAACTTTCTGGTTCAAAGTTGGTGCGGAAGGGGGGACTTGAACCCCCACGCCCGAAGGCACTACCACCTCAAGGTAGCGTGTCTACCAATTCCACCACCACCGCAGCTTGTGGGACGCATTCTAGTCCTTCCCACTGCAAAAGGAAAGCCCTATTTCGAATTATTGACTCGATTTCGGTGCATTTGGTGAAGTTTCAGGCGATGTCGTTTGAACTGGTGCCGTAGTTTGTACAGTTTTCAAACTATATGCATCAGTAGTCTGTTTTTTTGCGAAAACAGCTAGAGTTAAACTCGTCACAAAAAACAACGCTGTTAAGATAGCAGTAAGTCGAGTAAGGAAGTTACCTGAACCTGAAGCACCAAATACGGTTGCTGCTCCACCACCGCCGAAAGAAGCACCGGCATCAGCACCTTTACCGTGTTGCACTAGAATTAAGGCAATCATCAGTACCGCTAAAATAATATGTACGATCAGTACAAAAGAGTGCATACCCTATCCTCGTTATTTACTTTGTGCAAAGGCTTGTACAATTTGATAAAAAGATGCTGCATTTAACGAAGCACCGCCTACCAACGCACCATTAATATCTGGACATGCCGCCAATTCGACTGCATTTTCAGCTTTTACACTACCGCCATATAAAATCGCAATGTCTGAACCCGCTGGGGTAATCTGACTTAAACCTTCACGAATCTTAGCATGCATTGCCTGTGCATCTTGTGGAGAAGCAGTTTTACCTGTCCCAATTGCCCAGATTGGCTCATAGGCAATTACAATTTGCTTTTGCCACTGCTCAGCAGTCACTACAGGAGCAATATCACAAATTTGTTGCAATACAACTTGTTCTGCCAAACCTTGTTCACGTTGTTCGAGGCTTTCACCGACACAATAAATGACAGTCAAGCCCGCATTTAATGCATTTTGGAGTTTAGCTTTCAAAATTTCAACGTTGTCGCCAAAAATATCACGGCGCTCAGAATGCCCAACCAGTACAAAATTAATTTGGCTATCTTTTAATAGTTCTGCGCTGACTTCGCCAGTATAAGCGCCAGTACCCGCTACACGTGATACATCTTGTGCAACTGTATATACTGTTCTTGCAGCATCTTGCAATTGTGTTTGTACCATTGCAAGTGCAATAGAAACCGGAGCAACCCCTACATGACAGCTTTCATCTGCAATTTGGTTTTGTTGCAATAGTTGTTTAAATTCTTCTATAAGTTGTTTGGCATTGGCACGCATTGGGTTCATTTTCCAGTTGCCAACTACCCAAGGCGTAATCGTCGAACCCGACATACGGCTCACCTTTCATCAAAAATGCAGCACATTCTACACGCATTTATACAAATTTCAGATACTTTTCTTTAACGGCTTTGCCCATATCTTTTCTACTAATTGAAAACAGTTATAAAACTTTATTGAATCTAAAGAATCCTCTTTCAAAAATTAATGAATAAAAACTTCGACTAGTTCAAGCTTTGGCGAGTGGATCAAGACCAGAGCATCATTTTCTCAGGTAGTAATTTTAGATAACAAAAGTATAATTTTTTATATACCAATTATAAACATATGAGCACAGGTAGGCAGATGTCAGTCATACATACATCTCCAAAATTTTCGGGGTTTTTTCGGCGATTAGTCGAAGAAAAACATGTGTCGGCAGCGACCATGCAAACAGCATTAGATGCAGCAAAAAGAGCTAAACGGGATACGGTTGCGTACCTGATTGAAGAGGTTCATCTCTCCCCTTCTTTATTAGCAGAAACAATTTCTATTGAATTTGCTGAACCATATTTTGATCTGGATGTTTACGACACAAGCCAAATTCCCAAAGATTTGGTTGATCAGAAACTGATTTTAAAACATCGGGTCTTACCTCTTATACAAAGAGGACAGATTTTGTATGTCGCGACCAGCAACCCGAGTAATATTGAAGCGATTGATGCCATTCGCTTCAATAGCAAGCTCATGGTTGAGCCAGTTATTGTCGAGCACCATAAGCTTGAGAAAATTCTGGCGCAGCAATTTACCGAAGAAAGTAGCTTCGAATTTAGTGATGAAGAGTTTGATCTTGATGTAGACCTTGAAGCTCCCCCCTCACAAGAGGATGAGGAAGAAACGCCTCAAGGCGATGAAGCACCTATTGTTAAATATATTAATAAATTACTCATCGATGCGATTCGTATGGGGGCTTCAGACTTACATTTTGAACCCTATGAGAAATCATATCGGGTTCGTTATCGAGTCGATGGCGTGTTACGTCAGATTGCAAATCCGCCTTTGCAATTGGCTAACCGTTTAGCTTCTCGTTTAAAAGTCATGTCTCAAATGGATATTTCCGAAAAACGAGTGCCTCAAGATGGTCGTATCAAGCTTAAGTTATCAAAAACTAAAGCCATCGATTTTCGTGTGAACTCACTTCCAACTTTGTTTGGTGAAAAATTGGTTCTGCGTATTCTAGATCCATCTAGCGCAATGCTCGGCATTGATGCCTTAGGATATGAAGAAGATCAGAAAGCTCTTTTTTTAGAAGCACTCGATAAACCACAAGGTATGCTTCTCATTACAGGCCCTACAGGTTCTGGTAAAACGGTATCTTTATATACAGGCTTAAATATTTTAAATACTGAAAGCTCTAATATTTCCACTGCCGAAGATCCAGTCGAAATCAATCTTGAAGGTATTAATCAGGTTAACGTTAACCCGAAAGTAGGTCTTACTTTTTCGGCCGCACTGAAATCTTTTTTACGTCAGGACCCTGACATTATTATGGTCGGTGAGATTCGTGACTTAGAAACGGCTGAGATTGCGATTAAGGCTGCACAAACCGGTCACATGGTAATGTCCACACTGCATACCAATAGTGCTCCAGAAACACTTACTCGCCTACGTAATATGGGTGTTCCATCATTTAATATCGCGACGTCTGTCAATCTGGTGATTGCTCAACGTTTGGCACGTCGGTTATGCCCACAGTGTAAAATTCCTGCCGACATCCCTAAACAGAGCCTAATAGAAATGGGGTTTACCGAACAGGATTTAACCCACCCCGATTTTCAAGTTTTTCAACCTGTGGGTTGTACTGAGTGTCGTGAAGGCTACAAAGGTCGAGTAGGTATTTACGAGGTGATGAAAGTTACACCTGAAATTTCCAAGATTATTATGGAAGATGGCAATGCTTTAGAAATCGCTGCTGCTTCTGAAAAACTGGGGTTTAATAATCTGCGTCGTTCAGGGTTAAAGAAAGTCATGCAAGGCGTCACTTCCTTACAAGAAGTCAACCGCGTGACTAGTGAATAAAAGACAATTTAAAATAAGGATAATTCATGACTGTCAAAAAGGCACAAATGATGCCGACTTTTGCTTATGAAGGGGTTGACCGTAAGGGCGTAAAAATTAAGGGCGAACTTCCAGCTAAGAATATGGCCTTAGCCAAAGTCACCCTACGCAAACAAGGTGTAACTGTCCGTAATATTCGGGAAAAGCGTAAAAATATTCTTGAGGGTTTATTCAAGAAGAAAGTATCAACACTCGATATCACAATTTTTACTAGGCAACTTGCAACGATGATGAAAGCAGGTGTGCCACTGGTACAAGGCTTTGAAATTGTAGCGGAGGGTCTAGAAAACCCAGCCATGCGCGAGGTGGTACTCGGGATTAAAGGTGAAGTTGAAGGTGGTAGTACCTTTGCTTCAGCTTTAAGGAAGTATCCTCAACACTTCGATAACTTATTTTGTTCTCTTGTAGAGTCTGGTGAACAATCTGGTGCACTTGAAACCATGTTGGACCGCGTAGCAATTTACAAAGAAAAAAGTGAATTACTTAAGCAGAAAATTAAGAAGGCTATGAAATATCCAGCAACGGTTATCGTGGTTGCTGTGGTTGTTACCATTATTTTGATGGTTAAAGTAGTTCCTGTTTTCCAAGACCTGTTTTCTTCTTTTGGTGCAGATTTACCTGCATTCACCCAAATGGTCGTGAACATGTCGAAATGGATGCAGGAATACTGGTTCATTATGATTATTGTGATTGGGGCAATTATTGCTGCCTTTCTGGAAGCCAAGAAGCGCAGTAAAAAATTCCGTGATGGCTTAGATAAACTCACACTGAAACTACCTATCTTTGGCGATCTGGTTTATAAGGCGATTATTGCCCGTTATAGCCGTACTTTAGCCACTACGTTTGCCGCAGGTGTTCCGCTCATTGATGCGCTTGAGTCAACGGCTGGTGCAACCAACAATGTCATTTATGAAGAAGCCGTCATGAAAATTCGTGAAGATGTTGCTACAGGCCAACAACTCCAATTTGCAATGCGTGTTTCAAATCGTTTTCCATCTATGGCTATACAAATGGTCGCAATTGGTGAAGAATCTGGTGCACTAGACAGCATGCTCGATAAAGTTGCCACTTATTATGAAAATGAAGTTGATAATGCCGTTGATGGTTTAACTTCAATGATGGAACCTTTAATCATGGCAATTTTAGGGGTGCTCGTAGGTGGTCTAGTGATTGCGATGTATCTTCCAATTTTCCAAATGGGCTCAGTCATATAATGCAAGAAATTATTGCTTATTTTATTCAAAACTTAACTGCACTTTATATTGCAGTTGCACTATTGAGCCTATGTATTGGTAGCTTTTTGAATGTGGTGATTTATCGCACCCCAAAAATGATGGAACAAGATTGGCAGCAGGAATGTCAAATGTTGCTTAATCCCGAACAACCCATCATTGAGCATGAAAAGCTGACATTAAGTAAACCTGCTTCATCATGTCCAAAGTGTCATCAACCTATTCGTTGGTATCAAAATATTCCTGTCATAAGTTGGTTGATGTTAAGAGGAAAATGTGGCCATTGCCAACATCCTATTAGTATTCGTTATCCAGCGATTGAATTACTCACCATGCTATGTTCATTAGTCGTGGTTATGGTATTTGGCCCGACCCTACAAATGCTTTGGGGACTAGTGCTCACTTGGGTTCTGATTGCTTTGACATTTATAGACTTTGATACTCAGCTGCTACCCGATCGTTTCACACTACCTTTGGCTGCTCTCGGCTTAGGTATTAATACCTTTAATATTTACACCTCGCCTAACTCAGCTATTTGGGGATATTTAATCGGCTTTTTATGTCTTTGGATTGTGTATTACTTATTTAAAGTGATTACAGGCAAAGAAGGTATGGGCTACGGCGACTTTAAATTACTTGCCGCATTAGGCGCGTGGATGGGGCCATTGATGCTGCCATTAATTGTGCTATTGTCATCTTTACTTGGTGCAATTATTGGCATCATTTTACTAAAATTACGTAATGATAATCAGCCTTTTGCCTTTGGACCATATATTGCCATTGCGGGTTGGGTTGCCTTTTTATGGGGTGATCAGATTATGAAAATTTATTTGGGAGGTTAAGATGGCTTTTATTCTGGGAATCACAGGTGGTATTGGTAGCGGAAAATCTGCTGCAACGCAATGGTTTGAATCCCAAGGAATCCAAGTCGTCGATGCCGATATTGTTGCTCGCGAAGTGGTTGAAAAAGGCCAACCTGCCCTCCAAAAAATCCAACAAACTTTTGGAGATTGGGTACTTCAACCCGACGGTAATCTAGATCGCCGTGCACTACGTGAATATATTTTTCAAAACCCTGAAGCAAGACAAACACTTGAGAAAATCACGCATCCAGCCATTCGCCAATCTATTGTTCAACAGCTACAAAACCCCAAAAGTCCTTATGTGATTCTAGTTTCACCCCTACTTTTTGAGACCAACCAGCATGAATTGGTTAATCACACTCTATTAGTTGATGCGAGTGAACAAACTCAAATTCAGCGCGCAAGCCAGCGAGATGGGCAAAACCAGGAACAAATCCAGAAAATTATTGCAGCACAAATGCCACGCGAGCGTAAACGTGAACTTGCCAATGACATTGTGTTTAATGACGGATTACTCGAACATTTATATCAGCAATTAGAGCCTTTACATCAAAGCTATTTGAAGCGTGCCAACTAATCTTGATTATTTTTCTGCTGAATCTTTTGTGCCAAGCTATCTTGTCGAAACCAGCGCCAAGGTTGTAAGGCACCGATTCCCATTCCAACCAAACCCACAACAATTGATGGACTTAATAACTCGCCAAGTAAAGGTACAGCTAAAATGGCAGCAATAAACGGCGCCAAAGTGACAATACTTCCCGTTTTAAAAGCACCAAGTCGCTGAATTGCTGCTACATAAGTCAAAGTTGCGATAATAACGACAAACACACCGTGGAAAATGCCCTGTATCGCTAAATGAACAGGACTCACTTCCATGAAGTGTTTAGGCAAAAATAACGCATAGATGGGTAAATAAATAATTGCAGACCAAATCGCAACACTTGCCATAGAGTGCCATGCAGAAAGTTTCCACTGTTTAAGTAATACAGTGAAAATGCCCCACCAAATCGCACTAATAAAAAGAAGTAAATCCCCCACGCCAAAGGCCGAAGCGTTACCTTGCAACATCAACACACTCATGAGAGCCAAGGCAGTAATCATAATTGCCAGACTCACCCATGTATGCTTATCAAATGGTTGTTTAAATAAAATGTATGCTGCAATTGCAGTACAAATTGGAATACAACCATTTAAAAAAATGGCAGCATGTGCAGCGGGAGCATAGAGAAACGCGGTGTAGACGGTAAGACAATAAATGACTCCGCCAATGAGCGCCAAAATAACAGCGTGCTTACTCCACAAAAAAGCGAGATCTTTCTTATAGATCAGAATAGGCATCAAAATCAGGAAGGCGATAGCAAAGCGCAGTGCAGCAATGTCCCAAGCACTGATGTGCCACTGTGCATTTAAACGGGCAAAAAGTGTAAACCCGCCCCAAATGCACATGGTCACCAATACAAAAAAATAACCTTGCTTACGGGGAGACATATGAAGACTGCTTACAAAACTAGAAAGGCAGCTAGATTATACCTCAGAACGCTGACGACAAGCCTCATAAAGTGCCATACCCGTTGCCACACTCACATTTAGGCTTTGTAAATTTCCAGACATCGGAATATAAACTTTATGATCACACTGTGCCTGTGTAATTGGGCGTAAACCCGTATCTTCTGCTCCCATTACGATCACGACTGGACCCGCGAAATCACATTTTTGAATTGGCATTGCACTTTCATCAAGCATAGTGCCAATCACACGTGTATGAGTCGTCTCTTTGAGATGGGCTAATGTACGAGCCAAGTTTGTTACTTGGATGAATTTAACTTTCTCAGCTCCACCCGCTGCAACTTTACGAGCTGTTGGGGTTAAACTTGCCGAACGATCACGAGGTACAATCACCGCTTGCACACCCATTGCAGCTGCGGTACGAATGCAGGCTCCTAAGTTATGCGGGTCTGTCACCTGATCTAATGCCAGCAATAAAGCATCTGGGGTTTCAGCCAAGATCTGATCTAGATCTTTTTCATTTAAAGTCGGATGCGGACGTACTGCTGCAACCACACCTTGATGAAACGGTAGACCAGCAAGCTTTTCGAGACTATCACGGCTTGCTTTTTGTACACTAATTCCAAAAGGCTCTGCCAATTGCAAAATCTTTTGCAAACGCTGGTCATCCCGTCCTTTTAAAGTAAACAGGGTTAGCACACGTTCCGGCTCAAGTTCTAACAATGACTCCACTGAATGAACGCCATAATAATATTCCGGTTTTGCCATGCATGACCTCTAACAACGTTTGAGCAAAAAATAAAAATCCTGCAAAGCCAACTTCACAGGATTTCTTTGGGCATAGTGTACCCGATTTGAATAGGAATTTCTTAGCCTTCTAAATGGCACACGTAATCGAGCACTTCATCAGTTTCGATTTTAAAAAGACTATTACCAGGCACATAAAATGATTGGCCTGCACGGAACAACTCACTTTCATTACTGTCCGCAATTGTTACGCGGCATTCACCTGAAATAATTTCCATACGCTCAGGAACATGGGTTTCAAAAGTTAAAGCTTGCTCAGTCGGCAAAATAACACCTAGTGTTTTCTTCGTTCCATCTTCAAATTGCACGGTATGGCTGATACATGCTCCACCAAAATAAACGTTTGATTTTTTGATGACCGTTACATGATCAAATTGGGTTGAACTCATGCACACTCTCCAGATAATGCCGTATTTATATAAATTATGATGAATGTAGTTTAATTGTGCCTAAATAACTAATCAATCAGTTTTCATACGGATAGACTTGTAATTTCCACTGCTGTGCCTGAATTTTTTTGGCAAAAGCATAAGGTAAGTTGATCTCAATATTTCGACTACTCGACACAATTGCATCGTATCTGCAAACTTCGACCTGATTTTCATCTAGAAGTATCCAACATACTCTTTGTGCAGTTGGATGGGCAACTGCTGTAGCAATTATTGGTGAACCGTCATTCATTCCTACATGAAAATTTTCACTGTCGTTTTGCATTAACGTCCGATCATAAGCTGGAAAATCGATAGCATCTGAATCAAATTGCTGACTATCGTGTATAAGCACACTTTGTTTTAAGGTTGGCCAAATACAGTAACGCAAATAATGTTGATCCATCACCCGATTATCCAGATAACGTCCGGTGGCAACATAATCCCTGATATGTGCTTCAATATTATGAAAAATCCCTGTACACCCGCCCCACATTCCAGCCAAAATTAACTCAGTATGAGAATAATTATCACGCATTAAGTGAAACCATTTATCACTCTTGAGCCACGCATCTACAGCTGCTTTTTCGCGGTGCGAGACAATGGAGTCGGCATCACGTATCAGAAAACGCTTAATTGTCGGATCATCCATTACCAAAAAGCGCCAGAACAGACCAGATAGCTGTTTTTGAGAATCTGTAACCTGAATAACTTGCGCGCCCTTCTCTTTTAAACGCTGTTGCACCAGTACTGGCACCGTATCATCGACATAAAAGCGACACGTCCATTCAGGATAAATTTGTTTGGCTAACTGAATATTTAAAATAGAGGTTTCACAATAACGAGGGTTTGCCCCAAACAAAGAAAAAGCAATAATATTTTCTTCAGGATTTGCACTAAAGGTTGGTGGTGCATGATCTGGAATTGCCAAAACAGGTTCGCTCTTCGCTAGTTCTTTTTTGGTTGCAATTGCCAAGCGTCCAAATTTGATTGTTTCTTCTTTTTTCTTTAAATGATGACAAACTTCTGTGAGTCCATCATATAAATTTGTATTTACGTTAGCTCCACTTGCTTGAATCGCTTGTAAATAATGTTGATGGGCATCGTTATAACGGCCTAAGCGCAATTCGGTATAAGCTAAATCTGATAAGGCACCAGCATGCTTGGGAACTAAATTAACAGCTTGTTTAACATGTTGATAAGCTTTGGCATAATCCCCTTGTGCTGCTGCCTGTTTAAATGCATTAAAATGCTGATTTAAAATTTTATTCATTTCCGCAGGATTATTTTTTTTATGGCGGTTGATCATCCCTATTGGTGGTTTCGGTAAGCTTAATGTTTTTTTCATTGTAAATATCCGCAATCTTGCTGTTCTATAATTTCAGTTAGAATAATAGATCACTTGTAGCAAATTCAAAACTTCTCTATCTTTAACCCATAATTTGGCGCGTTGGATGCGTTTATGCTCACACATTTAACTTTAATTAATTTTGCATTAGCTGATCATTTGGCTATTGATATAGAACAAGGATTTAATGTTCTAACAGGCGAAACAGGTGCCGGAAAATCATTATTACTGGATGCACTCTCTGCCTGCCTAGGGGAACGTACAGATACAAATTATGTCCGTTATGGTTCGGACAAAGCGGATATTACCGCTGTTTTTACCTATCAAAATAATAGTCCTGAAGCAAAATGGCTCCAAGACCACGAGCTAGATGATGATTCTGGGGAAATTCATTTACGTCGTGTTATTTTTGCAACTGGACGTAGTAAAGCTTGGGTCAATGGACGTCCGAGCAGCTTATCTGAACTTAAAGAATTAGGGCGTTTGCTGGTTCAACTTTATAGTCAGCACAGTCAACAGCAACTTCTTGAACCGCCTTATCCAAAGCATTGGTTAGACCGTTATAACAATTTTTATGCTGAAGCGAATGATGTACGTGAAGCTTATAGCACATGGCAACGTACCATTCGTTTGCACCAAGCGGCCCTAGATGCACAAGCAACGCGTCTACAACGCATTGGTACTTTAGAGCATCAAATTGAAGAACTCGAAGAGGTCATTCAAACTGACTATAAAGAAATTGAGCAAGAGTTCGATCGCCTCAGTCATCATGAACATATCATGCAAGATTGTAGCTATAGCTTAAATGTTTTAGATGAAGCTGAGCAAAACATTACTCAAGAAATGTCTTCGATTATTCGTAGATTAGAATCCCACGCGGGCCGTAGCGAACAACTTTCCGAGATTTATAATTCTTTACTGAATGCTCAAAGTGAAATAGATGATGCAACAGCAAACTTGCGTCAATTTATTGATCGTCAAAGTTTTGATCCAGAACGAATGGAAGAACTTAACTCTAAACTTGAAGTTTTCCATCGACTTGCTCGTAAATACCGTACTCAACCAGAAACACTTAAAGAAGAGTACGAAACTTGGCAAAGTGAGCTTGAGCAATTACATCAACTTGAAGACCCAGAAACATTGGCAGAGCAAGTTGAAAAGTCACATGAGGAATTCTTAGAGAAAGCTCAGCATTTAGACAACATTCGTCGTGAAGCTGCTACCCCACTTGCTAAACAATTAACAGAACAAGTTAAACCTTTAGCGCTACCAGAGGCACATTTTGAGTTTAAGTTTGAACCACTAGAGCAACCTACCGCTGAAGGTTTGAGTTTTATTCAGCTATTATTTACTGCCAATAAGGGTATTCCTCCACAACCATTAGCGCGCGTCGCTTCAGGCGGTGAACTTTCACGTATTGCACTTGTCATGCAAGTCATGAATGCTGAAAAAACCGAAGCAGAAGTGTTAGTGTTTGATGAAATTGATGTCGGGATTAGTGGCGGTACAGCAGAAGTTGTGGGACGTTTACTTGCCGACTTAGCCCAACATGTTCAACTTTTATGTATTACTCATCAAGCACAAGTTGCTGCACAATCAGATCAGCATTTATTAGTGAAGAAACAACAAACTGATCCAGCAAGCAGTACAATTGTTGAATTAGATGAAAATCAAATCATTTTAGAGTTAGCTCGCATGTCAGGCGGTGTTGAAATTAATGAAACAACCTTGCAACACGCAAAACAATTACGCCAACTTAAATTTCAGGCTTCTTCAAATTAATAAAAAATGAGAGAAAAAGATTGGCGAAATCCGATTAACTCTTGTATGTTGATAAAAAGAACCTATATAGATAAAAGGGTCGAGAGACCCTCTAGTGACATTTTTTGAGGGAGAACCGCTTAGGTGACCAAACAATATCTGACTCACCGTTGTCTGATTGCCCCGCCAGAAATGGCAGATGACTTTTTCGCAAACACTGTAATTTATCTTGCCCGTCATGATGAAGAAGGTGCTCAAGGCATTATTATTAACCGCCCTTCCGGCATTCAAATTAAAGAATTACTCAATGATCTCGACATTGAAGCAGATAATGTAAATCCACATGTGGTTTTACAAGGTGGGCCATTACGTCCCGAGGCTGGATTCGTTCTTCATACTGGACAACCGACATGGCATTCATCTATTGCTGTAGGTGAAAATGTTTGTATTACCACCAGTAAAGATATTCTTGATGCGATTGCCCACAATGAAGGTGTTGGTCGATATCAAATTGCTTTAGGTTATGCGAGCTGGGGTAAAAACCAGTTAGAAGATGAAATTACGCGCGGTGACTGGCTCATTTGTGATGCCGATATGGATCTGATTTTTAACCTGCCTTATGACGATCGTTGGGATGCAGCCTATAAAAAAATCGGTGTAGATCGTGCTTGGTTAGCATCTGAAATCGGACATGCTTAATGACCGAAACACAATCAAAATCGATTATGGCTTTTGACTTTGGTACTCAAAAAATGGGAATGGCAATTGGTCAGTCTTCAATTGAAAGTGCCAATCCTCTCCCTCTATTTGTGATGAAAGATGGAATTCCAAACTGGGATCAACTCTTAAAAATCGTGAAAGAATGGCAACCTGATCTATTTTTGGTTGGTTTGCCTTTGAATATGGATGATAGCGAGTCAGAACTTTCTACACGTGCTCGCAAATTTGCGAGACGTTTACGCCATCAAACCAATATTGAAACATTAATGGTAGATGAGCGTTTAACTACACGTGAAGCACGAGAAGAACTCGGTTTCTACCAAGAGCAAGGTCGAGCAAAAAAACTTTCTGCAGATAGTTTTGCAGCCGCCTTACTCATTCAGAGTTGGTATCGAAATCCGGTCGGTTTAACCCCGTAATATTAAAAAGGAAGGCTAAAGCCTTCCTTTTTTATTTCTCGATAATATGCACAGTTGCCGTACGTCCAGAGACAAAAGCAAGCTGGTTTTTTGGTGTTTCATCTAATACGATTTTCACAGGCACACGCTGCGCTAAACGAACCCAGCTAAATGTTGGGTTTACATTGGCAAGAAGATTAGAGCTGCTTGAGCGTTCACGATCTTCAATACCCGATGCAATACCCTGTACATGGCCTTTAATTTTCTGACTATCACCCATTAACTGTACACTGGCCTGATCTCCAACATGAATACGGTTTAACTTCGTCTCTTCAAAATAGCCCACAACATAGAGTTGTTTACGGTCAAGTAGTGCCGCAACAGCCTGACCAACTTGAACATAGTTACCTGGGCGCATATCAAAGTTAGATAAAGTACCATCAGCTGGAGCAATTACCGCAGCACGATGCATATTAAGCTCGGCCAAATGCAAGTTGCTCGTTGCCGCCTCAATCAGAGCCTGTTGTTGCTTAACAGTTGCTTCGGCTTGTTGAATAGCAGCTTGGAGTTGCTCATGTTCAGCGTGAGATTGATCACGTGTTGCGAAAACTTGATCTTGTTCTTGTTTAGAGATAGCGCCATCCATGAGGTTTGAATAGCGGCTTGCGTTTTTCTCGGCTAACTTAATATTCGTATCCGATTTAATCAGGTTCGCTTTTGCTTGTGCTAAACCAGCTTGCGCTTGTGCAAAGGCTGCATTTGCTTTTGCTAAATCAGATTTTGCTTGCTCTACGTCTAAAGCGCGGCGAGAAACATCAATTTTAAAGAGCACCTGACCTTTTTTTACAGTCTGGTTATCTTGAACCAATACTTCTGTCACAAGCCCCGCGACATCCGAAGATACTTGAATAACGTCACCACGAACTCGACCATCACGCGTCCACGGCGCTGCATTATAGTAATTCCATAAATGCACAATGGTATAGACCGCTACCATTAATGCGACAATCAAAATCACTGGACGGATGACTTTTTTCAAATCCACCTGATTCATTTCACTCACCTAACTCAATCTTTAATTTCGCAAACATCTCTACGCACCGACCCCAACAAAAATTTGATGTATTACCAAAAGTAATAAGAGGTAAAAACACAAATTAAAAATACTAGGTAATGCAATCCAGCCTTGTGCAATCAACTTATTTGTTAAAGGACTTAACCCACGGAAACAGATATATGCCAAGAGTGCTTGAACGAGCAAAGAAGGCACATAAATACCATAAACATTAAACTCACCCATTTGCTGTGGCTCCTCTTAGGGTGCTGCTTTCATTCATTTGCTCTGATGAAACATGGCACATGCTATAAGCAATATTGTTCAGTGAAATGAGTAGTCTTTGTCGTATAGTCATATCTTCAACATTTGAAGCAAGCTGTTTTAATTCAAATAATGCTCGGTAGATTTTCTCTACTAAAACTGTCGTATCGTTTCCGTCATTTTCTTTAGCTCTAAACAGCTCATCCAGATTTTGTTGCAAATCACCAATATGCTGAGTGAGTTCGGATGTTTGAGGAAACTGATTAGCCAACTCTTGTAATCGGCTTAAATCAACAATACTACTCGACTCAATTAGTGCTTGTTGAATTGAGGCTTTAATCTCATCCGATTGCACCATTTTGCTGTTCAGAATCCCAATCCGATCTAACATACTGCGTAGATGAACTTTAAAATCAAGACCATATGGCAGGTAGATCGCTTGTCGCATGGCACGGTAATGCAAGGCTAAAATACGGCTGGCACTCGTGTCTGGTGACATGGCACGAACAACATCAATGACAATCAAAGACACTAAAACACCTAAGATCATGGCAAATGAACTATCAAGATAAGACACCGCATCCATGCTATAAGCATTGTGCAGGTTTAGCCCCATCATGGTATTAATACCCAAAACCATTCCTACTGGCATTAGCATCTGGTTAGCCATCATAGACACTGCGAATAAGAACATCGGTAATAAAACCAGTCCAAGTTCCCAAAAAGTTGTGACATGTGGAAAAATACCAAACGCATAAATGAAAACTAAAACGGCTGAAGCAATACTACCCCAGATAAAAATACGCAGAACCGGAACGGGGTTATCTAAGGCCGTTAAAATACAGGCGGTTACTGCACCCATTTGTGCCATCATAAATCCAGCTTTCCATCCCGAAACAATCCAGACCCCAGTCACAATAAATGTAATAAGAACTGCACTAATACCGCCCCGTATCGCCACACCATGGTCACGGTGCAAACTTGGATATTTGGTCGTCATTGGGGTAATGTTGTCAGGAATTTCTTTATTACCTTGCTGAATTCGCTGCCACAAGACTTTAACGGCCAACACATTGCTAATGAAATGGCGCACATCCATTTTCATAGCTGCAACCAAAACTTGTTGATGTGTAGAAGCCGATTCCATCAAACTTGCAAAATCACTTTCAAAATCATCAGGCAACTGCAAAATATTTTCATCAATAATCAGATCTTTTTGCTCTAAAAACTGTACAACATGAGCTGAAAGCTGTTGCAGTTTTTCTGCATGAGTCTCGATAAATCTAAGTTCTTGGAGCTGCTTGATACGCTCAGATAAAGCGACTAGATTAGCGACCACCATTGAGATTTGATGAAGCATTTCCTGCAAGGGTTTGGTCATGCCATGCAGTTCACCCTTTTCATAACTCAAATGTACTGCCAAGGCATGAATATCTGTGGTGTCGCGAGTAATGGCAGCCAAAAGCTGGGTATTGTTCTGCTGCGAATCTGTATTTAATAAATTAGCAAACAGATTTTCTGTATCTTTTAGGGCTTTTATCACCCGCTGTTTAATTGCTGAGCCAATATGCATTGGAAGAATCGTGGCAGAAACCACTGCACTTGAAATCACGCCAATCGAAATTTCTATAACCCGAGCTAAAGCAATATCGAATATATTGTATTGATCAATATAGGTAATCGCATTGAAGACGATCATGGCTGTCGAGTAACCCGCCAGCATAAAAGCATAACTACGTGGAGTACGATCAAGTAACGACACATAAAGCGCAAAACCCACCCACAACGATAACACCACGGTAAATATCCAAGGTGTATTAATTAAATGTGGTGTTAGAGTTAAGGCAATCACAGCTCCACCAATTGTCCCTACCACCCGATAGACACATTTAGAGGACACCATTCCTGAATATGGATTGGCAATAATCAGGACTGTACCAATCGACCACATCGGGTTAATCAGATCTAATTCAAATGAAACAAATAGTGCCAACATTCCGGCAATAAATGTTTTTAAGGCAAAGATCAGATCAAGCCTACTCGGGCGGAACGCCAGTATTTGCTTTAATAACATGAACTCATCTCAAATACAGATTTGAACTGATGAGCATGCCCTTCAATATTTGATTGTCTTTCTAAAGACAACACAACTTTGCCATTTGCCTCAAAGCAAATGATATGAGGAGCATCCTTCAATACAATGATTTTTCCACATCTCGCCTGATTGGCCGAGATGCTTTCAGTTTGGGCGCCATTTAAACGGCCAAGCTTTGGAAAGAAGAGGTATCAAGAAATCAATCTGGAACCGATCAATTTCTCAATTAGATATTTTGTTTGGCAATTTTTTCAAAATAAAGCAATTTAGTCAACTAAAATATCTCTATTTGATAATTTGATATATTTTTTAATTATCGTATATGATGTATAAGCCAAGAGAAGTTTTCTCTTTGTCAGAGTAAAATACTCAAATCAGGCATTTATTTTAGAATTGAGACAAACCTTCTTTTTTTCTGTTATAAAAACTCAAAGATGACTCGTTGTTAAAGGATACGAACAAGACATTATGGCAATTTCAAGTTTTGGCAAAATTTTAACCGTACTGGATCTATTTTCAGTTTCGCGTCCAATCATTAATGTCGATATTATTTGCGAAGAACTTGGCTTGTCCAAACCAACGAGTTACCGTTACCTCAAAGAACTAGTATCGGCTGATCTATTAAAGCGTATTAATGGAACCTCTGGCGATTATACCTTAGGCTCAAAAATTGCTGTTCTTGACTATATATCCAGAACAACCGATCCATTAGTTCAGATCAGCACACCGTTTATGCGAAATATTGTAGAACGTACCGAACTGTGCTGTTTGCTTACCTATTTAAATGATGACTATTGCATTGACATACATCATGAAATATTTAAAGACACTGAGCTACTTTCATATGGCCGAGGCTGCCCAAGACCGATTTACGTTGGATCATCTCCAAAAACAATGGTTTCGCATTTAAGTAAACAACGCATGCAAGACTACTACCACCGTTACCAGCAAGAATTAAAACAATCAGGTTTTGCTGAAGATGAACCAAGCTTTATTCAGCGTATGCGTAAAATTAAAAAACAAGGGTTCTATTTCTCACAAGGTGAGATTGACCCAAATGTTTCAGGTCTAGCGGTTCCTGTCCGATTTTCAACCAAAGAAGTACCTTTAGCTTTGACCTTAGTTGCCTCCAAAAATCGTTTTGATTTTTTAAATGTTGAAAAGCTCATCGAAATTTTGCAAGAAAATGCAGCACTTATTGAACAACGTTTTATGGAATTATCTGAAAAAGGGGAAATCTAAAACCCCCACCTTATGATAATTTAAACTTTTCTTACACTTTAAAACATTGAATATCTCACAATATTCTCATATTATGATTTTATCTCCTATTGATGATTCTTTTCATCAGCAGCTCATCAGTAGAAGCATCCCCCTCAGAGGAATAAGCTCATGTTGCCATCATGGGCTTTTTTCTTGCCCTATTTTTATAAAAACTTAAATTGCCGAAAAGTAAGATTAATACGTGGTTGTAAAATCTTTGTTGAGCGATTTAAACGGTGTTGCCAATATTGTTGAGTCTCACCACGCATCACAATGAGTTGGCCTGGCTGTAGCCACAATTCAACTTTTTCTTTACTTTGAATATGCCTAAAAGAAAATTTACGGGTAGCACCAAAGCTTAAAGAAGCGATTGTTGTCGTTCTTGCCAAAGATACATCCGAGTCACTGTGCCAAGCCATTCCTTGGGTTCCATCTTCATAAAGATTTGCCAAACAAGAATTAAATTTTTCTGAAAGTATTTGCTCTACCTGTTGTTTTAATTTAGCCAGGGCTTTGTCCCAAGGCAAAGAATCACGTGCGACACCCGAATATTTATATTGGTAGTAGTCATCTCCATACCATGCAACTTTTCGGGCTGTAATAAAGTGCTTGCCATACAACTTAGCCTCATCATGTTTCCATGCGAGGTGTCGGTAAAGGTAGTGAAAATATTGTTCAGCTTCTTCAGGGCTTAAAATACAACCATAGTCCTGAACTTCACCATCGTAGGGTAATAAATTCTCACAAGGCTCTGGAGAAAATAAATCCAAGGTCATACAGTTTCTCCGTGTTGCTTTGACATCTCCCAAGCTAACAATGCCAATTTACGCCCCTTTTGCCAATGATATTCTCCAACCATCCCTGTGGCACGGATCACTCGATGACAGGGAATCAGATATGCAATCGGATTTTGTCCAATTGCTGTAGCAACGGCTCTAACTGCTTTAGGCTTCCCAATTTGCTCTGCAATATCTTGATAAGTCCGCAATTGGCCTTCTGGAATGGTGAGCAAGGTCTCCCATACTTGTAGCTGAAATGGAGTTCCAGCCAAATTAAGAGGAAGTTTTTGCTGTAAATGTTCTGAAAAATCCTGTTCAAACCACTTTGCAATTTGTTGATGCCAAATCGGCGACTGATTTTTTAATCGAGCCTTTGGAAAGGACTGCTTAATTAGTTGTTCAATATTCTCGTGAGTTTCGATAAATCGAATAGAACATATCCCTTTTTCACTACTGACAACCAACAACTCACCAAAGGGGCTTGTCTCAACCGAATAATTAAGAATAACGCCTTGGCCTTGTTGTTTATATTCACCAGGCGTCATCCCTTCAAGCTGAATAAACAGATCGTGTAAACGTCCTGTGCCAGATAAACCCGTATTTAAAGCAGTTTCCAATAAACTCCGTTGTTGCAACAGATGATATTTGGCCTGTTGCAAACTCATATATTGCACAAATTTTTTGGGGCTAATCCCTACCCATTCCTGAAACTGGCGTTGAATATAGCTTGAGCTTAAATTCATATGACTCGCAACATCGTCCAGACTGGGTTGCTGATCTAGATGTTCATATAAATATTCAATCACAGTGGCAATTACAGCAAATTGCCGAGAAGAAAGCATTTGCATGTGTCACCTCCTTAGCACTTATATCTTACATTAAAGTAGCCAAAGCCCTATGACGACCCGATTCTTGCACTCTTTAAAAATAAAAAAAGCCTTTCATTGTAGAAAGGCTTAATCATTCAATATGCAGCACTTAAGGTTGCTTTAAATAAGGCCAAGCTGCTTTAAGATAAATAAACATTGACCATAAAGTTAAAATGACTGCTGTATATAACAAAGCATATGCGAGCATTTCTAAAGGCTGCCAATTGAGTAAGAACACACTAATGGCAATCATCTGAAAGGCTGTTTTATATTTACCTACAGTCGATACTGCCACACTAGTTCGTGCGCCAAGTTCTGCCATCCATTCCCGCAAAGCAGAAACTGTAATTTCGCGTGAAATAATCACAATTGCTGCAAAAGCCATTGAAATGGTTGGATTCCACTGCACTAAAACAATAAGTGCAGCCGCCACCATGAGCTTATCTGCAACTGGATCTAAAAAACGGCCAAATGCTGACGTTTGGTTTAAAGTTCGTGCCAAATAGCCATCAAACCAATCGGTAATAGCAGCAAACACAAAAATAGCCGTCAAGATAATATGACGACTCATACTTCCTTCATGCTCACCAATACCCATTGCAGGCGGCCAATATGCGATCACCAAAAATACAGGAATAAGCGCAATACGCGCTAATGTTAGGATATTTGGGATATTCAGGATTCGCCCTGTGGTCATAAACACCGCCAATTAAGTCTTCATGCATCTTGTAACAGACAAAAATACTTTCTTCAATATTGTATCTATCTGTAACAGCCACTTTATACGAAATATATGAATCGAGGAAGTGGACTGCTTAGGTAAATACCGTAACAGTTTGCCGTAAAATTGCAATTAAATGATCATTTTGGTCCCAAAGATGGGCATATTCTGTGGAATAACCTTCACCTGCATATTCAGTTACCACTTTATATTTAAACCAGTCACACAATTGATGTGGAAACGGATGTACATAGGTAATGTGCCAAGTTAAAGAGCTTGCAGGAGCAACTTGCTTAAACATTGGCAATACACCAGGTGGCCAAATATCCATCAAAACAATTAAATCTGGCAAAGTCATTTGACGATTTTCATGCTTATCGGGATTAAACCTTGACCATCCTCCAAAGTCAGCATACTGACTTCCTGTAACAGGATAATTACCTTCTGCCCAACACACATCAAAATGTTGATAGCATTCTGGCATTTGTCTAGCAAAAGGAATAGGTTGCAACTCTTCAGGTTGCCTATAAACTGGAACGATAGGCTCATGTCGCACTTCAATATTCGATGCACGAGGCACACCAAAGCTTGCGACCAAAATCGTTTGTACCGCCCCATCTTGCCATAAACGTGTTTCAAGTGTAGTGACCGACTTTCCTTCTCTTAAAATTTCAATAGTCAATTGGGCAGGTCCCTGCTGTACAGGGCCCACGAAAGTAACACTACAACTTAATAATCTTTTATTTGGATCTTGAATATTGCAGCAAGCTTTTTGCATGAGTAGTCCAGCAACAAGACCACCAAAAACAGTTCGTCCTTGTAACCACCCTTCGGGTATTTCAATCGATTCCTTTTGCTTTATTTCTTCAAACAATTGCAGTAATGACATTTACTTCCCTAAAGCACTCCGACTCTTGATGAAACATCTTTCATCATTTTAAAGGGAATGTGAATGATCATTCTTCTACTTATATGCCAACTATTTGGTCACTCGGCATAGAAACCTATCGTTATTCATGCAGAATTTTATAAATCGTTCTTGCCATCATTTCACCAAAACCAGGCACAAGGGTAAGCTCTTTTTCAGATGCTTTTAAAACACCTTGAATCCCACCAAAATGGGTTAATAAATCTCGACGGCGCTTTGGCCCTAACCCTGGAATTGCTTCTAAAACTGAGGTACTTCGACGTTTGTCACGTTTAGCACGATGCTTGGTAATCGCAAAACGATGGGCCTCATCACGCACCTGCTGAATTAAATGCAATGCCTTATGGTCTTCCGGTAACTGGATTTTTGTGCCATCGGTAAAATGCAGAGTTTCAAGTCCGGGTTTACGCCCTTCACCTTTAGATACACCTACCATAAAAGCGTCCAGCCCAAGCTCTTGCATGACTTCCATTGCCATATGGAGCTGGCCTTTACCACCATCAATCAACAGCAAATCAGGCAATATGGCCTTTTTATAACGTCGTGTTAAGGCTTGACGCATAGCAGCATAGTCATCGCCTGCTGTAATGTCTTGAATCGCAAATTGGCGATAGTCACGCTTACGAGCGCCCCCTTGATCAAACACAACACATGAGGCAATTGGGGCTTCCCCCATGGTATGACTAATATCAAAACACTCAATACGATCGACAGGTCTTCCCACTACTTGCTCTAACTGATGGAAACGCTCATTAAGCTCTAAATGATTACTCAACTGCCCCTTAATGGCATGTTGAACGTTCATTTCGGCTAGCTCCAGCCACTCGGCACGAGTTTCTCGAACATTATTCTTAATCTGAACTTTTTTGCCAAACTGCTGTGCCAACGCTTCTTCTAATTCTTTACAATCAGGCAAAGCAATATTTACAATAAGCTCATTGGGTACTTCATCTGCAACCTGAAAGTAAAAGTTCGCCATAAAGTCACTGAGCATTTGCCCAAGATCATCACCGAGCATGTCTGGGAAATAACTTTTTCCACCCAGCATTCGCCCGTTGCGTACATACATAATTTGCACGCATGTCACACCTGCCTGATATGCAATTGCCAGAATATCCGCTTCGCCTTTGACTTTAAACACGGCTTGTTGCGCTTGAACTTCACGCAGTAAAGACAATCGATCACGGTAAAAAACAGCTTTTTCAAATTCAAGCTCAGCCGCTGCTTGTTCCATTTTGGCAATAAGCTCTTGATTAAGCTCTTTGGTATCACCTTGCAAAAAGCGAATACTATTATTAACGTCTTCTTTATAATCTTCGGGTGAAATCAGACCTACACAAGGGGCTGAACATCGCTTGATTTGATATTGCAAACATGGACGCTTGCGCTGTGAAAAATAACTATTTTCGCACTGACGCACATTAAAAAGTTTTTGCAAAACCAGTAATGTATCACGTGCACTATAGGCACTTGGGTACGGGCCAAAAAACTTACCAATTTGGTGCTTACCTTTACCACGCCCACTGGCAAGTCGAGGATAAGGCTTATCAGCCGAAACAAAAATATAGACATAAGACTTATCGTCCCGCAGCATAATGTTATAAGGCGGGCGGTGTTGCTTAATTAAGTTTTGTTCTAAGAGTAAAGCTTCAGTTTCTGAACGAGTAACCAAAGTTTCAATATCATAAATTCGCGCAACTAAAGCTTGTGTTTTAGGATGCTCAATCGTTTTAACAAAATAACTCGACACCCGATTTTTTAGATTTTTTGCTTTGCCGACATATAACAATTCACCCTCCTTACCTAGCATTTTATAAACACCTGGAAGCTGGGTCATGTTGGCTAAAATTTTTTCAATATGAGGACGAGCGTTTTGATTCACTATTGGCATGCATGGCTTAATACTGAATACCTAATGTGATGTTTTCACCCCTACTTTTCAAGTGCTTTACTGTGCCAGAACATAAATTTGGAAATAGATTTAGATATGATCCGACAGATTGTGTCGTACTCGCTTAAGAATCTAGACGGTAGTAACTATATTTAACATCTTTTTCTTTATACACCGCATAGCTTTTTTGACGGAAATCCGAGAACCAACCATTGCCTGTATAACCTGCAATATGACCATAAGTGTGACCACTTGTTCGCTCAATAATGTAAATGTCACCTTCTTGTGGACGGTTAAAAGCAGGTTTAATTTTCTTATAACCATTCTTTTCTAGCGTTTGCCCCCAATCAGAAGCAGCTACAGGATGCTTTGACACATCTGCTCCAGCCGCTTGTAGAGCAATGCGAATATTTTTGGCGCATTTCTCTTTACTATGGTTGGCAGAGATACTTTCGAGCTTACTGGAGAACTTATGCAAATTAATATTTTGGTCTTTAGTTTTATGATTTTTAGTTCTAGATCGTTTAGATTTTTCAGTCGTCGAAGCGGCTTGTCTTAACATCACTTTTGTTTTTAAATCGCCTTGAGAACTGTCTTCTTTTCTCTCTTCGATATGATGAACATGTGCATGAGCTGCGTGATGAGCATGAGCCATTTTAAAACCTACTTCCGCTGACCAGTCTTCGAAAAAACCGCGCCATTGTAGAATCAAAATTGGCTATTGGCTTTTAATAGTTGTAACAAATTGCCAGCACCGTGAAATAGATCACAAAAGTTATTGGATGCTTTATGCCATAAAAAAGGCCCTTTCGGGCGCTTTAATATTTGTATAAATATACATTACAAATGAAATTCAATTACTGAGCTTAAGCCCCTACTTGCAAAAGTAGAGTATTTACCCGTAATTGGTCAATCGCATTCCTTTCAATACGACTGACCAAGCATTTATAAAGAGTTTTAGGATTAATTTAAATTATTTAAATAAACCGTTCGCTCTATCGTTTTTTGAGTAAAGCACTGTGTATATTGCATCTCTTGGTTTTGCTTACGCATGTCAGCAGTCCAATAATCGGATTGCTTTTGGTAAGTTTCTAAGTCTTTTTCAGGAATTTCATCTACAGTCTTTTGTGCCAGTACCTTACATTCAACATCACGTTTTTTAAACCAATCTGATTGATCTTGTTTAAATTGAGTTTTTTTCTCAGCACTCAATTTGTCCCAAGTCTGATTTAAGCGTTCAACTTGCTTCGCTTTGTCACTATCCAATTCTTTTTTACGAACATCCATGGCTTCCTGAGCCAAAGCTGTTTGCTCTTCATTATTTTGTTCAGATAATTGCTGATTTTCTTCAATATTTTCTTCAATCAACTCATTTTCTTTAACATAGGCTGCATATTGCACAGCTTTAGTGGCAACAAAAACCAATCCTTCAATCACACTATTTTGAGTTGACAAGTCAAACACCAAACCCTCTTTATCTGTTTTTGTGATGTTATAGAAAAAGCCACCTTTCAATTGGTCATTTTCAAGAGTCAAAGATGATTCATTATCTGAAAAATAGTCATTGAGCGTATCCGATTCTTTATCAGAATGACGCAGCTCTTCAATATATGCTTTTTCCGCACGTTTTTGTAAACCTTTCGGCAGTGTAATGACCAATTGGCTTTCACAACTTAATTGTGTATTTTTTTGGCTTTCGTCTTCTAATGGTAAAGTGCGGATATTTTTAATTTCAAACTTCAAACCTTGATTAATTTTATTAAGAATATCTGCATCAACCTGATATTGACTTTGTCTTAAGCTACGCTCAATTTGCTTCAAATATTCTTTTTTCAAAGAAGTTTGAATCTGATTTAAATTCTCAGGGTGTGTACAACTCCAATCCGAAACTACCTCAACTTTTTCTGTTTTTGATTTTGGCTCTGGCTTAGATTTACCGCATCCAGTCGATATTACTGCTGCACTGAATGTAGTTATTACTAAAGCTTGTTTCATCACCGTATTCATTTATATTCCACGCAAATTTTTAAATTTATTAAGTACAAGAAAGGTATATATTTACCAGTTGTATTATCATCCCAATAATTAATATAAAATTCACCTAAAATTTTAAATAAAGTACTATTCATGCCAATAATCTTTTTTTAAATGCATAAAATAAATGCAAATTATTTAAATAATCAAAATAAAAAAACGCCCTTTCGGGCGCTTTAATTAAAATACATATGGTCGAACAAAAATCAGGAAAAAAATCCCAAGCATAAGGAACCATTTCAAGAAATAATATAACTTACGCTTTTTCGCTTTTAATGCTTTGGCTTTAATACGAATTTGGTACACATAGCCAAATACTTTATTTAAACCACCCGTTTTATCCCCCGTTTCATTCGGTGAACTTGCCGCAGTCATCACATTGCGACCAAACCAATGGTTGAAACGCTCCATCCATTTTACTTTCATTGGACGTTCAACGTCTGCAAAGAAAATAATACGGTTTTGATCAGTCTTATTTTCAGCATAGTGAATATAAGTTTCATCAAACACGACACTTTGACCATCACGCCAAGAATATCTTTCGCCATCGACATCAATAAAACAACGGTCATCATTTGGTGTAATTAGACCTAAGTGATAACGCAATGAACCTGCATACGGATCACGGTGTCTTACTAAACGACTATCAGGTGCAAGCTCGGTAAACATGGCTGCTTTAATTGTCGGCAATGTTTTAAGAAGTGCTGTGGTTTTTGGACAAAGTTCAGCAGCAGATGGATGACTCGATTCATACCATTTAAGGTAAAAACGCTTCCAACCTGTTTTAAAGAATGAGTTAAAACCTAAGTCGTTATAGGTACTTGAAGCTTTAATCCCACCTTGGTCATATAACGCCTTCGCTTCATCACGAATCATTTCCCAATTTTCATCCAGCACTTTTAAATCTTTAAAATGCTGTGTGTCGATATAAGGCTGATTCGGCACCTTTGAAAAGATGTACATTAAAAAGTTAATCGGTGCGAGCAAGGTTGAATGGTCAAAAAATTGACGATAAAACGAGTGACGCACTTTGCCGCGATGTTGGATATACAATGCTGATATCACAAAAATCGCTAATATGATCCACTTAATCATATTGCTACTCTTTCAAAAGATTAGGGGCAACTTCACCTTATATTTAAGGAGAGAGAAACCGGAAGTTTATTTAATTGGCGCAAATTTTAACAAAATTGACTTAGAAAAAGCGAATGTAAAAAAATTAAGTCAAATAATAGACAGCGCTGTTGTAATAAAAATTTTAAATATAGTGTATTTTTCCATAAATTTAAGGAAGTTAAAATTTATTACTATTATTACTGTTATTTACAGACTATCCTTCTAACAATTGACATTTTTGACAAAAAAATAACTTTTAAAACTTATTCGTTTTTATATAAAAAATTGATAATTCCAATGCTTTATAAAGAAAAAATTAAGTTAAAACAAATGTCTTTCGTTATTAGCTATCTTTATAATTTCTTTTATGCATTTCATATAGATGAATTGAATAATAAATAAGATGACCCTTGCGTCACTGCTTGATACAACTTGTCAGGTTTTTTTTAGATATAGTTATCGTAAGATTAGCGAAGCATAAATGTGTACCTAAGATGTGCACACGCTTCATAACATCAACTTAGAAGTCCTCCAAAACTAAGGAGATCAGGCATGATCCACGCTGGCAATGCCATTACCGTCCAAATGCTTTCGGACGGAATTGCAGAATTCCGCTTTGACTTACAAGGTGAGTCGGTCAATAAATTTAACCGTGCAACAATTGAAGATTTCCAAGCTGCTATTGCTGCGGTAAAAGCAAATAATGATATTAAAGGCTTAGTTGTTACCTCAGGCAAATCGACATTTATTGTTGGGGCAGACATTACCGAATTTGGTGAAAACTTCGCACAAGGCGAAAAAGCGATTGTTGACTGGCTTATGCCTGTTCACGAAATCTTCAATAGCTTTGAAGATTTAGAGATTCCAAAAGTAGTTGCTATTAACGGTATGGCGTTAGGTGGCGGTTTTGAAATGTGTTTAGTTTGTGACTACCGTGTGATGTCAGAAGCTGCACAAGTGGGCTTACCGGAAATTAAACTTGGTATCTACCCAGGTTTCGGTGGTAGCGTACGTTTAAGCCGTCTGATCGGTATCGACAACGCGGTTGAATGGATGGCGATGGCTGCTCCTAAAAAACCTGCTGCTGCTTTAAAAGATGGCGCTGTAGATGCAGTTGTAGCTGCTGATAAATTACTTGAAGCTGCAACTGACTTGGTTAAGCAAGCAATTTCTGGTCGTTTAAACTGGAAAGCAAAACGTCAAGAAAAGCTTGAAGCTGTAAAATTGAACCCGCTTGAACAAATGATGGCGTTCAATACTGCAAAAGGTGCAGTGCTTGCTAAAGCAAATCCTGCTCAATACCCTGCTCCAAAATTATTACTCGATTCATTACAAGCAGGTGCAAGCCTTGCGCGTGACGAAGCATTAAAAGCTGAAGCTGAAGGCTTTGCAAAAGCTGCGATTACACCACAAGCTGGTGCATTGATTGGTTTATTCCTCAATGATCAAGTTGTTAAGAAAACTGCTAAAAAATATGAAAAAGGTGCGCACCCAGTAAACCAAGCAGCTGTACTTGGCGCTGGTATCATGGGTGGTGGTATTGCTTACCAAGCAGCAAGTAAAGGCACACCAATTATCATGAAAGATATTGGTAATCCACAACTTGCTCTAGGTATGAAAGAAGCAAACAGCTTGTTAACTAAACAAGTTGAACGCAAGAAAATGAAACCTGCGCAAATGGGTGAAACGCTTGCACGTATCCGTCCTACTTTAAGCTACGATGAGTTTAAAGAAGTTGATATCGTGATCGAAGCAGTTACAGAAAATCCAAAAGTAAAAGAAATCGTTCTTGCAGACACTGAAAAGAATGTTCGTGAAAATACGATTATTGCTTCTAATACTTCTACGATTTCAATCACGCGTTTAGCAAAAGCATTACAACGTCCTGAAAACTTCGTTGGTATGCACTTCTTCAACCCAGTTCACATGATGCCGCTTGTAGAAGTCATTCGTGGTGAAAAGACTTCTGAAGAAGCGATTGCAACTACTGTTGTTCTTGCTCAAAAAATGGGTAAAACACCAATCGTTGTAAACGACTGCCCAGGGTTCTTGGTTAACCGTGTATTGTTCCCTTACTTCGGTGCGTTCGACCTTCTTGTAAAAGACGGCGCAGACTTCCAGCAAGTTGACAATGTAATGTCGAAATTTGGCTGGCCAATGGGCCCTGCTTACCTCATCGACGTTGTAGGTATCGACACAGGTGTACATGGTGCAGAAGTCATGGCTGAAGGTTTCCCAGACCGTATGAAGCCAGACTACAAAGGTTCAATCCAAGCAATGTACGAAGCTAAACGTCTTGGTCAAAAGAATGACGTTGGTTTCTACAAATACGAACTCGATAAGAAAGGCAAAAAAGCAAAAACTGTTGATCCAACAGCATATGAAATCATTGCTCCTTTCGTTACTGGTGAAAAACGCGAGTTTGATAACCAAGAAATCATTGACCGCATGATGCTTGCTTTCTGTAACGAAACAGTTCGTTGCTTAGAAGACAACATCGTTGCAACTGCAGCTGAAGCTGATATGGCAATGATTATGGGTGTAGGTTTCCCTCCATTCCGTGGTGGTCCATGTCGTTATATCGACCAAACAGGTGTTGCTGAATACGTTGCGCTTTGCAACAAATATGCGCACTTAGGTAAGGCTTATGAAGCGCCACAAATGTTGCGTGACATGGCTGCTAACAACAAAAAATTCTACGGTTAAGGAGCAACGTGAATGGCTACTTTAAATCCACGTGACGTTGTCATCGTTGATGGCGTACGTTCTGCAATGGGTAAAACCAAAAACGGTATGTTCCGTAATGTACGTGCTGACAGCTTATCTGCTGAATTGGTTCGTGCACTCGTTGCTCGTAACCAGTTTGATGTAAACGAAGTTGAAGACCTGATCTGGGGTTGTGTAAACCAGACTCTAGAACAAGGTATGAATATTGGTCGTAACATCGGCCTATTGGCTGACTTACCAAAAACTGTTGCTGGTCAAACAGTAAACCGTCTTTGTGGTTCTTCTATGCAAGCGCTTCATACTGCTGCTGCACAGATTGCAACAAACCAAGGTGATATCTTCATTATTGGTGGTGTAGAGCACATGGGCCACGTAGGTATGATGCACGGCATCGACTTAAACCCAGAAGCATCTAAACACTATGCAAAAGCATCTAACATGATGGGCTTAACTGCTGAAATGTTAGGTCGCATGAATGGTATTAGCCGTGAAGAGCAAGACGCTTTTGGTGTTGAATCTCACCGCCGTGCTTGGGCTGCAACTCAAGAAGGTCGTTTCAAAAACGAAATCGTTGGTGTTGAAGGCCACGATGCAAATGGCTTTAAAATCCTTTGCGATATCGACGAAGTAATTCGTCCAGATGCAAACCTTGAAGCGTTCAAAGCATTACGTCCTGTATTTGACCCGAAAGGCGGTACTGTAACTGCGGCCACATCTTCAGCTTTATCTGACGGTGCTTCTGCAATGTTACTTATGTCTGCTGAACGCGCACAAGCTTTAGGTTTAAAACCACGCGCTGTAATTCGCTCTATGGCAGTTGCAGGTTGTGACGCAGCAATCATGGGTTACGGTCCAGTTCCAGCAACTCAAAAAGCACTTAAACGTGCTGGTTTAACGATGGCTGATATTCAAACTATCGAGTTAAACGAAGCATTTGCTGCTCAAGGCTTATCAGTAATGAAAGGCTTAGGTATTTATGACAAACAAGACATCATTAACTTAAATGGTGGTGCGATTGCTTTGGGTCACCCACTAGGTTGTTCTGGTGCGCGTATCACAACGACTTTGTTAAACGTAATGGAACAACAAGATACTCAAATTGGTCTTGCGACCATGTGTATCGGCCTTGGTCAAGGTATTGCAACGATTATCGAACGTGTTTAATTAACACCAAGATAAAAAAATCCCCGCTATGTGCGGGGATTTTTTTAAGAAATATTTAGATACAAACTAATAGGTAACATATTTAATTTGTATCCTTTTTTTGTCATCATTAGATGCTATATTTAGTATACAAATTTTTCTTAGAGTAAACTTATGCAGCATACGCTTCATAGCATGAATTGGAATGAGTTAAATCAAATTCCTTGTGAAATCTTACAAGGAACTGATGCTAACAACAAACTTATTGAGCTTGGGCTTGATATTACGGATGAACTACAGCTCGCTTTTCGGTTATCTAATAACGGATACGCAATTCGTAAGAAAAAGAACCCAGGTCGTGCTATGGGACGATGGGGTGATATCTGTGAACATGCAGATACGATCCTAGAACCATTCGGATGGTCTTTAATTCGTAAGAACGGTCAACCCTGTCTTGTTAATTCTGAGAAAAATTTACAACTTATATTTATGTCTCCGAATGATGAAGCATTTGGAAACGAGTTAAATGTAATTACCTCAAAATGCCATAAAGGTCATGCAACTGAGTTAAAATTATTATCAAATAAATCTCATTATGCGGATGAAAAATTTTTCAGAACTTTTATTGTTTACTATCAACCAAGTAACCTAATCGATTCTGAAAATAGTAGTTTCTTACCATTTGAAATTGCATATGCTACTGGTGTTTATAAGGTGTCTGCTGAGGATGAAAAAACTAAGTGCTACCCTATTAATCATACATTAAGATTAATTATGACTGAATCTCCAAATGCTCCAGAGGCATATGAAGCACCAATTCCGGATGAGAACAATCCTATTACCGAAGATGACTTCGGAGACTTACAAGCTATTTAACTTCAAAGAGTTAAATAATTTGCTTTAATGAGAATTTGTATGTACCAACTTGATCGTATCAAAGCCGCGCAAAATTTGCGCGGTTTTAGTCATTCGAGAACAGCTGAAGCTCTTGATATTCCCTTAGCCACTTTTAAAAAATACTTGAGTGGAGAGAGAAGTGTACCCTATGACTTTTGGAAAAAATTATCTCAGATTTTTAATGTCCCTTTGTCTTTTTTTTACGAAAAGAACTCTACACCGTTTGGAATGTCTGAAGTCAATTTTAGAGCAAGAGCTAGGATCAAAGCATCTTATTCGAATTCTATCGCCGAATATATTTCTTTAGCAGAATCGATTAGTTCTTATTTTTCAAGAAATATTAAGAATCTTCCTGTCTTTAATATATTGGATGATTATAATCTTGATCCTGATAGTGATGACTCCCCTGAAATTACTGCTTTACGTATAAGAAGTGAATGGGGACTAGGTGTACAACCTATTAATAATATAATTTCTTTAATGGAACTTAAGGGTATAAAGGTATTCTCTCTTCCATTAAATGTTAGAGAGGTAGATGCGCTTTCTATTTCACTTGATGGACAACCATTCGTATTATTAGATACTTTTAAATCTGCAGAACGATCGAGGTTTGATGCTGCGCATGAACTCGCACATATTTTTTTGCATATTTATGATACACAAACACCAACCGACGATATTGATTACAAAAAACGTGAAAGTGAAGCTGATAGATTCGCTTCCTGTTTTTTAATGCCTAATGAAAGTTTCCGTGAGTTAGCGCCAAATGAAATGAGTATTGGCAATATGCTAAAATATAAAAGTTATTGGCGTGTTTCATTACAAGCGATCAATTATAAATCCCATAAACTTAATTTAATTACAGATTGGGTTTATAGAAGTAATTGCATGAAAATTAACTCATTGGGCTATCACAAAAATGAGCCTCAACCAACTCACCACGATCAATCAATTCTGTATCTAAAATTATTAAAACTTTTAGATGCGAAAGGCAATTTTTCAATAAATGAAATGCTCAATGAAATAGGTATCTCTTGGGAAGATTTTGATAACCTAACTTTTCGTTCACTCACCTTATTTACAGATTATAAAGAGTCAAAAAGACCAAAATTGACTATTGTTCAATAAATATTTATTAACTATAAAACTACTGTCCCCGCTTAGTGCGGGGATTTTTTTTATCGGCCTTTTAAACCATCTTGGATTTGTTGCTGTAATTTCAAAATATCATCTAAATTTACTTTCATCGTACCTTCACGATAAGCATCGACATTACTTCGGTTAATGTTCAGCGGCTTTAACATTTCAAAAAGACCATTGGTTGGATCAGAAGACTGAATCCCGCCCGCTACAGCTAAAATATACTCTTGTAGAAATGGAGAAAGCTGAGACAAGTCTGGCTGTGCCATGACTGGCTGATAATCTACTGTAGTCATGCCTTCAGGGACTAAAGCATTCTGTATATCGTTATGAGTTTTATACTCACGATGTTGTAGAGCCTGACGCACTTTTTTATCTTCTTGAAATGGGACAAAGCCTACTTCTTCACGTAGCTCAGATTCGGCCATAACGCGAATTGTTGGTAAAGTAGCCACTTCTTCTGCTTGAACAGTTGGTAAACCCATAAAAGCAAATACAGCAATAAAGGCTGATTGTTTTAGAAAGTTCATAACTGGCTCCCAAGATCAGTCACCCTACGCGAACTCAAAATGATGACTAAATAAAATGTTCTATAAATAGGCTACAACAAAGTCATTTTTGATTCAGTAATGCTCAGATAAACGGTAAATAACGTTAGATTTTTAAAATTATTAAAAAGAAATTCATAAAAGATTTTAGAAATTAATCTGAATGTGGCTAAGTCATATTATATTGCCAGATTTAAATATTACGATTTTTTGTTTATAGTCAGCTTTTTATAAATCTATTGAATTCGACAGAAATAATGAACTTTAAAATATTAAATCAGAATATTCTTATGAGCTGCTTACTAGCCAGTTTCTTTCTCACTGGTTGTGTGAGTAATCGAATTATTGGTGAAAACACGCGAGAGCTATTTACAAAATACGACTCAGGCTATGAATGGATCACTTTAACAGAAGATGATGTAATTGCATTCGGTAAACCATCAGTATCTCTCCCAAATGAACCAGAGGACAGTATTGTTATCGCAGGGAAAAAATATAGTTATGTCATTAGTAAAGGCGGTAACGATTTCATTCAATTAATTAGTCAATTAAATCCACAATATATTCAAATAAGTAATGAGCTAGATTTTAATGCTCCAGCTTCGAATAGTAACCATTTTTACGGACATATTAGATTTTCTTACACCCCACCTAATGGGAAATTGAACGAGAAAGAATCAGCTTTATTTAAACAATATGGTGTAGTTCCATGTGACTATGAAAAGACATTAGAACTACATAAATTTGAGTTAAATCTTAGAGGAACTGTTTATCCTCCTGTAAACAATCTTAAAAAAATAACCCCTTTATCTAAGCCATATCACGTTAGAATCCAATATCTTCATGATAAAAGCGGAAAAGTGCCCTTATCAACTAAGGAGAAGCTAGCAAGTTTACCACTGCTTCCGTTTACCTTAACTTTCGATATTATCGCTTTACCTGCGAAAGTCATGGGTATCATTTACCAGCCTTAATAGATTAGGAATAAAAATTACAAATTTCAGTAAAGATAAAAAATCCCCGCTCAATGCGGGGATTTTTTATCAATTTTCTAATATTTCTTTTAAAGAATCGACTAATTGCGGAAATTCCGTATAACCTTCCCGACCTAAAAAGTGCCCACCATTAGGAACGGTAATATAAGGCGCATCAATATCCTTAGCCAATTGAATCGTTAGTTGTGGTGGAACCAAATCATCATTATCAGACAAATAAACCAGCTTTTTCTTTATGTCACGGAAATAGTTGGTGTCGACTTTACTCTTTGTTATATAAGGACTAAGAGGTGAAGAAACTGAAATTGGTCCAGAGAATCCAGATACTAAAATCATTCCTCCAATATTTTGATAATCATGTCTTTGCAAAAAGTGCAGTAACGTAATCACCCCTAAACTGTGCGCAACAAAATAAGTATTTTCATCCACCTTAGGGATCTGTTGATCTAAAACCTTTTGCCATGCATCTACATCAGGATGCTCAGAATCTGGAAATGGAATTAAGGTAACGGTTGTATGCTCATCTTCTATTTGATGTTTTAGGTCTAAAAACCAGTGATCATCTATAGAAGCTGAATAACCATGAAGTACAAATATTTGACGCATGTTGTTCTCCCGAAGTTCAATTATTTTGGCATTTGCAATAAATGACATGAAGCCGAATAACACCAATAAAATGAGTTTTCTGATCATGGAACAAGTACCATTTTGAAAGATAAAAACATGCTAAACTATGACACCAGTGTTAAGGTCAACCCCATTTTATGAACTTAGCTAAAGTTGCCGAACTCACAAAAGTAAGCCCTCGTATGCTGCGTTATTATGAGAGTTTAGGGCTTATAAAGCCTTATCGAGCAAGTAATAACTACCGAAGTTATACGCAAAAAGATATTGAAAATATTAAGAAAATTAAAATATTAAATGATGCAGGCATGCATCTAAAAGATATTCAGGTCTTGCTGCCTTGTTTTGATTTAGATGAACGCGTATTTACACTATGCTCAGTGGTTCAAGAAAAACTGCAAACTGAACTCATGCATGTGTCTGAGCAGTTAAACAAACTACAATCTTCTCAAAGTTTATTACAATCTTTTTTAAGTAAAGGGAAAGCTGAGAGCACCAATCCATAAATTTTGATGCTCACGTTCAATTTATTCTTTTAAATCTCCTTCGAGCGCAGCTACATTTTTTTTCTTAATTTTTTCAATTTTTGCATTTAGCTTTAGAACATCTTGATAAAGCCCATTAAACTTTTTGACCTGAGCATTTTCATGAAAAAGAATCATCTGATCTTTCTTTTGCCATTCATAATTTTTTAGAAGCTTAAACATTTGTTCAGCTTTATCTAAAATTTGTAGCTCAATCATAAAAATTGCATGATCTTGATCTGCTTTTTGTTGAGACCCCAATTTCATTTCCAGCAGTTGCCTCATCTCTGCATCCACAGATAATTCCTGAACTTTTGCTAAGAAAGTTTTATGAATTTTTTCATATTGAGTTTGATATTTATCTGAAGCCGTACGAACATCGGCTAACATTTTTTCTGTTTCCACATACTTCTGTTTTTTATCAAGATCTAAACGATCAACATTTAAAAAAGTATCCCACTTTGCTGCTTTTAATTCTCTTAAATATTCATTACGTGCATTTATATTTTGAATCCAATAACTTAAGAGAAATTCTGAAATTTGCTTATAGTGCCCTGCCAAACGCTTATCATGAATATCGAGCTGGACGGGTTTAGACCAATCTTGTGCTTGTTCATAAAGCTGATTCATTTTTTCAGTCATGACGACATCAAACATTTGACTACTGTCTTTGGCCTGCTGCTGTTTGATATGTTGATAGGTGAAAAAAATAATGCTTGTGATAACAACCAGACTTGCAATCGCAATCAAAACTCGGCGCATACACACCTCCTATTTCCATTCTTATAGTTTTGCTCTTTATCGTTATAAAATAGAGCTTATTCTTCTTTATATGCCATTTATTTCACAATACGCAACACTGTATTCGCTACTCAAAGCTTTAAATCCTTATCCATCATCCCTATTATGATGGGTAATTAAAATTTATGAGATTCTCCCATGCGTGTTGATGTCTGGTCTGATGTAGTTTGCCCTTTCTGTTATATCGGCAAAAAACGCCTTGAACATGTCGCTGCTGAAGCAGGTATTGATCTTGAAATTCACTGGCATAGTTTTGAATTAGATCCTGATGCGCCAGCAAAACATGACACTTCAAATACAGAACGTTTGGCTAAAAAATACGGCCGTACCTATGAAGAGATGGAAGAAATGGAACGCAATATTGCGGCCATGGCTGCCTCTGAAGGTATTGATTTTCAATGGCAAAAAGCCAACTCAGGCAATAGTTTTAATGCACACCGTATTATT
This sequence comes from Acinetobacter sp. 12966, assembly GCF_031196995.1. Classification (NCBI taxonomy): domain Bacteria; kingdom Pseudomonadati; phylum Pseudomonadota; class Gammaproteobacteria; order Moraxellales; family Moraxellaceae; genus Acinetobacter; species Acinetobacter sp. 12966. The sequence continues at coordinate 281,284 of NZ_JAVIMC010000071.1, forward strand.
CACCTTGCACAAAGCAAAGGTTTAGGCAACCAAGCAAAAGAAGCTTTTTTCCATGCTTATATGACCGAAGGTCTCGCAATTGGCGAACGTGAAGTCGTAGAAGAAATTGCATCTCGTATTGGCCTTGATAATGCCGAAGTTGAATATGTATTAGATACCAACGAACTATCTGACTTTGTCCGTCATGATGAAAAAATTGCTCAAGAGCAGCTCAATGTAACTGGCGTGCCATTTTTTGTATTCGACCAAAGAATCGCGCTTGCTGGTGCTCAACCTCGTGAAGTCTTTTTACAAGTTTTAGAAAAAGCGCAAATCAAAGCAAATACTGAAGAAGTCGAGCAAGATGATGCAGCTGTTTGTACTGATGAATCATGTGATATTCCAAAGAAATAGATCAACACAATTAAAATGTGATCAAATCGTATGTTTTATCACCATTTTAGCAATAGAGCGTTCTAAAAAAAGAACTATCTAATTGCTAAAAATCAGTTTATTATTGCCGCTTAGAATATTCGCGCTGTAATGTTCTGTTTTTTATGTGTTTAATGATCGGAATTTAAAGTTTCCTTGATCTATCGTCCCCCTTCACTGGGGGATTTTTTTTGGCTAAAAATAACCGCTACTAGCTTAAACTTTTTCATTTATTTCAAATATGTAAAAAAAGTTAAATTTACTTAACTTTTGTGTCTCCCTCTTGATTTTATTAGAAAAATCAACAAAAGTGGAAACAACAACAAAACATAAAGATAGATATGAAAACATTTCATGTAATGCCATACCGGCAGCTTTTTGCACTTTTAACTATTGGATTTGGTTCAGTATGCATCGCTCATGCAGAGACGGTCTCTTCTTCTACAAACCAACAAGTAGGAAGTACATCATCTGGAGTACAAACCGAAGTTAACTCAGATGAAAATCTGTTAGATCAAATTCCGCGCTGGGTGGACGCGACTCCAACTATTTTTCCAGAGCAGTCTAATCAACCTATTGTTCCACCTACCGAACAAACAGAAGATCAAACCTGGGTTGACCGTAAGCAAAAGAAAATTCGTAATTGGGCCGATCGTACTTCTGAAAAAATTGATAATTGGTTTGGTGAAGTCGATCCACAAAAGCCAGCTACCGCAACCATTCGTGTCATGGTCGATAACTATTGGAATGAATACGATAACTATGAAATCAAACCCAGAATTCGCGGTAAGATTAAATTACCTACTCTAGAGAAACGCATTAGCGTGGTATTTGGTGATGACTCGTTAGATGACGAATTTAATAATAGCCCAGCCAATGTCAATCAGAATCCCAATCAAGATCCAAATAAAAAGTTAGATGGTAAACGAACTCGAGATGACAACAGCTCAATCGCTTTACGTTGGTCAAATTTCTCGAAAAAGTTACCTTTTGAAACAGATGCTGACTTAGGTATTCGTTCTGGAGACGATATTTATGTTCGTTTAAAAGCATCAAGAGACTGGCAACTTCGTAATGATTTTAAGTTTTATGCAGAGCAAATTTATCGTTACGGCATAGACAGCGAAAACTATCTGCGTAGCAATCTTGAACTTACACATGCTAGGCCAAATCAACCGTTTTTATCGAATCAGTTCAGCCTGACCTATGCTGATGATCAGGATGATGATCTAGCTTGGGAAAACCGAACTTTCCGCGAACACAGTTTCTTTGCAAACAACCGTTTTAACTATGGTATTTATACTAGCGGTTATTACAACGACAATGACTTGCGTTTAAACAGTTGGGGACCGTTTGTTTCATGGCGCCAACCCGTTTTACGTGAATGGTTCTTTGTACAAGGCGATGTAAATTACTTTAATGACCACCGCGAAGATCGTAACCATTTTGTCAGCACCTTCTTACGTTTAGAAGCACTTTTCTAAGCTAGCAAACATCACCTTGGAACCTTATCCAAGGTGATGAATAAGAAAATACTTTTAAATAAAATTTTAAGATTAGCCTTTTAAAGTATTGTTCTAATTTTATTTTTGATTCCTTATCTTTAAAAATGAATCAATTTTCTTCTCCATTTCAAAATAAATCGACAGTCTTCATTTGTATTTATAGTTTAGGTCTATTAGCTTTACTTCCACACACTCAATTTTTTTATAACTCTTTAAAACACCAACGGTCACGGCGTTACCCCTATTCTTCTACAAGCTTCGCTAAAGTAAAAAGACAATCACTTTCACACTCACCTTGTGAAGTAGAAGCACACAATGCTTTATCTGATGCTGGTTTAATTCAAGAACTTATGGCTGTATTTGGAAATGATACGTTATGGAAACGTGCGACTCAGCCTGAACAAACTTATAAAGCCTTTGGTAAGAAAAAGAAGAAGACCTCATCGGCACAGGTTTCGGCTACTAATCCACTGAGTGCAAGCTGGACCACCATTTCAAAATGGATGCCTTTTGAAAATGACCTTGATTTAGGATCTAACTCTGAGAGTGATGTGTATGTCCAGTTTCTGGCAAAAAAGAAATGGAATTTGAGACATAACATTAGCTTTGATACAGAGCAGATATTTCGCTATGGCTCTACTAGCCGAAACTACACTGAAACCACGCTAAACCTAACGCAAAAAATGCAAGATAACACATTATTTTCTAATAAATTTAATGTGAATAAGAGCGAAAATGAAGAATACAACTGGGGCAATTGGACTTTTCAACAATTTGAGTTTTTAAAAGATAATAGTCTGACTTACGGTATTTATAGCGGTGGTGTATATACCAAAAATGATATGCGACTAAATAGCTGGGGTCCTTATATTTCATGGCGTCAGCCTATATGGCGAGATTGGATTTTTATGCAAAATGATCTTAATTTTTTTAATCATCTTGATGATGATCCTAAGCATCAACTTAGTGTGCAAATGAATCTTGAAGCTAATTTTTAACCAAAAATCATCAAGTTGTGGATAACTCTTTCTTTATCCACAAAAAAGCCCCTGACAGTTCAGAGGCTTTTTTATATCAAAAAATTATTTCAACAATAAGCTATTAATACGCTTCACATAAGCTGCTGGGTCTTCTGGTAAACCACCTTCTGCAATCACAGCCTGATCAAAAATTACGTTTGCCAAATCATCAAACTGTTCTGAACCTTCAAGTTTTTTCACCAAAGGATGCTCAGGGTTAATTTCTAAAATTGGCTTGATTTCAGGTACAGCTTGCCCCGCTTGTTTAAGCATACGAATAAGTTGTGGAGACAACTCACCCTCACTTGTTACTAAACATGCAGGAGAATCTACCAAACGAGTTGTTACACGTACTTCTTTAGTTTTAGCCTTCAACGAATCACTTAATTTCTCAACCACAGGCTTAAACTGTTCAGCCGCTTGCTCAAGTGCCTTTTTCTCTTCGGCATCTTGCAAATCACCTAAATCAACCGCGCCTTTAGATACATTCTTTAATGGAGTACCGTCAAACTCTTGGACAAAATTCATTGCCCATTCATCAACACGCTCTGCCATTAATAATACTTCAATACCTTTTTTCTTAAACAACTCAAGCTGCGGCGAGTTTTTCGCTGCTGCTAGACTGTCAGCAGTCACATAATAGATGGCTTTTTGCCCCTCTTTCATACGTGCCTTATAGTCAGCAAAAGAAGTCGTTACTTCATCATTTGTTGAAGTCGCATAACGTAATAATTTTAAAATACGTTCACGATTACCAAAGTCTTCGCCCAAGCCTTCTTTAAGTACTGAACCAAATTCACTGTAGAAAGTCTTGAATTTTTCTTGGTCTTTTTCATCTTCCGATTTAGCCAAACCATCAAGTACAGTTAATACACGGCGTGCATTACCTTCACGAATCGTTTTGACATCACGGCTTTCTTGCAACAATTCACGACTAACATTAAGCGGTAAATCAGCACTGTCCACTACACCTTGAACAAAGCGTAAATAGTTTGGAATCAAATTATCCGCATCATCCATAATAAAGACGCGTTTTACATATAGCTTAATTCCCGCTTTTGCTTCACGAGTAAAAATGTCATGAGGTGCTTTACTTGGAATATAAAGTAACTGGGTATATTCCGTACTACCTTCAACACGGTTATGTGCCCAAGCCAGTGGCGCTTCAAAGTCATGAGTTAAGTTTTTATAAAACTCAATATATTGCTCTTCAGTCACTTCACTCTTGTTACGTGTCCATAAAGCACTTGCCGAGTTAATCGCTTCCCACTCGTCAGTTTTGACCATTCGGCCACCTTTAGGCTCTTCACCTTCAGCAACCTCTTCTTCTTGCCAAACTTCTTTTTGCATTTCAATTGGCAAGCTAATGTGGTCAGAGTATTTATTAACGATTTGCTTAACTTTATAAGATTCTAAATAATCAAGTGCATCATCACGTAAGTGAAGAATAATGTCAGTACCACGTGAGGCCTTATCAATTTGCTGAACTTCAAACTCGCCTGTACCACCACTAATCCAGCGCACCCCTTCAGATGTCTCTAGACCCGCACGGCGTGATTCAACCGTAATCTTGTCGGCAACAATAAAACCTGAATAGAAACCCACACCAAATTGACCAATCAACTGAGCATCTGCTTTTTGATCGCCAGTCAATTTTGACATGAAATCTTTAGTGCCTGACTTAGCAATTGTACCCAAGTTATCAATTGCTTCTTGTTGGCTTAAACCAATACCGTTATCAGAAATCGTTAACGTTTTATCTTCTTTATTTAAGCTGATTCGTACATGTAAGTCTGGATCATTTTCATAATATTCAGGATGATTGATTCCTTCAAAACGTAACTTATCACATGCATCTGATGCATTAGAGATAAGCTCACGTAAGAAAATCTCAGGGTTAGAATAGAGAGAATGCGTCACTAAATGTAAAAGCTGGGCTACTTCTGCTTGGAAACTATAATTTTGTGATGCTTGTTCACTCATAAATCACTCCTTAAATTTTGAAGCTGTTTGTTCTCGAATGCTTTATGAATGGAGTACTTCTAGAATTTTTCAATCCTGAATATCAAAAATTTTTACTCTAATTAAAATGGGCCGTGGCTTAACACCCTATCTTGCAATATCGCATCTAACTGCTTTTGACGTTGTTGGTAAGCTTTGCCAATACAACTGACATTTGCAGCACAAGCGTTTCTTTTTTTCAGCCATTGCTGCTGAGTATCTTTCTGATTATCTCGCCCACCCATAGGTAAAGCATGCAGAACGATTTGATACGTCGTTGCCATTTTTACATCTGCATCATTTAAAGAACGGTTTTTACAAATACTTTTTTCCGTTTTCGTTTTTGCAGCATCGCAAGAAAAACTTGCAGCTTGTAAATTTTGAGTAAAAGCAATACCGCTCAAGAGTGCTAAACAAATCGCTAATTTGTTATTCATATTTTTATTCCCATGCTTGTAATGAATAGAAATTAGTTTAGAAAAAAACTTGCAGAAAATATGTGTAAAACTGTCTGTTTTATGCTTTTTTAGTGCAAATAAAATCCATAAAAAAACCTCACATAAAATATATGTGAGGTGCCTGAGTCTAGGTTTATTATTATATTTTTCTATTTATTATTATGCTTAAAATTTATAGCTATAACCCAAAGTGTAAACAAAAGGATTAATATCTAGATCAAATTTAGCACCATTTGTTAAAGTAACTTCTGGGCTTAAATCAGCATAACGTACATCTACAAATACACCCCAGTTTTTAGCATCAGCAGGTTGGAAATTAAAACCAACTTGTCCTGCCACGCCAAAGTCTTCTTTTACATCTTTTACAATACCATCTTCATCCCAAGCAATAAATGCTGTAGCACCAACACCAATATAAGGTGTGAAACGAGTCGAATTTTTAAAATGATATTTAGCAGTAATCGTTGGCGGTAATTGTTTAATACGTGCTACCTTATTTCCATTTAACAACACATCATGATTAACAGGCGCTGCTAATAATAATTCTGCCGAAAATGGAGACTGGCCAAAGAAGTATTCTACTGATGGTGTAAAAGCATATTCATCATCTGCTTCAACTACAGTGTTTTCAGCAAGTGTCGTATCTTCTGATGGCGCAATAACACTACCACCAAATTTCACTTGCCAGTTACCAGCAAAAGTAAAAGAAGACATCCCCATTAATGCAATAACCAAAGCTTTTTTGAACACTTTAATATCTCCAACCTTATTTATATTTATAATAAACATTTATTTTAAACCCATGCAATACTCATTATAAAATTATTTTATAGTTTATTTTTAAACTACTGTTTTAAATAAAATTATATATTACCCAACTATTTTAATAGGTTTTATTCCAACCTTACTAATCAAGATTATTTTATATTACCAACCATTTTAATATACTTTAAAATTCCGAGTATTTTAATATAATTTATTTTGAATACATGTTTTATTTAGACAATAAAAAACCTTCTTAATTTAAATCTAAAGATCATGATTAAGAAGGTTTATGATTCAATATTTTATAAAAACTTTATAAAACCATTGCAGCGATCCAGCCAAAAATTAATAGCGGAATATTGAAGTGAACAAAAGTAGGTACAACCGTATCCCAAATATGATCATGTTGCCCGTCTACCCCTAAACCAGCTGTTGGCCCTAAGGTTGAGTCAGAGGCTGGTGATCCAGCATCACCTAATGCTGCTGCTGTACCAATAAGTGCAATTGTAGCCATAGGAGAGAAACCAAATTGTAAACACAAAGGTACGTACATGATTGCCAAAATTGGCACAGTAGAAAATGAAGAACCAATTCCTAAAGTAATCAATAATCCCACTAACAACATCACAAAAGCAGCAAGTGCTTTACTATCACCAATCCATCCAGCTGTGGCTTTGACCAATTCAGGAACTTGATGTGTTGCCTCAATTACCGCTGCAAAGCCTTGAGCAGCAATCATGGTAAAGCCAACCAATGCCATCATTCTCATACCACTAACGATAACATCATCAGCTTCTTTCCATTTGAAAATTCCTGCACAGCTCAAAATCGCAACACCTACCAGCCCTGCGACAATCATAGAGTCTGAATAAAGTTGAACAATAATTGTAGCTATTACTGCAAAAGCAGCCATAAACAAGGTAAACCGTGCAATTTGAGGAGCTTGTTGTTCCTGAATCATTTCTCCAGCAATACTACGAGTAGCATTATGTAATGTTTTATCTTGGTAATCTCGAGGTTTACGATAGCTAATAAAAACAGCTATTAGCATCCCTAAGAACATTCCCGATACAGGGATTAACATTGCTCGTGGAATTTGATCATTACTGATATGAAAACCATAGCTTTGACCAAAATGATTAATGTTATGCGCTAAAATATCATTTAAGAAAATTGCACCAAATCCCATTGGTAAGAACATATAGGTAGCGACTAAACCAAACGTAAGTACACAAGCGACTGCTCTACGATCTAAACGTAAATGATTAAATACAATAAGTAAGGGCGGAATTAAGACAGGTATAAATGCGATATGTACAGGAATTACATTCTGTGATGCGATAGCTGCAAGTCCAATCGTACTAAAAATGAGAAATTTCACCTGCATTTGTGCACGTATATCTGCGTCATTTTTGAGACTTTTAACAAGTTTATAAGCTAAAAGATCAGGTAAACCTGAACGTGCTAAAGCTAAAGCGAAAGCACCCAACACGCCATAAGCTAGCGCAATTTTTGCACCACCGCCCAAGCCATTGTTAAATGCATCTAAAGTACCTTGTAGCCCTAAACCAGCCAACAAGCCGCCAGTCAAAGCGCCAATGACCAATGCAAATACGACTGGAACACGCCCTAGTGAAAGGCCAAACATGACAGCAACCGCTGCAATAATCGCAAACATAACTTTGAACTAAATGAAACGAGGGCGCCATTTTAACAGAGTTTAAATTGAGCGATTGCTATCCTATAATTTTTATTTATATATTTTTCACGATAAATTGACGTATATAATCCGCAATTTTTTCAGGTTGACTAAGTACAGCCCAGTGATTTGCTTCAAGCTCTACATACTCAAATTTTTCTACCCACTTTGGCATAGCCTCAGTGATGTATTCTGGGCTTACAAAAGTATCATATTTTAAAATAACCGCTTTTACTGGACACTGTGCATAACGTTGACGTGGGTCAGTTAAGCGAGGAATAAAATTGGCACGATATAAATTAATGCCATATTTTCCATCGGCATTAATATTATTATTTAAAGGTAAATTACTTTTCCTTTCTAGCTGAGTAAGAACTTTACCCCATTTTTCAGGACTAAATAGAGACCATACAGTTGGTGCTATTAACGGAAGATGGAATGCCCCGATATACCAAGATTTGGTTAATATTTTTAAGATTTGAGCTGGTGAAGATTTAAATTTATCACGTAAAAATAAAGCAGCATGATCAAGACATGGTCCAGAAATGGTGGTGTATGATAATAAACGACCTTTGAACTTAGGCTCGGTGGCAGACTCCCAAGACTGAATCGAACCCCAATCATGTGCAGCCATATGGAATTGACGATTTGGTAATAACTCATCAACAACTTCTTGGAGATCTAGAGATAAACGCTCTAAACGATAATCACGTATACGTTTTGGTATAGATGACAAACCAGCTCCACGCACATCGTAAGTAACAATATAGAAGTCATTGATCAAATGCTCAATGATTGATTCCCATACTTCTTGATTGTCAGGATAACCATGTACTAAAACCAACGGTGTATTTTTTTCGTCACCCCATGTTTTAGCACAAAGCGTTTGTTGATCACTTGTTGTTACTGTATGAACTTTTGGCTGCATAATCATTTCCTATCTTGTTTTTCAATCGATCATGTCGTTAGTCGGATAGAGCATTGCCATCAATATAAAAAAGATGATACTTATCTAGTATGAATACTGTTGCAATAAAAAAAATTGACTATTATGGCTATTTTAAGAAGACTTCAGAACAATCCTACGATTTCAAAATTTCTATTTAATCACTATCCCCCTTATCGTGGCGCAGGGATTTATATTGAAATCATGAATTTAGAACTTTGCCATGTGCGTGTAAAGATGCCGCTGACTTGGAAAAACCAAAATTTAGTCGGTACACATTTTGGTGGAAGCCTTTATTCAATGGTTGACCCATTTTATATGATGATTCTTATGCATCATCTCGGATCAAAATATATTGTTTGGGACAAAGCTGCTGAAATTAATTTTCTTTCTCCAGGACGCAGTACTGTACATGCAGATATTCGAGTTGATTTAGCTGAAATAGAACAAATTCGTGAACTTGCCGAGAACTATGAACCTGTTTTAAGAACATATCATCTAAACATTTTTGATGAATCTGGGGTAAGAATTGCAGAGGTTCAAAAAACGCTTTATATCAGACGTAAAAAAGCGAAACCTTTTCCTCAATAAAAAATAAGCGCTAAAAGCGCTTATTTTTTTATTTGTTAATTTTTTATCTTTTCTCTTCAATCGCAGCACCAGCACCACCACCGATCGCACCGCCAATTGCAGCACCAGAGTCACCACCAATCAGTGCTTTACCTACGACTGAACCGATACCAGCACCAATCGCACTCTTAGTCGTTGTCTGTTTACTGCCGCCTTGGGTATTAGAGCCTACGCCTGCACCTACCGCTGCGCCTAAGCCTGCACCAATACCTCCACCTACATGGTTACCTAAACCACCACCAAGTGCTCCACCTGCTGCTGCTGCACCAATACGTTGGTCAGATGGGCTCATATTTTGGCAGCCTGTGAACATAAGTGTAGACAACATTAAAGCAGAAACTAATCCAATTGTTTTTTTCATGACCGTTCTCACAATGATCTGTTCTAGAGAAAAGAATAATCCCCTTTTATGAGGAATTTGATCAGATTGTGTTATCCGTCTGTCCTAATCGATTGATATTTTGTAAAGCTCTGCCTTTTATATTTATTAAGCCAAATTTTAATTATAAAAAAGAAGTCTTTAATCACATAAAGACTTCTTTAGTTTAACAATTATTTAAGGATATTTTTAGTACTTCCCTTTCTTCTCTTCATAGGCTGCACCGGCACTACCACCCAATGCTCCACCTGTAGCAGCACCAGCGTCACCACCAATAATTGCTCCACCTAATACAGCGCCGACACCAGCACCAATTGCACTATTACGTACGGTTTTACTGCTAGACCCTTTTGCATTAGCCGCAACACCTGCACCGAGTGCCGCTCCTAGACCTGCACCTATATTACCGCCCATGTGTTTTCCTACCGCACCACCTGCGCCACCACCAATAGCAGCTGAACCAATACGTTGACTTTCTGGGCTTGCATTCTGACAACCAACAAACAAAGTTGTAGACATCAGGCCAATACTAACAATCATCATCATTTTTTTCATTAGATTTACTCCAGTCTTCATAAGCAGGTAGCCTAATGTGTTTTTGTGGAGTCTTTATCCCGCTTAAGTAATAAAATAATTGCTCTTTAATATATTTATGTAATTACAATTTAAAATTGTTATAAATAAATATAAATAAAAAAGGCACCCTAAGGTGCCTTTTTTAGTGCCATTCTAAACTTAGAATTGTTCAGAGTTTAATGCTTGGCTGAATGCTTGGTCTACTTCGCTGAAGTCATTATGAAGCTCATGCTCTGCAGCTTCTGCTTCTTGACGACGACGCTCTAAGTGGTACGCAAGACCAGTACCTGCTGGAATCAAGCGACCTACTACAACGTTTTCTTTCAAGCCACGTAAATCATCTTCTTTACCTGTTACAGCCGCTTCAGTTAACACACGAGTTGTTTCCTGGAACGATGCAGCAGAGATGAACGAGTCAGTAGAAAGCGACGCTTTAGTAATACCCATCAATTGACGTTCAAACTTCGCAGGGAACTTGTTCTGAGCCAAGACAGCTTGGTTCTCTTGAACAACACGGATGTAATCCACTTGCTCGCCTTTGATGAAGCTTGTATCACCGCCATCAGTGATATCAACTTTACGCAACATTTGACGTACGATAACTTCAATGTGCTTATCGTTGATTTTTACACCTTGGAGACGGTAAACGTCTTGAACTTCGTTCACGATGTAGTTAGTTAATGCAACTTCGCCCTTCAAACGCAAGATGTCATGTGGGTTTTGTGGACCATCAGAAATAGTCTCACCACGGTTTACATGCTCGCCTTCGAATACGTTGATTTGACGCCATTTTGGAATCAATTCTTCGTAAATCTCAGAACCATCATCCGGAGTAATTACCAAACGGTTTTTACCCTTAGTCTCTTTACCGAAGCTTACAACACCTGATACTTCAGCAAGAATCGCATGCTCTTTTGGCTTACGCGCTTCGAACAAGTCAGCTACACGCGGAAGACCACCGGTAATATCACGAGTACGTGATGTTTCTTGTGGTACACGACCAATAACGTCACCCACACCAATCGTTTCGCCATCACGGACAGTTACGATTGTGTTTTGTGGTAAGAAGTAGAACTGTTCGCCGCCATCTGTTGTATCCAACACAATTGCAGGACGTAGATCTTTACCAGAAGCAGGACGAGCTGTTACAGGCAAGATTTCAACAGTAGTCATACCAGTTGCATCATCAGTTTTCGATGTTGCAGTTACGCCATCAGCGATTTGGCTGAAACGCGCTTTACCAGCAACTTCTGTTACTAATGGATGTGTATGCGGATCCCAAGTCGCTACGATACCGCCAGCTTCTACAGCTTCACCATCTTTCAACAAGATGCTTGCACCGTAAGGAAGTTTGTAACGCTCACGCTCACGACCTAAATCATCGGCAATACCAATTTCACCTGAACGTGAAACTGAAACCAAATGGCCTTTTGCATGTTGTACAGTTTTCACGTTATGGAAACGTACAGTACCTTTGTTACGTACTTGAACACTGTTCGCAGCAGAAGTTCGGCTCGCAGCACCACCAACGTGGAACGTACGCATCGTTAACTGTGTACCCGGCTCACCGATTGACTGTGCAGCCATTACACCGACTGATTCACCTGGGTTCACCAAGTGACCACGTGCAAGGTCACGACCATAACAACGAGCACATACACCGAATGTTGATTCACATGCGATTACAGAGCGTACTTTAACTTCATCGACACCAGCTTCTTCAAGCTGAGCTGCGATTTTCTCGTCAATTAACGTACCACGAGGTAATACAACTTCATCATCAGATGCACGACGTACGTCTTCAGCAGTTACACGACCTAATACGCGGTCACGTAATGGCTCGATGACATCACCACCCTGAATGAATGGAGTCATTACTAAACCACCCGCTGTACCACAGTCAGGTTCAGTAATTACCAAGTCTTGCGCTACGTCTACAAGACGACGAGTCAAGTAACCAGAGTTCGCAGTTTTCAATGCTGTATCGGCCAAACCTTTACGCGCACCGTGTGTTGAAATAAAGTACTGAAGTACTGTTAAACCTTCACGGAAGTTCGCTTTAATCGGAGTCTCAATAATCGAGCCATCCGGTTTTGCCATCAAACCACGCATACCAGCAAGCTGACGAATCTGCGCCGCACTACCACGGGCACCCGAGTCAGACATCATATAGATGCTGTTGAATGATTTTTGTTTCTCGTCTTCACCTTGTTTGTTTTTAACAAGTGTATAAGACAAGTTATCCATCATTGCTTTAGCAACTTGGTCGTTTGTACGCGCCCAGATATCGACAACTTTGTTATAACGCTCACCAGCAGTTACGAAACCTTGTTCGAACTGTTGTTCGATTTCACGAACTTCTGTTTCTGCTTTATCAATAATTGTGTGCTTAGTAGGTGGAATGAGCATGTCTTCCATACCTACAGATACACCTGAACGAGTCGCTTGACGGAAGCCCAAGTACATTAATTGGTCAGCAAAGATAACTGTATCTTTCAAACCAAGTTTACGGTAGCAAGAGTTGATCAATTTAGAGATGTTCTTTTTAGTCATCTCAAGGTTGATCATGTCAAAGCTCAAGCCTTGTGGAACAATTTCCCAAAGCAAACAACGACCAGGTGTTGTATCAACAATAATAGTTTGGTGTTCACGTTCACCATTTTCATTGATAACAGTTTGGTGTACACGTACTTTAACACGCGCATGGATCGCAACCTGACCAGTAGCAAGTGCACGGTTTACTTCATGAGTATCCGCGAACACCATGCCTTCACCTTTGGCATTTACAGCATCACGTGTGATGTAGTAAAGACCCAAGACAACGTCCTGAGAAGGAACGATGATTGGCTCACCGTTTGCTGGTGACAAGATGTTGTTTGTTGACATCATCAATGCACGAGCTTCTAACTGTGCTTCAAGTGTCAATGGAACGTGTACCGCCATTTGGTCACCATCGAAGTCGGCGTTAAACGCAGCACAAACGAGTGGGTGAAGACGGATTGCCTTACCTTCAATAAGAATAGGTTCAAATGCTTGAAGACCTAAACGGTGAAGTGTTGGCGCACGGTTCAACATTACTGGGTGTTGACGAATTACAGAAGCAAGAACGTCCCAAACTTCCGGAGTCTCACGCTCAACCATTTTCTTCGCAGCTTTAATGGTAGTTGCCTGACCTGAAGCTTGTAGTTTCGCGAAAATGAATGGCTTGAATAATTCAAGTGCCATTTTCTTCGGAAGACCACATTGGTGAAGACGTAAAGTAGGACCTACAGTAATTACCGAACGACCAGAATAGTCAACACGCTTACCTAATAAGTTCTGACGGAAACGACCTTGTTTACCTTTGATCATATCTGCCAAAGATTTTAATGGACGCTTGTTAGAACCAGTAATTGCACGACCACGACGACCGTTATCAAGCAATGCATCTACAGATTCTTGTAACATACGTTTTTCGTTACGTACGATGATATCTGGAGCAGCAAGGTCAAGAAGACGCTTCAAACGGTTGTTACGGTTAATGACACGACGGTATAAATCGTTCAAGTCAGAAGTCGCGAAACGACCACCTTCAAGTGGAACTAATGGACGTAAATCAGGTGGAAGTACTGGAAGTACATTCATCACCATCCATTCTGGCTTGTTGTTTGAATCTTTGAATGCTTCCATCAATTTCAAGCGTTTAGACGCTTTTTTCAACTTCGTTTCAGAAGTTGTTTGAGGAATTTCTTCACGTAAACGTGCGATTTCAGCTTCAAGATCGATATCTTTCAACAAGTCCTGAACCGCTTCTGCACCCATTTTCGCAGTGAATTCATCACCGTGTTCTTCAAGTGCATTGAAGTATTCTTCGTCTGTTAAAAGTTGATACTTTTCAAACGGAGTCATACCTGGGTCAGTTACAACGTATGATTCGAAATACAATACACGTTCGATATCACGAAGTGTCATATCTAATAATAAACCGATACGGCTCGGTAACGATTTTAAGAACCAGATATGTGCAACTGGAGAAGCAAGTTCAATGTGACCCATACGTTCACGACGAACTTTCGCTGTAGTTACTTCAACGCCACATTTTTCACAAATGACGCCTTTGTATTTCATACGCTTGTATTTACCACACAAGCATTCGTAATCTTTTACTGGACCAAAAATTTTGGCACAGAACAAACCGTCACGTTCAGGTTTAAAAGTACGGTAGTTAATTGTCTCAGGTTTTTTAACTTCACCATGAGACCATGACTTAATCATTTCTGGTGACGCAAGACCAATACGGATACGGTCAAACTCAATTGGTGCATGACCATCTGAGTCCGTTTTCTTACGCATGATATCGAGCAAGTCTTTCAATTTTTTTCTCCGTGTGTCGGGAAGCAATGCTTACCCGACTGGGTCACAAATATTGTTTTTACCTAAAAAATCGTGAGTCTTACGACTTAGTCACCATTTTTCAGTTCAATGTTGATACCTAAAGAACGGATCTCTTTGGTCAATACGTTGAACGATTCAGGCATACCCGGGTCCATATAATGGTTACCATCTACAATATTCTTATAGATGCGTGTACGACCTTCAACGTCATCCGACTTAACAGTTAACATCTCTTGGAGAGTATATGCTGCGCCGTAAGCTTCGAGTGCCCAGACCTCCATCTCACCGAAACGCTGACCACCGAATTGTGCTTTACCACCAAGCGGTTGCTGTGTAACAAGAGAGTAAGAACCAGTTGAACGCGCATGCATCTTGTCATCAACCAAGTGGTTCAATTTGAGCATGTACATGTAACCTACAGTTACAGGACGATCAAACTGTTCACCAGTACGGCCATCAAACAATACTGTTTGACCTGTACGAGAGATACCAGCTAACTCAAGCAAGTCTTTAATTTGGCTTTCTTCAGCACCATCGAATACAGGAGTAGCTAAAGGTACACCGGCACGTAAGTTGCCTGAAAGTGCCAAGACTTCAGCATCAGTTAAGCTATCAAGATCCTCTTGCTCACCACCGACTTTGTTATAAATCTTGTCTAAGAATTCACGCAGTTCTAAAACTGTGCGCTGTTCTTTCAACATTTTCTCGATTTTATCACCAAGCCCTTTAGCCGCCATACCTAAGTGAGTCTCAAGAATCTGACCCACGTTCATACGAGATGGTACGCCCAACGGGTTCAATACGATATCTACTGGTACACCGTTAGCATCGTGTGGCATGTCTTCAACAGGTAAGATGTTAGATACAACACCCTTGTTACCGTGACGACCAGCCATCTTATCACCAGGCTGAATACGACGTTTAACAGCTAAGTAAACTTTAACAACTTTCAATACGCCAGTTGTTAATTCATCACCTGTTGCAAGCTTACGTTTCTTCTCAGCGAATTTCTCATCAATTTCTGCGCTCTTTTCTTTTAAGAACACTTGAATTTGAGTTAAACGCTCAGCGATTGCTTCATCTGCTGGTTGAATTTCAAGTAAATCAACAAGCTCTAAACCAGATAACACTTCTTCAACGAGTTTGTCACCACGTTTAGTTGAACCACCGCCATTAGACTCTTGGCCTTTAAGCAAACGAATTACACGCTCACGAGCTGCTTCTTCAAAGATCTTATATTCTTCTTTCAAGTCTTTACGGTAAGCATCAAGTTGTGCTTTTTCGATCGCCAATGCACGGTCATCTTTCTCTAAGCCATCACGAGTGAAGACTTGAACATCGATAACTGTACCTTT
This sequence comes from Acinetobacter sp. 12966, assembly GCF_031196995.1. Taxonomy (NCBI): domain Bacteria; kingdom Pseudomonadati; phylum Pseudomonadota; class Gammaproteobacteria; order Moraxellales; family Moraxellaceae; genus Acinetobacter; species Acinetobacter sp. 12966. Next base: position 297,402 of record NZ_JAVIMC010000071.1, read on the forward strand.
TGTACCAGATGGAACACGTAAAGATGAATCTTTAACGTCAGCTGCTTTCTCACCAAAGATTGCACGAAGCAATTTTTCTTCAGGAGTTAACTGAGTTTCACCTTTAGGCGTTACTTTACCAACAAGGATGTCACCTGCTGTAACTTCAGCACCGATATAAACGATACCTGATTCATCAAGTTTAGAAAGTGCAGCTTCACCAACGTTAGGAATATCGGCAGTAATTTCTTCTGCACCTAACTTAGTATCACGCGCTACACAAGATAATTCTTGAATATGAATAGAGGTTAAACGGTCTTCTTGAAGTACGCGCTCAGATAATAAGATCGAGTCTTCATAGTTGTAACCATTCCAAGTCATGAACGCAACGCGCATGTTTTGACCAAGCGCAAGCTCACCCATATCTGTAGACGGACCGTCTGCCAAGATATCACCGCGAGCAACTTTGTCGCCCAAATTCACGATAATATTTTGGTTGATACAAGTGTTCTGGTTAGAACGCGTATATTTAATGAGGTTGTAGATATCTACACCAGCCTCACCAGCGATCATTTCATCTTCGTTTACACGAATAACGATACGAGAAGCATCTACGTATTCAATTGCACCACCACGGTTTGCAATTACACACACACCTGAGTCACGTGCAACATTCGCTTCCATACCTGTACCTACAAGCGGTTTATCCGCACGTAGAGTAGGAACTGCCTGACGTTGCATGTTTGAACCCATAAGCGCACGGTTCGCGTCATCGTGTTCAAGGAATGGAATAAGTGATGCAGCAACAGATACAACCTGCTGAGCAGAAACATCCATATGCGTCACTTTTTCTGGTGGCATACGTACGAATTCACCTTGATGACGAACAGAAACAAACTCTTCTGTTAAGTTGCCATCTTTATCTACTGCAGAATCGGCCTGTGCAATTACAGTACCTACTTCTTCAATCGCAGAAAGGTATTCAACTGCATCAGTTACTCGACCATCTACCACTTTACGGTAAGGTGTTTCCAAGAAACCAAAGTCATTTGCTTTTGCATATACTGAAAGCGAGTTAATCAAACCAATGTTTGGACCTTCCGGCGTTTCAATTGGACATACACGACCATAGTGAGTTTGATGTACGTCACGTACTTCAAAGCCCGCACGTTCACGTGTTAAACCACCAGGCCCAAGCGCAGATACACGACGCTTATGCGTAATCTCAGATAATGGGTTGTTTTGGTCCATGAACTGAGATAATTGGCTTGAACCAAAGAATTCTTTGATTGCAGCTGCAACTGGTTTAGCGTTAATTAGATCTTGTGGAGACAAGTTATCTGTTTCTGCTTGGCTTAAACGTTCTTTAACTGCACGTTCAACACGAACTAAACCAACACGGAATTGGTTTTCAGTCATTTCACCAACAGAACGTACACGACGGTTACCCAAGTGATCGATATCGTCGACTTCACCTTTACCGTTACGGATTTCAACTAATGTACGTAATACATCAATGATATCATCGTGCGATAAAATACCTTCTACTTCACGTGACTTCTGGTCAGTACCAACTTCGTATGGACGACCCAAACGACGGTTGAACTTCATACGACCTACTGGAGATAAGTCATAACGCTCAGAAGAGAAGAATAAGTTATTGAATAAGTTTTCAGCAGCTTCTTTTGTTGGCGGCTCGCCTGGACGCATTACTTTATAAATTTCAACTAATGCTTCTTCACGACCAGCCGTTGTATCTGCACGTAAAGTGTCAGCAACAAACGAACCACGATCAATATCGTTCGTAAACAAGATATTGAACTGTTTAACACCACCTTCTGCCAACTTCACCATAACTTCATGGCTTAACAAAGTATTCGCAGCAATTACCTCACCATCACGCAAAGTAATATTTTCAGCAGTGATACGCTCATATAAGTATTCATCAGGAACTGAAAGTTTTGTTAAACCAGCAGCTTCCATTTGACGTACGTGACGAGCATTAATACGTTTACCTTGCTCAACAATAACTTTGCCGTCATTGTCAGCAATATCAAATTGAGCCATTTCCCCACGTAAACGTTCAGGTACTAGGTCAATCTGGTAGCTACCCATATCAAGATACACAGGTACTTTTTCATAGAACAAATTCAAGATTTGTTCGTTGTTATAACCTAATGCACGTAATACAACAGTAGCAAGTAATTTACGACGACGGTCAATACGTACGTAAACTAAGTCTTTCGCATCAAATTCGAAGTCTAACCATGAACCACGGTAAGGAATGATACGTGCTGAATACAACACTTTACCACTTGAGTGGGTTTTACCCTTATCGTGATCAAAGAAAACGCCTGGTGAACGGTGTAATTGAGATACGATTACACGCTCAGTACCATTAATAACAAATGTACCGTTTTCAGTCATGAGTGGAATTTCACCCATATAGACTTCTTGTTCTCGTACGTCTTTAATTGATTTAGTTTCGCGATCTTTAATAATCAAACGAATTTTAACGCGCATTGGTGCCGCATAAGTCGAACCACGAAGAATACATTCGCGTACATCGAACTCAGGTTTACCAAGGCTATACTCAACAAATTCTAAAGCAGCATTGCCAGAATAACTTTCGATAGGAAAAACTGAACGAAATGCGGCTTGGAGACCGATATCTTCGCGGTTTTTTGGAGTTTTGCCATCTTGCAAGAATGTTCTGTACGAATCGACCTGAATCGAAAGTAAGTACGGTGCATCCATTACTTGGGGCAATTTACCAAAATTCTTACGGATCCGTTTCTTTTCGGTATATGAGTATGCCATCTGGAGTCCTCGGAAAGTAAACTAAGCCCGCCTGCAGAACGGGCTCAGAAGGAATTACGCAGGCCGATATGGCCACCACTGTTTACAAATGCTGCAATTTTTAGTGGTATAAAAACGCTTAACAATATTTTTAAAAAAGAAAAATATTGGTAAACATTTGAAATTACTTGTCTTATTCTGATTTTCTCAAAAATCAAACAAAACTAACAAAAATCGAGCCGATTATTGTAACGCAAAAAGGCTGATGACCCAAGAGCCATCAGCCATTTTATGGAGCCGATTTAAAAACCGACTCCTTTTACAATTACTTAAGTGTAACTGTAGCACCAGCTTCTTCAAGTTTCTTCTTAAGTTCTTCGCCTTCTTCTTTAGAAACGCCTTCTTTAAGAACTTGAGGAGCACCTTCAACTAGGTCTTTAGCTTCTTTAAGACCAAGGCCAGTTGCTTCACGAACTGCTTTAATTACAGCTACTTTGTTAGCACCGAAAGAAGTCAACTCAACGTTGAATTCAGATTGTTCTTCAGCAGCAGCAGCAGCGCCACCAGCTGGAGCAGCAACAGCAACAGCTGCAGCTGAAACGTTGAATTTCTCTTCGAAAGCAGAAATTAATTCAACAAGTTCAAGAACAGTTTTTTCAGCAACTGCGTTTAAGATTTCTTCGTTAGTTAAAGCCATGAGAATAACTCCAAATGGATATTGAATGGTGTGTAAAATTGATTAAGCAGCTTCTGACTCGTTTTTCTCTTTGAGCGCTGTAATAAGGCGACCCAATTTCGAAATAGGAGCTTGAAGGACAGAGGCAAGCATAGTAAGAGCTTTCTCTTGGTTCGGAAGGTTTGCAATTACGCTAACGTCAGCACCTTGATAAACTTTGCCGTCAAATGCAGCAGCTTTTAATTCAAATGCTTTGTTAGTTTTAGCAAAATCTTCGAACAAACGTGCAGCTGCACCCATGTCATCTTCAGAAGTTGAAAAACCTAGAATTGTTGGACCAACAAGGTTGTCGTTCAAGATATTGAATTGAGTATCTTGAAGTGCGCGTTTAGCTAAAGTGTTACGTACAATACGTGTAGAAACACCTAACTTACGAGCTTCAACACGAAGTGTTGTTAATTGCTCTACGCTTAAGCCTTGGTAGTCAGCAACAACGGCTGCAAACGCCTTAGAAGCAACTTCACTTACTTCCGCAACGATCTGTTTTTTGTCTTCAATAAGAAGAGCCATTGTAAAACCTCCTAAGGTGATTTATGTACCCAATGGGCACACTCCCAATTCGTAAGCCTTTCGACTTACACGCGGAGGAGGAACAAATCACACCACCGCGTCTACGCAGGCTGGTTTATTAAGAAAAGTGCTATTCGAAAATAACATCTTTTCGCCTGAGGTCTTTGACGCTGATAAATTCTCATTTATCAATTCAAAGTCCGCCTGATGGGTAAGGGATAAAGCTTTGCCCTACCCAACCAAATAGAAAAATATTTCTATTTAAGTTCTGTCCCCAATCAGGACTTTAAAATTCTTTACTAAGTCTAAACTTAGTTAGAAACGTTGTTTACATCAACAGTAAGACCAGGACCCATAGTTGAGCTCAAAGTGATCTTTTTGATGTATACACCTTTAGAAGTTGCAGGTTTTAACTTTTTCAAGTCAGCAACTAAAGTTTCAACGTTTTGACGGATAGCAGCAGCATCAAAGCCTACTTGACCGATCGCAGCATGGATAATACCCGCTTTGTCTACACGGTAACGAGCCTGACCAGATTTAGCGTTTTTAACAGCATTCGCTACGTCAGGAGTTACAGTACCAACTTTAGGGTTTGGCATTAAACCACGTGGACCAAGAATTGTACCGAGCTTACCAACAACACGCATAGCGTCAGGAGCAGCGATTACAACATCAAAGTCAAGGTTTCCACCTTGGATGCTTTCAGCAAGGTCATCAAAACCTACAACATCAGCACCAGCTTCTTTAGCAGCTTCTGCTTGCGCGCCTTGAGCAAATACAGCTACACGTACAGTTTTACCAGTACCTGCAGGTAATGTAGTTGCACCACGAACAACCTGGTCAGATTTACGTGGGTCTACACCAAGATTTACAGCTACATCCAAAGATTCTTTGAACTTTGCAGCAGGTAGGCTGTTAAGAACTTGTACCGCTTCTTCCAAAGTGTAAACTTTGTTTGCTTCAACAGCAGCAGCAATGGCTTTTTGACGTTTAGTTAACTTTGCCATGTCTTATAGCTCCACTTCCAAGCCCATAGAACGTGCAGAACCAGCGATGGTACGAACACGTGCGTCTAAATCAGCACCAGTTAAATCCGGTTCTTTAGTAGTCGCAATTTCTTCTAACTGAGCACGAGTCAACTTACCAACTTTAGTTTTGTTTGGTACAGATGAACCCTTTTGAATACCAGCAGCTTTCTTAAGAAGAATAGAAGCTGGAGGAGTTTTCATGATGAATGTGAACGACTTGTCGTTATACACAGTAATCACTACAGGAATTGGAAGACCTGGTTCAACTTTTTGTGTAGCAGCATTGAATTCTTTACAGAATGCCATGATGTTTACACCACGTTGACCTAACGCAGGACCAATTGGTGGAGATGGATTTGCTTTACCAGCTGGAACTTGCAGCTTGATATAGCCGTCAATCTTCTTAGCCATTTTAAAATACCTCTGGGTACAAACGCCGCTAGGCTCCCCAATCTTTACGCAACACTACTGTTACAACAACAATGCCCGATAAAATCGGGCGCTTTTCAACCAATTGAGATTAAATCGTTTTTTCGACTTGGCGAAACTCGAGTTCAACCTGAGTTGGTCGATTAAATACATTAATCGTCAACGTTAAACGTGACTTATCGTATTGAACCTCTTCCACTACACCTTTAAAGTCTGTGAATGGACCGTCAATAACAAGTAATTCTTCACCTGGCTCAAACATCGTTTTAGGACGAGGCGCTTCACCAGTATTACGTACACGCGCAAGAATCGCATCTGCTTCACGTTGAGTGATTGGTGCTGGTTTTTCAGGTGTTCCACCAATAAAACCTAGAACCTTTGGACATTCTTTAACGATATGCCAAGTATCATCATTCATTTCCATTTCGACTAACACATAGCCAGGAAAGAATTTACGCTCAGATTTACGTTTCTTACCATCCTTCATTTCTACCACTTCTTCGGTAGGAACAAGGACATCACCAAAGCTATCGGCAACAGCGCTACGCTGGATTCGTTCTGTAAGTGAACGCATCACTTGTTTTTCATAGCCAGAGTAGGCATGAATAATGTACCAACGTTTCATAGCTCTTTTACCCGATAATCAACTTAATTAACCAACCCAAACCATAGTCAAAGCACCACAAAACCAATGATGCGACAACTACAACCAATAGAACCTGCCACGATGTAGTGACTGTTTCTTGTTTTGTTGGCCAAGTTACTCGACGCAATTCGACTCGTGCATCTTTTAGCAAGCGAACGAAGCCTTTACCTTGATGGGTGGCGTATAATAAACCTAAAGCCACAACGATACAAGCAAAAATTGCCCCAACGCGCACCCAAACATTATTTGCAGGCGCCCAATACGCTGGCAAATGTTGATTCACCATGGTAGCTAAAAGCAACAATGCTATTGCAATCACCCATAGAACAATATCTAAAGGCGAACCAGAACGAACAACTTCAGCAGAATTATTTCTTTGAGGAATTGGCGCGTCGCTCAATGCGTCACGCGATTTATCATTCGACATTTTTGTACTCGTCGTAGAACTCGCGACTTATTATATGAACAACTAAGCCAGCATCAAGCTTTTTATTTCAAAATATGGCAGGTCAGGAGGGACTCGAACCCCCAACATTCGGTTTTGGAGACCGACGCTCTACCAATTGAACTACTGACCTATAATGCAAGTTGAGAGCCAAAGCCCTCAACTTGAGACGTAATCCGTCACTATAATATGCTTATGCAGTTACTTTCGCAAC
>NZ_JAVIMC010000072.1:0-200 GCF_031196995.1 Acinetobacter sp. 12966
AATCAAGCACGAGTAAAAGGGTATTCGGACGGGAGTAAGGTGAACTTACATCATGCTATTGATCCTAATGAAACGAAAAAGATTTTCTTGAGTTGATTGAATGAGTAACGTTGATCCTCAACTTGAGCATGTTGATCCAGCTCATCCTGCTGCACCGGATGCTTACATGAGAGTTCTGAACTGTAAGAGTAATTATGTAA
>NZ_JAVIMC010000073.1:0-15312 GCF_031196995.1 Acinetobacter sp. 12966
AAAAAGAGCGGATATCCGCTCTTTTTTAAATGTACATCTTATTCTTTTACAAAAGTAACTTTGCCATCTGTAAGAGAATGAACACGTGCTAATGATTCAACGCGGTAGCCTTTTTCTAGCAATAAATCACGACCCGGTTGGAATGATTTTTCAATCACAATACCTACACCAACAACTTCTGCATTTGCTTGGTGAATTAAATCAATCAATCCTAATGCTGCTTGACCATTCGCCAAGAAGTCATCAATAACTAATGCTTTATCAGTTGAATGAAGGTGCTTATTTGAAATCGCAATAGTACTTTCAGTTTGTTTAGTAAAACTAAATACTTTTGAACGATATAAATCATCTTTTAACGTCAATGATTGATATTTGCGAGCAAAAATTACAGGTACACCAAGTTCTAAACCTGCCATGATTGCAGGTGCAATACCTGATGCTTCAATGGTAATAATCTTGGTAATCCCTGCATCTTTAAAGCGAGCGGCAAATTCTTTACCAATCTGCTGCATTAATACAGGATCAATTTGGTGGTTTAAGAAAGCGTCGACTTTCAAGACTTGATCAGATAGAACGATACCTTCTGTTAAGATTTTCTGTTCTAGTGCGTGCACGGGAGAATCCTCTAGACGGATGCTTTTTAAAGCAAATGCGTATTTTAAAAAGCATCCAAAAAAATGCAAGCTTTAATTCGTCTTACCTGTATAACTTGTTAATAACAACCCATAAGAAGTTTTACCATCAATATGGCTTACTTTAACAGGTAAATAGTCTAATTTTGGTGCTAGCCAAAAGATTGTGCTGCGTTCAGGCTTTTTGTGTTGTAAAACGACTTTAATGGTATCGAATGTTCCATAAGAGGTTTTAATTTTCTCATTACCTTGTTTTACAAATCGACGGTTTTCAACTTCTTTTGCATCTGCAAGGGGGTAAGATGCTTTAAGAGAACCATTTTTTAAGTCTTCACGAAGCTGTAACTCTGCATTTAGCTCATCAAGAACACCTGCCTGCCAAGCGAATGAACGGGCTTTATCATCTTTCTTTGTAGAAATGATTTTGCTATTGGGATTGAAGTTAATACTCATGGTGTTGTTATGAATCAAAATTTTGCTGGTGCGGCTAAAACTTTGAGACCCGATTTTGCCATTAGTGAAACTGAATTTACTTGTTTCACTTGCAGAAGCAATTCCACCTGCTTTTGCAGTGAAATTATAAGTCCAGTTATTACCTTGCTGGCTTAAGGCACGTGTAGCCGTACCCATACCCTTGTTATTATAAGTAAACTGATAATTTGCCTGAAATGGGCTCATGGCAAGAGCATGACTTGAGAAGCCTGCAAAAAGCAAAGTTGTTGAAATACCTGTTGCGATGCCAAATGATTTCAGAAATTTTGTTGCCATAAGTAAGTATCCTTGTACAGACTAAAAAGTCAGTGCTGATGCATCTGTAACTTAAACATATTATGCCTGTTGATCATGGAGAAAAAATCAGGATTTATGCTAAATGTGTAATCTATTTGTGTTTTTTGGCAGCCAATTAATTTTCATTTATAACGATTTATTCATCTTTTTGCTGGATTGGCGTTATTTCTGAATCTTCTAATTCATCTTCAAAATCGTCATCCTGATCACGAGAAAGTAAGGCTGCTAAATTCACATTTCCAAACACGACTAACTCAGCTTCACGAACTCTTGCATAATTTACATGTACTTTGCCTAAAGTCTCGATGATGCTGGCTTTTTTACCAAACCAACGATTGAGATCAAGGAATATAAGTTCGTCGCGTTCTTCTGCTACATTAAAACGTTCAAGAATCATCCCCAAAGGGTCTTTTTTCAAAATTTTATGGTAGTAAAAAACTGCGGCTTTTACGGCGATTTTTTGCCAAAAGTTTTTATATTTCGCCTCGATAATTTGTGTATTGCTAATTTGTTCAAAAACTAAAAGTTGTTGTTCTTTATTAAATTCCATCTGGATCAGTTTTAAATCAACCGATAATGTGGTTTCTAAACCTTTTACATGCATGGTTGCATATAACCTTAACCAGTCATGATAAAGATCAGCATGTAGGTCATCTAAAAATTCAACATTATTGGTGACATAACGTTGTAAAGTGGCATTCAGAAAGGTTTGCGATAATGTAAAATCTCTTTCTTCCTCAATGAATGCTTCTGCTTTTTTATAGACTTTTTGAAGACGTCTGACTAATGAGGAAAATAGCGTTTGCATAAAAGAACTTCCAGAAGATAATTTACTAAAGAGCCCACACAATCTTTATTATGATAAAAAACGGGTTTTGATATTGCAGTGTAACAAATTTAATTGATACATTTTGACAAAATGAAAATGGATAAAATCCTATATTTGAAGTGAATCACACTTTTATCCAGATTTGAATATCAGTTTATGTTTTATTCGGTATTAAACCGTGGGGAAAAGGCATTTATATGCTTTTAAGATTATGTTGAACAAAAGAAGTCTATCTATAGAGTCTTTTCATTATTGGTGGAAAGACCGAGTCTTTATTGCTGCAACAATATTAGCAATCTTACTGCATATTCTTGTATTGCTCATTAACTTTGCCATGCCTAGCCCCTCAGAGCAGTCTACTAAAGAAATTGCAATTTCAATTCGACCAACCAATGAGCCAGTTGTTCAGGCAGATTTTTTGGCGCAAGCAGACCAGCAGGGTTCAGGTGCATTTCGTGAGGCTCACCGGACTTCTAGTGATACTCCCAATCCGATGCTTAATGATGCTTCAACGGGGAATGCAGAGTTAGAAACTTTGCAAAAGATTCAGCAACAAAGAGAGCTTAAATTTGAAGAAAAAGTTCTAATGACGGTTTTAAGTTGGCAGAAACAAGCTGATGCAAGTCAAAGGAAAAAGGAATTAGAACAATTACAAAGTCAATTTCAAGCAAAAGCTGCGTTGGTTGCGAGCCTTGAAGCACAATATTTACAACGTAGACAAGATTTTAGTCGCCAGCAAAAAATAAAAACAGTAGATGGAATTCAAGCGAAGAAAGATGCCTCGGCTGCTTATTTGGATAAGTTTCGTGAAAAAGTAGAGCTTTACGGTAATCGCTATTATCCCGAAGAAGCGAAACAACAGCAGCTCAAAGGTGAAGTTCGTTTAATGGTGATTTTGAACGCTCAAGGCGGAATTCGTGCAATCCGTTTGCTTGAAAGCTCAGGGCATTCAATACTTGATGAGGCTGCAAAGTCTTCAGTACGTCGCGGTGCGCCATTTGGGCATTTTGATGCAAATATGAAAGATATTTCGGAGTTGCGTATTGTTCGTACTTGGCGTTTTAATCCAGCGGAAGCTGAATTTGAGGTTCACTAATTAAAAAAATGTGGATAACTTTTAGGATATCCACATTTTAATAATGATCACATTATTCCTGATAAGGATTTGAAATATTAAGTTTTGCTAAAATTTCAATTTCTAAGCCTTCCATTTCTTCTGCATCATCATCACTAGTTTCGTGGTCATAACCGAGTAAATGTAAAACACCATGAACTAATAGATGTGCAAAATGATTTTGGGCAGTTTTTTTCTGCTCTAATGCTTCTTGTAATACCACCGGAATACAAATAACTAAATCACCTAGAGGTAAGGCATCTAGCATTGGTAAAACTTCTTCGGGAATATCACTTGGAAAAGATAAAACATTAGTCGGTTTATCTTTTTCTCGGTACTGCAAGTTGAGTTGCTGACTTTCGTTCAGATCAACGCAAGCAACCCCAATTTCACAATCTTCTTTATAACCAACGTGGCGTAAAGTTGTCTCAATAATTTTTTTGAGTTGAGCTCGTTTGAGCTCTAACTCAGATGATTGAAAGTCTTGTTGTAAACTTAAACTGATTTTCAAAATGAATCCTTAAGCATCCTGATGTTGCAAGTCTGCTGCTGTATCGTTTTCAGCAACTAATGCTTCTTGACGTGCTTTGCGTTCAGCACGTGCTTCAGCATTAAGACGCTGTTGTTCACCATCCCATCCTTCATACGCTTCAACAATTTTTTGAACAAGTTGATGACGTACAACGTCACGGGAATGGAAACGGGTAATATGAATTTCTTTAATATTCTCGAGTACACGTAGTGCATGTGCCAAACCAGATTGTTGACCTCGAGGTAAATCTACTTGGGTAATGTCACCTGTAATCACTGCACGAGAGCCAAAACCTAAACGGGTCAAGAACATTTTCATTTGTTCAGGCGTTGTGTTTTGAGCCTCATCCAAAATTACAAATGAATGGTTAAGTGTGCGACCACGCATATATGCAAGAGGTGCAACTTCAATCACTTGACGCTCGATTAACTTGGCAACTTTTTCAAAGCCGAGCATTTCGTAAAGAGCATCGTAAAGAGGGCGTAGGTATGGGTCGATTTTCTGAGTTAAATCACCCGGTAGAAAACCTAACTTTTCCCCAGCTTCTACAGCAGGACGTACAAGTAAAATCCGTTGGATTTCATTACGTTCCAGCATATCTACTGCGGCGGCAACTGCTAAATAGGTTTTACCTGTACCCGCAGGGCCAACACCAAAAGAAATATCGCTTTGCAAAATACGCTGTACGTAGCGTTTTTGATTGGCACCACGTGGGTTAATACGCCCTTTTCGAGTCTGGAAGTAGACATCCATTGGTGCATCATGTTCATCCATCTCTTCTCCAACTAACTCGAAATTACGTTCAGTTTGAGAGGATTGAATTAACAGATGTAATAGATCGGCACTAATTTGCTGGGATGCTTCAGACTCTTCATAGAGTCGTTGCAATAATGCTTCGGCTCTCCCAACAGCATCAATCTCACCATCGATATGAAAAACATCTCCACGATGAGTAATTTTGACATCTAAACGCTGTTCAATTTGCTTAAGGTGCCCATTATAGGCACCCAAGATGCTCTTTAAACGTTCCATTGAAACTTCAGGAAATGTTACGGTACGTCGAATCGCTGCAGTCAAGAGAAAACCTTTCAGTAGACTTTAGAATACCTCTACATTACGCCACGTCAGGCTCAAGATTCAAGAGTTCACCGTAAACTAAATTTAAAGTTTTAATTTCAGTAATCTCGATCTCTGCAAAACGTCCAACCCAAGCAGCATCACCTACAAAAGTGACTAGACGGGTATTGTCAGCTGTGCCTAATAAAATATTAGGGTCTTGATCAGAGACTTTTTCAATAAGAACACGTTCAATTTTGCCAAGCATTGCGTCAGTTTTTTCAATGCTAGATTGTTTAATCACTTTTTGAACTTGAGCTAAACGCTCTTTTTTAACGTGTTCAGGCGTAGTATCAGGTAATTCTGATGCAGGTGTACCCGGACGTTTTGAATAGACAAAACTATATGAGTGATCAAAATCTAAGTCTTTGATAAATTGAAGTGTTTCGGCGAAGTTTTCATCAGTTTCACCAGGGAAACCAATAATAAAGTCACTTGATAAGTGCATATCAGGGCGTATTTTTCTTAATTTGGCAATCTTGTCGATATAAACATCAATCGTATGATTTCGTTTCATTGCCTGTAAAACATCATTAGATCCACTTTGAACAGGCAAGTGTAAATGTGACACCATTTGAGGTAAATCTTCATAGCACTGAATGAGCTCGTCAGAGAACTCAAGTGGATGCGATGTTGTATAACGTAAACGTCCAATACCCGGAATTTCTGCAACGAGTCGTAACAATTCAGGGAAAGTACAGATGCCACCTTCGAAGGTTTCTCCGCGGTAACCATTTACATTTTGACCAAGAAGTGAAATTTCACGGACACCTTTTTCAGCAAGACCTGCAATTTCTGCAAGTACATCATCTAATGGGCGAGAAACTTCTTCACCGCGTGTATATGGAACTACACAGAAAGAACAGTATTTAGAGCAGCCTTCCATAATAGAAACGAATGCTTTAAAACCTTCTACACGTGGTTCAGGTAAAAAGTCGAACTTTTCAATGTCTGGGAAAGAAATATCAACCAGTTTGATTTTATCTTTTTTAGGTTTTTCTACTTGAGCATTATGTTGATCAAGCATTTGTGGTAAACGGTGTAATGTTTGTGGACCAAAAATCATGTCTACATAGGGTGCACGTTTTTGAATGTTGTCACCTTCTTGAGAGGCAACACATCCACCGACACCAATCACAAGATCAGGATTTTTATCTTTTAGTTTGCGCCAGCGACCTAATTCACTAAATACTTTTTCCTGCGCTTTTTCGCGAATAGAACATGTATTCATGAGCAGAATGTCTGCTTCATTAGGGTTGGTCGTCAAAACGTAGCCGTGAGAATCCCCTAAAAGGTCTGCCATACGGTGACTGTCATACTCATTCATCTGACACCCTTGAGTTTCAATATAAAGTTTTTTTATTGAAACATCAGTGGTGTGCGTTGGCTGGGTAACAGTGTTTTCTGAGGCAGCTTTGGCACCATTGGGAATGAAGGTTTGAACCGTCATGCAGGCTCCTAACAGATCGATCTAAAAAAGAATAAATTGGCCCAAAATGGGTCAAACCATTTATTATAGCAGTATTTGAGCTGAACCGATAACTGTAAACTTTCAGAACATGACAAGGTTTTTGTGAAGTAAATTAGGTGAATTTTAATGATGTTGAATCATAGAGTTACATAACACAACAAAAGAAAGCATGAAGAATAATTAAACTATGCGTTGAAGGTGAATAGTCAGGGTTTAGCACATTTATGAGACCAAGTAGAAAGAGCTCATCAATCCATAGTCGTGTAATGAAAAATAAATATATGCATCGTAGCTGGTTAGGAGCTATGTGTTTACTTGGTTGTTCATTTACCTATGCTGCTGAAGAGCAGTTCAATGATGCATTAAATGCTGCAAATAGTGGTAATACCGCGTTATTAGATCAATATCAGCTTGCAATGCAAAATGATGTGTTGGGATATTACCCAGAATATTGGAAACTTAATACAAACCTTGGGTTTCAACCTGCTGCCTCTATCATAAGCTTTGCTCAACGCTACCCACAATCAGCAATGGCTGAAAAATTATCAGCAGATTATGTTGAAGAAAAAGTTAAACAAGCTGACTATGCATCTGCTCAACCTGTCTTATCTTATGTTACCAATCCTGACCAAGCCGAAAATTGTGCTTTAGCACAGGTGCGGGCGAAAAGTGGCGATGCGTTAGTTTTTGCTGAATATAAAGATGTTTGGTTAGCAACTGAATCCCAGCCGGAATCATGTGTCGGTTTAGGGCGCATGATGTTATCTAGTCCTTTAATGAGCGCACAAGATAAACAACAGCGTCTCTGGGTACAATTACGTGCTGGTTTATCTGGACAGGCTCTTGCGACTGCTCAAAGTTTAGGAATAAATCTCTCCTTAGCTCAGCTTAACCAAATTCAGGCCAACCCACTTAATTATTTGTGGAGTGCGCCTAAGACAAATGATGCAGATTATGCTTATTTGATTTTTGCTTTAGGGCGTTTAGCTAATAATGACTTAAGTAATGCTTTTTCAAATGTGCAGCGTCTTGCCCAAGGTACACCACAAAATGTACAAAAATATTTATATCGTACGGTAGCCTATATTGGTGGTACTACGGTCATGAAAAATAATTTTAATCGTGAAGTTCTACAATACTTTGATGCAAGTTATGGTTACCCATTAAGTCCGGAAGAAGCCGAAATTTATGCGCGTCAGGCGATTAGATTTGGTGCGTGGGAAAGTTTAATTCGTGCTATTGATAGTATGACAGTAACCCAAAAACAAGAAGATCGTTGGCAATATTGGTTAGCACGTGCGACAGAGCAACGTGGCGATAGTGCTTCTAAAGCAACCGCACAACAAATTTATAGAAAACTGGCTCAGGCTGGTGACGACTATCATAATCTTTTAGCAAAAGATCGTTTAGGTGAGCGTTATAACCATCAACCTTATGATGATCAGCCGACAGCAAGTGATTTAAGACGTTTAGATCAGAATATTCACTTTAACCGTGCTTTTACTTTAAGACGTATTAATGCAAATCCAACTTATACCAACCGAGAGTGGAACTGGGCAGTTCGCCAAGCCTATCTTCAGCATGACGATGGTTTACTTTTAGCTGCAGCAAAGCGTGCTCATGATATGGGATGGTTTGATCGGGCAATTTATGCAGCAGATCGCACAACAAATAAGCACAATGATACTTATCGCTATGTGACTCCCCATAAGACTAATGTCGTAAGTCATAGTTACAATGCAGGAATTGATCCAGCGTGGGCTTATGGTTTAATGCGTCAGGAAAGTCGGTTTGTTACCTCTGCACGTTCTCATGTTGGAGCAGGTGGTCTTATGCAGATTATGCCTGGTACAGCGAAGTTGATTGCACGACAAATGGGTGAAACTTATAATCCTGCTGCATTAAGTGAAATGAATACCAATATTCGATATGGAACATTCTATTTATCAATGATTCAGGGACAATTAAGCAATAACCCTGTTTTAGCAACAGCAGGTTATAATGCAGGGCCTAATCGGGCTAGACGTTGGCAACCGGACTATCAACCCATTTCGGCTGACCAATATACAGAGACAATTCCATTGTTAGAAACCAGAGACTATGTCAAGCATGTTATGACGAATGCAACACATTACGGCGTAATATTGGGTCAAGGTGCCCAGTCCTTATCGCAACGTATGAAAGTCATTCCAATGCGTACGTCGCCTTAACTTAAGGTGGTTGATGATGGATCTTCTTTTAATTGGCATATTCAAGTTTTAATTAAATGAAATATACATATTTGGAACTTCGTTCAATTTTGCAACTTGCATGGTGGTTTATCTGTGCAGGGCTAGGATTGATGAGTTCCGTTTTACATGCCCAACCTGTTAATTTACAGGGGTATGTTATGCATGTGCAAATGACACCAGCTGCATGTGCATTAGATCCTTCTAAACAAAAACAACGTAAATGTCTTGAAGGATATTCACTGACAATTACAGGTCTTATGCCTGAAACAACTAAAACTGATTGTTCCACAGAAAGTTCGGCCACTCTCTCTCCATTACAAGCTAAAGTCGTGGCTCGGGTTATGCCCGATAATAATGCTCGTGTGCAGTTATGGAAAAATGTAGGGGGGTGTGTTCCTATGAATGCGAGCCAATATTTTCGTACGGTTATTAACTTTGCTGAACGTTTAAAAATTCCGGCTAGTCTCACAAGTTCAACAAATGTTGAAATGCAACAATCCGCATTAAGACAGCAATTTGTTCGCCTTAATCCTAGCTTACCCCAAAATGGTATCCGTTTTAGTTGTCAACTATCGCGTTCGGATGTGGTCTTAACAGAAGTGAAAGTTTGTTACACGGTAAAGGGCCAATATAAACAATGTGCAAATCATGTGGTATCGAACTGCCCTGGTGAAATCATGATTAAAGGTAGTTACTAAAGGTGACATCCATTTCATAAAAAAATGCTCACCATACATTGAATCTATTTGTAAAGATTAATTTGTATTTTCTATCAGACTTTTGGTGAAAACGGGTCGCTTTTACATGCATCTGCCAAATCTTTAGAGTACAATCTTTGCCGTTTATGATGATTTGGTTAGATGGAATTCCTATTTAGCCCGATTAAGGACACTCATTGGAGACAATTACATGAAGCAACCCGTTCGTGTTGCCGTGACTGGCGCTGCAGGTCAAATTGGTTACAGCTTATTATTCCGTATCGCAAGCGGTGAAATGTTAGGTAAAGATCAACCTGTTATTTTACAATTGCTTGAAGTTCCAGTTGAAAAAGCACAACAAGCGCTTAAAGGCGTAATGATGGAACTTGATGACTGTGCTTTCCCTTTATTGGCTGGCATGATCGGGACTGATGATCCGAAAGTTGCATTTAAAGATGCTGACTACGCTTTATTGGTAGGTTCTCGTCCACGTGGTCCTGGTATGGAACGTGCTGACTTGTTAAAAGTTAACGGTGAAATTTTCATCGGTCAAGGTCAAGCATTAAACGAAGTTGCTAGCCGTGACGTTAAAGTATTAGTTGTAGGTAACCCTGCAAACACTAATGCTTACATCGCAATGAAATCTGCACCAGATCTTCCTGCGAAAAATTTCACAGCAATGTTGCGTCTTGACCACAACCGTGCGTTAACTCAACTTGCTCAAAAAGCTGGCGTTGCAGTTTCTGATATCGAAACAATGACAGTTTGGGGTAACCATTCTCCAACAATGTATGCTGACTACCGTTTTGCAACTGCAAATGGCGAAAGCTTAAAAGACAAAATCAATGATGCTGCTTGGAACAAAGATGTGTTCCTTCCAACTGTTGGTAAACGTGGTGCTGCGATCATCGAAGCACGTGGTTTGTCTTCTGCTGCTTCTGCTGCTAACGCTGCAATTGATCATATGCGTGATTGGGCACTTGGCACAAACGGCAAATGGGTAACTATGGGTATTCCATCTGATGGTTCTTATGGTATTCCTGAAGGCGTAATGTTTGGTTTCCCTGTAACGACTGAAAATGGTGAATATAAAATCGTTCAAGGTTTAGAAATTGACGAATTCAGCCGTGAACGTATTAACGTTACGTTGAATGAACTTGAAGAAGAACGTGCTGCAGTTGCTGACATGTTGAAATAATTTATCTTATAGATAAATGTAAAAAAGCACTCTTTTATAGAGTGCTTTTTTATTAAATTATTAGAAGGGAAACACAAAAAGCAACAAGAAAATATAGACACTATCATGCAAGTAAAAACGTTTTATTGATAGATTAGTTAATAGATGATTTAAAAGAAGTTATAGGAGAATAACAATGTTTGAGCAGCAACCTACTTTAGAGCTTTTATTTGATCAGTTGGGTTTAGCTTCTGATGAAGCAAGTATCGAAAATTTTATTAAGACACATCAAATACCAGCCGAACAGAAATTACATGAAGCTTCTTTTTGGTCAAAGGGCCAAAGTGATTTTTTAAAAAGTCATTGGGAAAAAGATGATGAGTGGATTGTGGTTATTGATGAGCTTAATGAGCAACTGCATGAAGACAGTGTAAAAAAATAATTTCATAAAAATAAAGCCTGTTTTACACGTAATGCGTAAAACAGGCTTTATTACATTAAGAGTTTAATGTGTCTTTACTTTTAATTGATCTTTATACCATGGCTCATGACGTACAAGGTCAAATACAGGTTGGCCATGAAGTAATTCAAGATCACATGTAGACGTTGATAAATATTTAGTTAACCAATGTCGTGTCAACGCTGACTCTTGTCGTGCTGCTGACGCATAGGCCAAGAAGAAATAGATATCAGCATGTTCATGATGTGCTAATGGCTTCAAAATTTGTTGAGTAATCAACGCAAAACGTTTTTCTTTATTTAGTTCAAAATAAAGCATATACGCTTTGGCTAAGTGTAAAGACAAATTAAGATATAAGCTCAATGGCATTTCTTCATATTCCATCCGAGCTTGTTCAAGCAAAACAATAGCTTCTTGTAGAAAATGTAGCTGTTCTTGGCGAACACGACTTAATATTACAAGTTGCATGCGTAACTCAGCACGCTCTAAAGCAAGCTCAGGCGTATTTTCAGTCAAATAAAGTTGGTCTGTTTCACCAATTCGGTTCACAATTGTTTTACTTTCAATAGGCATACGCCATCACCTTTTTTAATCAATAGCTTTTATATCGGGTTCATTTATCAAATTTAAAGAGTAACCTTTAAACCCAAATAGAATTTCCACTACGAAGCCAAGCCGTAATAGATAGCCTTTGTTGTTTTGAAATTAATACTTCATGTAATAAATCGCTTTGAAATATTACCAGTCGATTGGGTTCGGGATTAACAATATGCCATTTCTCATTTTTATCTTGTAGTCGCAATTGTCCCCCCCAATCTTCTTGCCATTCTGGATGTAAATAATAGACAGTTGAGATAATACGATCATTTTTTTGTTGAGGATTGTCTCGATGTAAAGCATAAAATTCACCCAAATTATAACGAGCAAAATGAGCTTCAACCTCTTTAATCCCTAAATAGAATGCTTGATTTAGACTTTGTGAGAATAAAGTTAAGGTTGCAATATGTTGCTGAGCAATAGGAAGTTGATCATTAATCCAAAGAATATGGTCACTACGAATATTACTTACAACGCCGTTTTGAATGCCTGCTTCTCTAAACTCATCCATATGATGGCTACATTCTTGAGAAACCTGTGCGCGATATTGATCTGGATATGCTTGATTTATAATGGCAAAGCCATGCGCATTTAAATCATCTAAAATTTGATCCAAATTCCATGAATCAGGAAGTGAATGAGAGTGCATATAACCTCGAGTAGATCGTAAAAATATCAAGCAGCTCTATTTTAGATGATCACAACCTTACGAAAGAATATTTTTTTCATGTTAAACTATTTGTTGAATTGAGGAATTAAAGTCAACATGAATTACCGTCACCATTTCCATGCGGGCAACTTTGCAGATGTTATGAAGCATGTGCTTTTGCTACAGCTGCTCAACCGTTTAAATGCTAAAGATAAACCTTATCGTTATATCGATACGCATGGAGGGGCAGGCAAATATGATTTATCTCTGGCACCTGCACAAAAGTCTGGAGAGTTTCTCACAGGCATTCATCGTCTAGTTCAACTATCTGATATGGAAAAGCGTCAGGCACCTGAAGCAATCCAGCAATATTTGAAGTTAGTAGAACAATTGCGTTCTGAAGAAGGTAAGGGGAGTTATCCAGGTTCTCCTTGGTTTGCTTTGCAAGGCATGCGTGAAATCGACAAGGCGACTATATTTGAAATGCAGCGCGATGTATTTCAGCAATTACGCCATAACATTCGTGATAAACGTGCAGGTTTACATGAGCGTGATGCATACGAAGGCTTGCTCGGTGTAATTCCGCCAAAAGAAAAGCGCGGTCTGGTTATGATCGACCCTCCTTACGAATTAGAACGTAAAGACTTTCCACAATTAGTTGAACTTTTACAACAAGCTTATAAAAAATGGCCAACGGGCGTTTTTGCAGTTTGGTATCCAATCAAAGACCGAGCGATGATTGAACGTTTTGAAAAGAAAATGTTTAAAACGGGTATTCGCCGTCAGTTAGTTTGTGAAATTTGTGTATGGCCAGATGACACACCTGTAGGTCTAAATGGTTGTGGCTTATTAGTGATTAACCCGCCTTGGCAGTTCTCTGAACAAGCAGACCAAGCACTACAGTGGTTATTCCCGCATCTTCGTATGCAAGAAACTGGTGGTCATGCTGCTGTTCGCTGGTTGGTAGGTGAGTAACAGTTAACTTAAATCAATGCACATGTTTGGAATAGAAAATAATGACAAATGCGCCTAAACCAGAGCAAGATTTAACTCATAATGAACATTCATTTGATGGGATTACATTTGAAGTGGTTGAAGAAGAAGATAATCCGGAAGGGCAAAAAGTAAAGCGCCGAGGTATTTATCTTTGGCCTAACTTAATCACAACAGCTGCTCTGTTGTCCGGTTTCTATTCCATCATTGCAAGTATGAATGGGGATTTTAACCAAGCGATCTATGCCATTTTTATTGCAGCGCTATTAGATGGCTTAGATGGTCGAGTTGCTCGAGCAATTGGCGCACAAAGTGCTTTTGGCGAACAATATGATTCTCTCTCGGACTTGTTAGCATTTGGTGTGGCTCCAGCAATGCTGATGTATAGCTGGAGTTTGCATGATTTAGGTCGTATTGGTTTGGCTTGTTGTTTTGTTTATACAGCATGCGCAGCCTTCCGACTAGCGCGTTTTAATGTGCAAATTGGCGTTGTTGATAAGCGTTATTTTATCGGCATTGCAAGTCCACTCGCTGCTATTATCATTATTTCACTCGTTTGGGTTGCTCGCGATTATCCTTTCATTTTTGATTTACGTGATATTGCGATTCAAACTATTAATGCTGTTCTTATGGTAATTGTGGGATTACTCATGATTTCCAATATTAAATATTATTCTTTCAAGCAGATGGATCGTAAACGCGTTCCGTTTGTAGTTATGTTGCCAGTAGTACTGATTTTTGCGGCAATCACTTATAATATTCCAATGGGTATTTTGACAGTTTCAATTATCTATGCTCTATCTGGTTTTGTTACGACTTTATTTGCACGCAAGAGTAATGAAACACTAAAAACATAAAATAGAAGAGGTTCAGTATGCCTAAGTTGATAAGTGAAATTAATCAATTACAGCAGCTGGGCCCTAATGCTAAACAGGGGGTTGTTTATCAACCTTCTCGTGGCTTTTTTAAAATTGTTTATCAAGGCTTGATCCTTCCAAATTTACCAACCCCACTTCGTTATTTTAATTACATTAGTTTAGTGGGACAGCCACGTATTCCTCTGTGTTATAACGCCCACAGCATTACAACTTCAGCTATCGACACTGCAACAGTGCTTGTAAGTAATAGCCAACATAGTGTGGGACATTTAAAAACATATTCTATTCGACGCCAATGTCAGTTTGATTCGACGCTATATCAATTTGATAAAACTGATCTGATTCAATGGCAAATTCCCATCATTCGCCTTCAGAGATTAGACCCAGAAATGGGGTGTGACCTTACGATTCAGATTTCAGAAAACATATCTAATGCCTCTGCTTTGCAGTGGGGTGTTTCTGACTATTGGTCAACACTATGCGTATGTGAAGGTGAAATTTTTTATAAAGGACAGAAATATCAAATTGAAGGGTTGGGGCGATTTAAACACGCGCGAGCTTTGCATTTGCCGTTCTTATCTTTATGTTTCTATACGTGCCAAATTATTAACTTAAATGAAACTACGCAGCTTACATTCTTACAAATAAGAAATCAGTGGAATATCATCCTATGTTCAAGATTAGATATTCAAGAATTTGGAAAGCCTGTTGAAAGTTTTACAGAAGACGTAAATTTACATATCCACAGAGTTTATCCAAAGGTTAAAACACCGAATGGTAAAGAGATGTACTTGCCTAGGGAGTTTTCTTGGCAATGTGAGAAAAATGGAAAAATAATCTTTGAACTTTATGCACAAAGTCGTGGTGATTATAAGTTTGGGTTGGCGGCTGGATATGTAGGAAGCTTTCAATATCAATTAAGCTGGAATGAACAGTGTCTGCAAGGAGAGGGTGGATACTGTGAATATATTGATTGTCGTCCACTTAGATGGCAAGAAAAGAATCAAGACGAGAAAATTTTAGATAAATTGATGCTTTTACAACCATGTTTATATAAAAAATGACTATTTTTATCACTTTTTGATTAAAAAGCGAACTGTTGTTGCACTAATATTAAAAAAGGTATTGCAAAGGGAATGTAATGGT
>NZ_JAVIMC010000074.1:0-2882 GCF_031196995.1 Acinetobacter sp. 12966
GGCTCTACGGAATATCTAGTGGAATTCAATAATTCATAGATACTCCGTAAAACGGAATAAGTGGTGGAATTATTTGGTTAAGCGTTTGGCTGCTGCTTGAATAATTTCAGGTAGAAGCTCTTTCTTAGGTCCCGATGGATCACCAATAATTTGTGCAATATTGTCGCTACTTAAAATCCAGTTATCACTCGGAATTAATTGGATTGTAGGTTTATTGTCGTAGCCCAAGTGCAACATCATACGACTACCTTGCACCATGCGAGTGACAGTAGCTCTAACTAGAGTATCTTCATCAAATTTAGGAGCATCAGGTACTTTACCGCCTAACCGTTTAATTTCTTGGTGCAGTGCCCAGTAGTAATCCATAACCTTATTGGTTGTATCGGCAGCTAGCAATTCAAATGATGTTTGCTCAATTTTACCTTTCACTTCCATTTCTTCTAGATACTTCACTGCATCATCAAAGTGGATTGTGAGCAGCTCGTGGTAAGAGTTGATATTGAAGTGCCTATTATGGCGAGTCCATATCTGTGCTCGTAATGCCCGCTGGTCTCCCGCCTTGCGCTCAACGATCTCTTGTAGGGTAGATTTCTGCTCAGGCGTAATAGTATGGCGTTGGTTAATTGCCCGCCCTTTACTCCAATAATCCCATAAAACATCATCACATTCGTTTTGGTACATGATGACGGTGTCGCGAAGTTCAGGTTTTACCTTGTTAGGGCTGATTGATGTAAACCAGCCGAATAGCTTACGAAGTGGAATACAGAGCATTTCTTGAATACCACTTAAAGTAGGTGTTTCGATAATCGAAACACCCCAACGAGCTTTGTTACTATTGAACTTAACTGTTTGTGATGCCCAAGTTAATCCCATACCCTCAACGACTGGACGCATAGGGACATAAGGTTGCCCATTGTGTTCCACTAAATACAATTCAGCATTATGGAAAGGTACTGCAATTTGAGTTAAAGTAGTCATGTCGATGTTCCTTCTATGGTTGTTGACAAAAGCCCCTTGCTTGATTTCGACGTCCGCAAGGGGTTTTCTTTTTAAGGGCTTTCCGCCTTGTTAGAGATATCTTATTTAATAACTTTTGTTGTGTCAATAACTTTTATTGTGCTATCACAAAAAATAGTAATTATCTTTTATTGTGCTATAATGCTTTAAAATTTAACTCGTGGTGCAGCAATGGAAGTACATAATAATGTTGCCTTTTTACGTGAAAAGGCGGGCTTAACAGTCTATGAGCTATCTAAAAGATGTGGTTTTGTTAGTGGTAGCAGGGTTTTATCAAACTACGTGACAAGAGCTGAACAGGGCAACTCTGTTAAGGTTGATACTGCTTTATCAATATACGAGGAACTCAAAAAAGCAGGTGTATGCGAAAAATTTGAAGATGTCTTTTGGCTTTCTGACGAAGGATAGCTCTCTTCATGACCGACATTCTAGACCTTTCAAACTGGACAGTATTAGATGCTAAACATGGTGATGAACTGATTATTGAGGCTGAATACACACGTTATCCTGATGCTTGCCCAAAATGTAACAGCTCAATCTATAAGCATGGAACTAAAACAGTTGCATACCGTGATGCCCCTGTTCGAGGTAAACCAGTTGTCATCCACGCCATTTTAAGGCGTTTTAGATGTCGTGATTGTCGTTTCACCTTTACTCAACCTACCAATGCAATGCATCCAGAAATGCGTATGACGTGGCGCTGTGTTGAGCATATTCAAGATAACTGTTTGCGTGACACATTCGTTAATATCGGGCATTACATCGGCTGTGATGATAAAACTGTTCGCACAATTGCCAATAATTACATCGAATGTTTAAACAAAGCATATAAGCCTGATCTAGAAGGCTGGATCGGTATAGATGAAACTACTATCGATGGAAAACTCAGATTCGTTGTCACAAACGTAGAGCATCGAGCATTCATTGATATGTTTGAAAGCCGAGATAAGGCTCTCGTTTCTAATTGGCTTCAACGTAATCGTAATGCTCCAATCGAGGGCTTTGTTATGGATATGTGGAAGCCATACAAAGATGCTATACGTACTGTGTTTCCTAACACTCCTATTGTGGTTGATAAGTTTCATGTGGTTAGGATGGCAAATCAAGCAATGGATGGTGTTCGCATACAATTGGCTAAAGACAAGACTAAAGCAGTCGGTAGAGATTGGATGCGTCGTAAATCACTGCTTCGTATGCGCTACAAAGACCTTGATGAACAAGGTAAATACAATGTTGATATGTGGCTTGCCAATGAACCGCATGTTGCTATAGCCCATAACCTAAAAGAATTGTTTTACTGTATTTATGACCAAGAAAATCGCAACGATGCAGAGCAATTACTTGATGAGTGGATTGATATTGTTCCACCTGAGATGAAGAAATCACAGAAAGACTTTAAGCCACTATTAACTGCTATCAAGAACTGGCGAGAAGAAATACTAGCTTACTTCGACAAACGACTCACCAATGGTTATACCGAAGCAATGAATGGTATTGCAAAGGTGATTAATCGTCATGGTCGTGGTTATAGTTTTGAGATGCTTAGAGCTAAATTACTATTCAAGGATAATCATAGAGAAGTTCTACAATATTTCTATGATGAACAGCCTCAATATGAGGATGTGCTCTCCGAAGAAGATATTATAGAAATTCTTGAATCCGAAGGAACATGTAAAGAGTGTTCAAACTATTTATTTATGGATTTAGAATTTGATGGTGTCTACGGAATAGATGGATATTGTACCTCTTGTTTTCACAAAGCAGTGGAAGATATGCACAGAGAGTCTGAATATGCTTTCAACTCAGATGATGAATATTTACCAGTGGAAAGTAATTAAGCTTTCCACCACTTATTCCGTAGAGCC
>NZ_JAVIMC010000075.1:0-437 GCF_031196995.1 Acinetobacter sp. 12966
TTTTACAAGTAACGTTGAATAGAAGTGGTGGAAAAGTTAGAATTGATGCTTCAGTAAATATTTGCACACCTACTTTTGGCGCTTTTAGTGTAAGTGACGGACGAGGTAATCCAATTGCAGCAAATGACAGGGCCATGGCTTCTTTTTATATTTCTATATATCGGAATGGAAATTTAATTGGACGGGGTTCATTAGGTGCAAATCTTGAAACTGGTACTATTAATGTCAATTTCAACGGGACTGCGGTTATCGTTTCAGCTATTGATGATAACAGTACTATTGGCAATGTTACCTACACACTTAAAGCAGGATTTGCTCGACAGGAGGGCGTTAATATTCCATTAAATGTGGAATCAAGAAGCAACTTTATGATTACTTCGAGAACGTTAAGTGTTATTGAAATGAAAAAGTAACAGCACCCAACCGGGTGCTTTTTT
>NZ_JAVIMC010000076.1:0-227 GCF_031196995.1 Acinetobacter sp. 12966
CTTGATACGGCTTATACTGAAATTGAAGTTTCACCAGATGGAACCAGTAATATTGCCCAATTAGGCTTATTCGCTTATCCAACTACCACACATGCGATTCAAGGCTTGCAGTCAAATCTGACTCAATTTTATCGTGGCCGCTTGATCGACAGGATCGGGAATATAGGACCTTGGTCGGACTGGACTCATGCGACAACTTCTGCCGATGCTACAGACGTTCTTGAGCT
>NZ_JAVIMC010000077.1:0-394 GCF_031196995.1 Acinetobacter sp. 12966
ACATCATCCAGTGCAACCACCGGCGGTGTGATGTCTGCAGAGACTGTGCCTGTACCTGGCAATGAAGTATTGCCTGCAGGGTCAGTCGCTGTTGCCGTTACTGTATCGCCATCCACCAGGTTACCCGGGTTTGGTACTGACCATGTTCCGTCTGTGCCTGCCACGACTGTTGCGGTGGTGCCATCAGGGAAGCTCACCGTCACGGTTGAACCCGCTTCTGCTGTACCGCTCACCGGGTCAGTAGCATTGATTGGGTCAAGCACTGGTGCATTTGGTGCTGTGGTATCAATCGTCACCACTGCTGTATCGGTACCCGCATTGCCTGCTGCATCTGTTGCCGTCACGGTAATGGTGTGTGGACCATCAGTTAACGCAGGCAGTGTATTGTCTGCAA
>NZ_JAVIMC010000078.1:0-272 GCF_031196995.1 Acinetobacter sp. 12966
TTAAAAGTGGGTGATTTATTTGCCCTAGCCAAGAGAATTACGGGTGAGCAACCCACTACGCAAGCGTTCGAAAATTTTTGTGAGCAAAATCACCTCACCCTCAACCCAAATAGTATTGCCAATGGCATGTGGTGGCGTTTTACCGAGCAATATCTGGCCGGTATTATCGGTGCCGCTTCTGCACGTACATTGCTCACAACAGCAATGATTAATAACGGTCTTGCTTTAGGGCAAGTGGCTAATATTTTAGACCAAGCATCGCAGTGGCAACG
>NZ_JAVIMC010000008.1:0-257 GCF_031196995.1 Acinetobacter sp. 12966
CCTCAATACTTTTAAGAACACCTAATCACTGTTCAAACCCTTTTAGGGGAATAAATACCTATTCCCCTAAAAGGGTTTGAATAAATTTCAAATATATTATTTTAAAGCAATTAATAATATTGTTAATTACAATGATTCTCATTTATAATCCTGACAATTTAAAATCACTCTCAGGGCGAGACAATGGGAAATAAGAAGAGTAATAAGCTTTTTACGAGGAAGTCTGAAGTAAAAAATATCATTCCAGTCCTTTCACT
>NZ_JAVIMC010000079.1:0-272 GCF_031196995.1 Acinetobacter sp. 12966
ATCTGAATGATGCCAAGAAAGACCTTGGTATCCAGATTACTGATACCAACACCAAGTTAAATACCACTAAAGATCAGTTAACAACTCAGATTAACGACACTAAAACTGAGTTAAACAACACGATTGGTAATACGAAAACTGAACTAAATACCAAAATTGACAACACCAAGACAGAGCTTGAAAACAAAGGCTTGAACTTTGCTGGTAACAGCGGTGCAGATGTACATCGTAAACTTGGTGACAAGCTTAATATTGTAGGTGGTGCAGCTGCG
>NZ_JAVIMC010000080.1:0-350 GCF_031196995.1 Acinetobacter sp. 12966
TTTGGTGCTTTTTGATAATTTGTGGCTCAAATGAACCTTCTCGATCACGGGGAATATCTAAAGCCAGTTGTCCATCTTGAGTTGTAATGGTTTTAGAACTAAACCCATTACGGCTATTTGAGCCTTTCTTGGGCTGATGCTTTTCATAACCGAGATGGTCTGAAAGTTCAGTATTGAGTGCAGTTTCAATCATGAATTTTTTAAAGACTGCTGTCATTTGGTTTAAGTCTTCTGGTGTTTTTAGACCTTTAGCCAATTCGGCAGCCATACTTTTGATTGTTGCTTCATCCATGTGAAGTACCTTTTGTAATTATCCTCTGAAGGATAAATGAAAATTAAGTACTTACACA
>NZ_JAVIMC010000081.1:0-227 GCF_031196995.1 Acinetobacter sp. 12966
CAGATGACTTTTTTAACCGAACCAGCTTTAAGTAGCTTAGCCAGACCGTAATCGCCATTACCGGCATTGTTGCTGACAATAGTCAGGCCTTTAACACCGAGTTCAATAAGACCATCAATGAGTTCAGCGGGTTGTCCTGCGGTACCGAAACCACCAATCAGAATGGTTGCACCATCATTAATCTGCGATAGAACCTCGCTTAGTGAGGACTTACTTTTGTCAATCAT
>NZ_JAVIMC010000082.1:0-2735 GCF_031196995.1 Acinetobacter sp. 12966
ACGATACTGTCTAGGATCACCGGCCTGATTTTATTATTAAGCTAGCAATGCATGAATGGTTGCTACAAGAAAAAGAAAATGATGAGTGGTCACGATATAACAGAATAGGGGTAGATGAATCTTTTGGGCTAGATAAAGATAGAAATTTTTCTCCAGCTAGTGGTATGAAAGGACCATTTCTATATTTATTGAAATTTCATCCTAAAAAGGGCTTAGATTTTATTCTTGAATTATGCAATCTAAGTGCAGAAACATATGCTCAATCTGATTTTGCAAATCCTTCAATAGGACATTTATATGTAGACGAAGTTACAGTCAAACAAGTTGAGTTAAAACTAAATGATGAAACGGTTATAAAACAGTACGCATCTCCTCACTTATGGAAAGGTTACAGAGGAGTATCGACCTTACCTGACGTACTACAGTGCGCTCTCATGGCTTTAGAAAATTGGTTAATAGGCTATGTTAGTGATTGTGGTGAGGAAAATGAAATAGAATCGATTTATAATTATATATTAAGAAATAGTAACTCTGTGATGACTACTTCTGTTTTGTCGTCAATAGCTGTTGGATTTCCTACTAAGATTGGAAAATCAGCCTTCCCAATCCTAAATAATCCAGATATGTACTCTTTAGATTTGGCTCGAATGGTACAGGAAAGAGGCAAAAATACGCTTAATTGGTTTGGATATTATCAAAATGATGTAATGAGCGAAATCTATGCAGAGGAGAGAAAAGAAGCAGCTCTTAGACCTTGGAGAAGAGAGTCATTAGAAAACTTATTAATAAGACTACAATTCGATTCCAAGTTGCAAGAAGATGTATTAAAAATCATAGATCAGCTTAAAGTTGAAGCTTCTGCTAGGAACGAAAAAAATATTAGATATTTAGTTCATAGAGTAGATTCAAGAACTTGGGACATTATTAATGATGAAGAAAATGATCAAATTGTGTTTCAAACCTCCTCTGAACTCCCCGAAGATTTAAAACAAGAGCAGCAGAAGGTTGCTGAAAAGTCTAATGCTAATAGCTCAATATTTAGTTTGCATTTGTGGGCAAAACAACTATTTGAAGAAAACCGATTCAGACAGGATTATATCGCATCATATAAAGATGGCTTAGAAGCAGCTAAGCAATTATTAGTTGATTTACAAAGTAAGAAAATCCATGATTTCTCAGAAATGGGGGTTGGAACAATAACAACTGTAGCAGCCGTTTGTATTCGTGATGATTTTCATAACTTGGACCAGAAAGATCTAGAGTGGTGCTTTAATATAATTCTAGAAGCGGTTGTTATGCATGCTGATGTAATAGATGGGAGCTCTCAATATGATAAAACAGATAATTGGGGAGCATGTGCATGTGCTTTTGTTTTGTCAAAGTTATTTACATTGGATTTAGATGTAAAGGAAAAAGATAATTTAAAATTTGTTCTAGCTACTGCTTTAACGCATGCAAATGTTAATGTTTGTGTCTCAGCAGCCAAAGGTGTAAGAGAATTTCTTTGGTCAATAGATAGTAAATTAGCATCCTATTGCTTAAGTGGAGTTGTTGAATATGCTAAGTTTAGAAAAGAGGAAACAGATATTCACATGCTTCATTATTTGCAGGGTCAAGAATTAAAAGATATTTTTGAAAATTGGAAAAGTCAGATAGCAAATTTTCGTCAACGATTGATTAAGGGAGAATATAAACTTATTGTTGATGAAATTACGTTGGAAAGCCACTCATCATGGTACATTCATTTACCAATATTAATGATACCTCTTAGCCCTAAAGAGTCCCAACAAATTAATTTAGTGAAAAAAATTGTAAATTTTGTTTTTGATTCTGAATATAAAGAGTATCGTTCAGATGATGAAAAAAAAATAAATCATGATATCGAAAAACATATACAAGATTCTTTTATTGAACAAGTAATCCACTCAAAAAATAACAATTTCATGCCTTTTAAAGAATTATTAATTACTGGATGTTCACGGGCACCAAGTTTTATTTATTCAGTGAAATTATCATTCGATGTTGCTGCAGAGAAAGAAAATGATTTTGATGCTATATGGTCACTCTGGAAGGTGATAGAGCCTGAATTACATAAGATTGCTCTAAATGATATTAATGATCCTTATCAAGGCCTACAGAGTGACTTAAATAAATTGCTACGTGGAGAGCTTTATGCAGATACTCGTTGGCAAGGGCATGAAAGTGATAGGAAGTGTATAGAAAGGGGGGGTATACATTTATTAGAGTTTGCAAAGCAATCTGCAAATAATAGCCATGTATTTATGGCCTTATCTTCGCTGATACATAATTTTTATGATTTATTTTTTGATAAAGGTATTGAGATTTTAGCTGAAAAATTCAAGGCTAATTCTGAGTTAATTACAAAGCAAGTTAATACTGCTTTCTATTTAGAAATGTCTATTGGAAGATATTTGCAAGTAGAAAATCGAGGAATGCTGAGTCGTAGGATGTATCAGATCTGTCTAGTTCTTTTAACTGGCCTAGTAGAAACGGGTTCAGCCCGTGCTTACTATCTGAGAGAGCATCTCGTTCGTTCAAGAAAAATTGCGAATTAAACGTTTTAAAATATGCAAGATCGCACATACCCAATTTACAAAGTAGTTCGATCTTGCTTTGAATAAAAATTTATTAACCTCAAGTTGAAATTGCAAAATCTTTAAGAGGCTTATTTCCCCCTCTAAACCCCCACTTAACGTAAGCGTCCGCTGAATCCC
>NZ_JAVIMC010000083.1:0-235 GCF_031196995.1 Acinetobacter sp. 12966
GGGAACAAGTTAAAGGCAGTTCACGCTTACAGTGGGAGGACGCTAAATTTGCTGTAGAAGATGGATTGAAAAAAATTCATCCTTAAGTCATTTAATACTTAGAAAGTCTCCTCAATGGGGGAGACTTTGCGATAATATACTTTTAACCTAATTTTTAATTTTAAGCCATTTTTTAATTTCAATATCAATAAAAACTTAATGATGGGTTTAATCATAAAATATTAATTATATTTTC
>NZ_JAVIMC010000084.1:0-208 GCF_031196995.1 Acinetobacter sp. 12966
CTCTTCTTCATCTTCAATTTGAACTGCACCATTTGTGCCTGTAGTCAGCAATTGTTCACGGATATTACGTTCAATTTCTTCAGCTATTTGAGTATTTTCTTCAAAATAGCGAATTACATTGTTTTTACCTTGGCCAATTTTATTGCCTTGATATGAATACCATGCACCAGCTTTTTGTACGATATCCTGTTGTACAGCTAAATCTACA
>NZ_JAVIMC010000085.1:0-345 GCF_031196995.1 Acinetobacter sp. 12966
TTTACATCCTGCTCGTTCAGCGTCACGTTGATGTTGCTGCTGTTGGTGCCATCAGTTGCTGTCACCACCAGGTTGTGGATGTTCGCCAGGGTCTCGAAGTCATTGGCCGCAGCAGCCACTCCCGCTGCGGTCAGGCTGATCTCACCCGTGCTGGCGTCGATCTCGAACCAGCCATTGCCGTTGCCACTGCTGATGCTGTAGCTCAGCGTGGTGCCAGCATCGGCATCAGTCGCCTTAACCGTGCCGATCACATAGGCATCGCTGCTGTTCTCGTCATAGTTAAATGTATAAGACGCAACTGGCGTGCCTGGATTGTTTGGATCTCATTTACATCCTGCTCGTTCA
>NZ_JAVIMC010000086.1:0-248 GCF_031196995.1 Acinetobacter sp. 12966
CCTATATCTGAAGATGAGATTCAGATTGAAGGTTTAGGTGAGGTTCAACTTGAGCAAAATCTGATTTATCGGGCGGCACAGATATTACGCCCTCACGCTCAAAATCCTTGCGGACTCCATATAAAAATTGAAAAAAATATTCCGATGGGTGCCGGTTTAGGTGGCGGTTCTTCCAATGCAGCAACGACGCTTATTGTCTTAAATCAATTATGGCAATGTGGTCTAACTGAAGAACAATTAGCTCAGTT
>NZ_JAVIMC010000087.1:0-229 GCF_031196995.1 Acinetobacter sp. 12966
CAAAAACTCTGCCCAAAGAGCCAGATTTAACGACTGTTCTCACAATTAAAAATACTTCAAAAAAGGAAGGTGACCAAATTTGGTCACCTTATTTTTATTAATATTTCATTAACTTAGTCTTCATCAGCTTGTAATTTTAGAAGCTCCCCTACTTCTACATTTAGCAATAAGCAGAGCTTTTCAATAGTTTCAAAATCAATACGCGTCGATTGACCATTATAGAGTTTAT
>NZ_JAVIMC010000088.1:0-9428 GCF_031196995.1 Acinetobacter sp. 12966
AAAAGCCCACTATAGTGGGCTTTTAATTTAATAATACCTTCATAACATTTAAAAAGTTGAGTATTTATCATCTAAAGTATCGTTTATCTTAAATGTAAAAAAACCTTGGATAGGTATTGATTAAAGAAAATTCACTTGAAAATTGCTGTTTTATAAATTAGTTTTCAGAAACATTAAATGAAATTAGATTGATATACCTTGTTGATAAGTGCAAATAAGGTGGATTTTTTCAAGGATATACTAGTGAATATAGATACTTATGTTGAAATTAAAAATGGCAAGGAAAACGATATAAATGTTAAATATCGTGGCCTAATTCAAAAATTAACAGCAACATTGTCATTGACGCTTTTGTCATTTGGATGGTGCTCCACCGTAAATGCTGCACAACAACAAATTGCTTTAGTAGGAACATGGACATCAATTCCTAATGCACCGCTTGTGCAAAAACCAAAACAAGCTAGTGAAGGCTTATACCAGCTTCAAGTGAATAAAGATGGAACTTTAACTCCTGTTAAAGTGTTGAAAATGAAAAGTCCTTCTTGGATTGTGAAATCGAAAGATAGCCGTTTTGCATATACCACAAATGAAGAAAACGAAGGTGCGGTGACTGCATTATCTATTCAAAACGGAAAGGTGGAAGTGTTGAACACAGTAGATAGTCATGGTGGACATCCAACACATGCAACAATCAGTTTAGATGGTAAATTCCTGTTTGTGTCGAACTATTCAGCGTTCGATAAAGGGCGAGGTGGTGTGGCTGTTTTACCAATTTTGTCAAACGGTCATTTAGGTGAAAAAGTACAAAATATTGTTTTTGAGGAAGGTTCTGGTCACGTCAAGGGCCGCCAAGAAAGTGGACATGCTCATTCCACAACTTTTAGTCCAGATGGTAAGTATTTATATGCCAGCGATCTCGGTAATGACAAAATCTATGCATTTCGTTATAACCCGAACAAGGCTCAGCCACTCGAAGCGGATACCAAGCGCGATGTGACTTTTACTCATGGTTCTGGCCCGCGTCATATGGTCTTTTCACCAAATGGCAAACATGCGTATGTTACCGCAGAAATGCGAAGTGAAATTGTGACATTTAACGTGCAAGATGGTCATTTGAAAAAAGTGGCTGAGCTAAAACTGATCCATGAGGACAAAACACCTGAGTTTAAGAGTGCGAGTGGAATTATCCTTAGCCCAAATGGTAAATATGTGATTG
Source organism: Acinetobacter sp. 12966 (assembly GCF_031196995.1). Classification (NCBI taxonomy): domain Bacteria; kingdom Pseudomonadati; phylum Pseudomonadota; class Gammaproteobacteria; order Moraxellales; family Moraxellaceae; genus Acinetobacter; species Acinetobacter sp. 12966. The sequence goes on from NZ_JAVIMC010000088.1 coordinate 1,217, forward strand.
CTGCCAATCGAGGCGCAGACAACAAACTCTTAGTATTTAAAATCAAACAGAATGGATTGCTAGGTAAGCCAGTTGTTTATAAAGCGAATGGTATTGAACCACGTGCTTTCTCATTCGATGCATCTGGTAAATATCTATATGTAACCAATGTTTATAGTAATAATATAAGTTTATTCCGTTTTGATGAAAAAAATGGGACCTTAAAACCAGCTGGTGATGCAGCAAAAATATCAACACCTACGGATATCAAATTCTTTAATTAATCCAAATCATGAAACTGGCATTTCTAATGCTTAATATAAAAGACCGAGATTTTGTTATCTCGGTTTTTTATAGCAGTTTTGGCAAAAACGATGATTTTCCGTATGATATGGACAGCAATAATTAGTGTAGTGAAATGATGAAAAAGATTTTATTGATTGCAATGAGTTTGCTCTTTGTTGGTTGTTCAGAAAAGAAACCATTAACACCAGAAGAGCAGTGGCATGGCTTTTGTACTAGCGTAGGAAATGCTGCAAGAAGTATTGTTTTTGATCGTCAGCAAGCAATTGAAAAAACACAGGCAGTTGAGCATGCAAATAAAATTGAAGATGAGATAACTAAAAAATTCATTCTTAATATTATTGAAAAAGTTTATGCGATTCCAAAAGAAGAACTGACAAAAGATCCTCAAGCAATTCAAGAAAAAGTTAGAAAGCAAATGACGGATGAATGTTTGGCAACACCTCATGACAAAATGCCAAAATATAAATCGTTCTAATTGCGGTTGCGATTATTGAATTTTCATCTAGCAGAAGCTCTTTTTGTTCAAAAAAAGCTCAATTTAGCCCAGTATGCTCATTATTTAGACACAGGTATTTAGATACAAAATAATGGGCATCACGGAGAAACACCCCGCGCTCATTAACTTTTACCTTGAACTCTAGTAAACTTTTGTAGTCCATATTACTTGTGAAGCTTTTAAGAAAGCTGGAATTTGCAAGTAATTTTTCAAAAAAAGAGGAATGAACACCGTGCTAGAAGCTTACCGCCAACACGTTGAAGAACGTGCCGCACTCGGAGTCCCACCGAAGCCACTTGATGACGCTCAAACAGCTCAGCTTGTTGAACTATTAAAAAATCCACCAGCAGGCGAAGAAGCGTTCTTGGTAGATTTGCTTGAAAACCGTGTTCCTGCAGGTGTTGACCAAGCAGCTTACGTAAAGGCAGCATTCTTGGCAGCGATTGCAAAAGGCGAAGCAACTTCACCACTCGTTTCTAAAGAACGTGCAGTTTACTTACTTGGCACTATGCTGGGTGGTTATAACGTAGCACCACTTGTTGAACTTCTTGATAATGCCGAACTTGCAGGTTTAGCTGCTGAAGCATTAAAGAAAACACTTCTTGTATTTGATGCATTCCATGACGTAGCAGATAAAGCAAAAGCTGGTAATGAAGCCGCTAAAGCTGTTTTACAATCTTGGGCTGAAGCAGAATGGTTCACCAGCCGTCCTGACGTTCCAGAAGAAATCAAAATCACTGTGTTCAAAGTAACTGGTGAAACAAACACTGATGACTTGTCTCCAGCTCAAGATGCTTGGAGCCGTCCAGACATTCCATTACATGCAAACGCAATGTTGAAAAACGAGCGTGATGGTATCAACCCTGAAAAACCAGGTGAAGTTGGTCCATTAAGCCAAATTAAAGAACTTATCGCGAAAGGCAATCAAGTTGCTTACGTTGGTGACGTTGTTGGTACAGGTTCAAGCCGTAAGTCTGCAACTAACTCTGTACTTTGGTTCTTTGGTGATGAACTTCCACACATTCCTAACAAAAAAGACGGTGGTGTGTGCTTAGGTTCTAAGATTGCTCCAATTTTCTTCAATACAATGGAAGATGCAGGTGCATTACCTGTAGAAATCGACGTTGCTAACATGAACATGGGCGACGAAGTAGTATTGAAAATTGACCATGCTGCTGCAAAAGTAACTGCTTTTAAAGATGGTGCTCAAATCGCAGAAGCTGACCTTAAAACTCCAGTACTTTTAGACGAAGTACGTGCGGGTGGTCGTATTAACTTAATCATTGGTCGTGGTTTAACTGCTAAAGCACGTGAAGAATTAGGTCTTGCACCTTCTACATTATTCCGTACTCCAGTACAACCTGCTGACACTGGCAAAGGTTTTACGCAAGCTCAGAAAATGGTTGGTCGCGCATGTGGTTTACCAGAAGGTCAAGGTATCCGTCCAGGAACTTACTGTGAACCTAAGATGACAACTGTTGGTTCTCAAGATACAACAGGTCCAATGACTCGTGACGAGTTAAAAGACTTAGCATGCTTGGGCTTCTCATCTGACTTAGTAATGCAGTCTTTCTGTCACACTGCTGCGTATCCAAAACCAGTTGACGTAACAACTCACCATACATTACCTGACTTCATCATGAACCGTGGTGGTGTATCTTTACGTCCAGGTGACGGTATTATCCACTCTTGGTTAAACCGTATGTTACTTCCAGATACAGTAGGTACTGGTGGTGACTCACATACTCGTTTCCCAATCGGTATTTCATTCCCAGCGGGTTCTGGTCTTGTTGCGTTCGCAGCAGCAACTGGTGTTATGCCACTTGATATGCCTGAGTCTGTACTTGTTAAGTTCAAAGGTAAAATGCAACCTGGTATCACTTTACGTGACCTTGTACATGCAATTCCTTACTACGCAATTCAAGCGGGTGATTTAACTGTAGAGAAGAAAGGTAAGAAAAACATCTTCTCTGGTCGTATCCTTGAGATCGATTTATCAGAAATGGAAAATGACTTGACTGTTGAGCAAGCATTTGAACTTTCTGATGCTTCTGCTGAACGTTCTGCTGCTGGCTGTTCAATCACACTTTCTGAAGAGAAAGTTGCTGAATACCTACGTTCTAACATCACGATGTTGAAGTGGATGATCGCAGAAGGTTATGGCGATGCACGTACACTTGCTCGTCGTGCTGAAAACATGCAGAAGTGGTTAGATAACCCAAGCTTGTTAAAAGCTGATGCTGATGCTGAATACTTAAAAGTTTACGAAATCGATCTAGCTGACATCAAAGAACCAATTCTTTGCTGCCCGAACGATCCAGATGACGCAAAACTTCTTTCTGACGTTCAAGGTGACAAGATTGATGAAGTATTCATTGGTTCTTGTATGACTAACATTGGTCACTTCCGTGCAGCTGGTCAGTTACTTGACAAAGTACCTGGTGGTTCATTATCTACTCGTTTATGGTTGGCTCCACCAACTCGTATGGACGAGCACCAATTAATGGAAGAAGGCTTGTATAACATCTATGGCCGTGCTGGTGCACGTACAGAGATGCCTGGCTGTTCATTATGTATGGGTAACCAAGCGCGTGTAGCTCCGAACACAACTTGTGTATCGACTTCTACTCGTAACTTCCCGAACCGTTTAGGTCAAGGTGCAAACGTTTACTTAGCGTCTGCTGAGCTTGCATCTGTAGCTGCGGTTCTTGGTAAATTACCAAGCCCAGAAGAATATCAACAGTACGCGTCGCAAATCGACAGCGCTTCTGCTGACATCTACAAATACTTAAATTTCGACAAGATGAGCGAATATACTAAAGAAGCTGATCAAGTTGATACTAAGAAAATCCAAGCTGCTCAATTGACTTAATACGTCAATTTAGTACAAAAAAGGAGCTGATTATTTAGCTCCTTTTTTATTTAAATGAGACTTTATACTTAATAAGACTTAAAAAATAATAAATAGATCAAATTTTATTTAATGAAAGTGTAAAAATAAATATTACTCTAGATATTAAAACGTTTTTTGCTTTAAAATATTTGCATGAACTTAATAATAATTAAAAAAAATACGAGTATTTTATATAGGGAACTTAAGAATGCTAAAGACAATTGTTGAATTTAAATTTGATGATTATCAATTATATGACCAAAAAACATATGCAGATGGTATTTTAGTTCAAAAAACTGAAGATATTGCTCAATATATTTTTAGTATATTAAAGAATAGATATCATTTAAATGTAGAGTTATATAGTGAAAGTTGGGGGTGGGAAATTGAGATTCCACTGCCTGAAATAACAATGTACCTTGGAATCAGTGTTTATGAAGAATATAGCAATGGATTCGCAATTTTTATTTCTCCCAATACTCCGATTTTAAGAAGATTCTTATTTAGAAAGCTTGATATTACTCATCATATTATGGTGCTGCAAAATTATATAAATATTATCTTAAAATCGCATCCGGGCATCTATGATGTGATGTGGTGGGAAGAAAATGAATTCCGATGTGTAGCAGCGAATTGAAAAAATTGTGAAGTCTAACTTTTAAATATTGAAGTAAGTGAAACAAAAAATTGTTAGAGACAATATTGGTGAATAGAGGCGATGAGCTTACTATATCTACAATATTAAGTGGTCAGATCAATATGCATAATTCAGCTTGGAAGGGATTGCGTAAATTTTTTTATAATAATCTTCACAACCATGACTATGAAACGGCGGTAAGTAAATGCATTAACTATTTTTTAGTTATTTTAATTATTGGTAATGTTGCTGCTGTTTTATTGGAAACAGTAAATGATTTGTACTTAAGTTATCGTATTTGGTTTGATTACTTTGAGAATATTTCAATCGCAATTTTTAGTATTGAGTATTTATTAAGAGTGTGGAGTGTTGCAGATCGAGATACGACACAATCCGCATGGAAAACCCGTTTGAATTGGATGAAAAGTGGGGAAGCAATCATTGATTTGATGGCAATTTTGCCAGCTTACCTGAATTTCTTTGTACGAATCGACCTTCGTATGCTTCGGATTTTACGTTTACTTCGTTTATTAAAATTAACGCGCTATTTCATCTCACTACAGATATTGTTATGTGTGATTAAACGTGAGAAGGGATCTTTTCAAGCGGTTATTTTTATTTTAATTATCATGATTATTATGACTGCTTCTGGAATTTATGTGGTTGAAAACAAGGCTCAGCCAGAAGCTTTTAGTTCAATACCTAAATCTATGTGGTGGGCTGTAGTTACCTTAACTACAGTGGGGTATGGCGATGTCACTCCTGTAACTAGCCTTGGAAAGTTATTAGGGGCGCTTATTACTATTTTAGGTGTAGGTATTGCAGCATTGCCAGCTGGTATTTTGGCATCTGGACTTGCAAATGAGCTTAATCAACGGAATCAGAGACTAGAGCAAGAGTTTCGTGAGTTACTTCAAGCACGAGGTATTGATATTTTACATGATGAAATTGAAATAGAGCGGGTCCGTCAAAAAGTAGGATTGCCAAAAGAGCAAGCGCATAACCTGATTATTCAAATTATGCGTGAAAAAGTATTAGAGGAAGAAGAGTCGAGCCGAGAGAAAAAATGTTATTGTCCACACTGTGGTGGAAAGCTAACTGATTAGAAGTAATAAGTTAGCCTTTCTTTAATTAAGCTTTTTTGCTGGCTTTTTCTACTGCAAATGCGATAAGTAAAATAATCAGACCGCCAAGGCTTAAGACAAAACCTACCCAGATTGGTGCGATCCAACCCATTTGGTGACTGAGTACCCAGCCCCCTAAAAATGCACCTAATGCATTGGCCATATTAAAGGCAGAGTGGTTGAGTGAGGCAGCTAATGTTTGGGCATCACCTGCAACATCCATTAGACGAGTTTGTAATGCCCCGCCTAACCCCATTACCGTGAGACCAATTAAGAATAAAGATGCGATGGCAGTATAGATATTACTCATTAAAAAACTAGCGACAACAAAAGCGATAGCTGAGCTAATTAATACACCCACTATAGTTTTGTTGAGGTTCTTATCTGCAAGCCATCCTGCTACTAAACCTCCGATAACCATACCAATACCCCAAATCGCTAAAGCGATAGGAACGATTTGGATATTAACTTGTGTATATTCAGTCAAAATTGGTGAGACATAGCTATAAACAGAAAACATGCCTCCAAAACCGATTGCACCCACTGCTAGTGTTAACCACATGTTGATATTTTTAAGGCCAGCTAACTCAGTTTTTATACTCGCAGTAGCTTGGACTGGAATATTGGGTACAAAGAAGCCAACAGCAATTAAAGTAACGAAAGCAATAGTTGCTGAAAACTCAAATCCTGCTCTCCAACCAAAATTTTGGCCTAACCACGTTGCGAGAGGAACACCAATCACAGTTGCCACTGTTAGGCCCATCATCATTTGGGCAACTGCAGAAGCTCTTCTTGACGGACCCGCTAGTTCGGCTGCAACTAACGCACCGACTCCAAAATATGCTCCGTGTGGTAGACCTGCAATGAAACGTGAGACTAAAACAGTTTCAGGTGTATGAGCTAAAGCAGTACAGGCATTCGCAACACCATAAAAAAGCATTAAGCCGAGCAATAAAGTTTTCCTAGGTACTTTAGCTCCAAGAATAGCGATGATAGGAGCACCAATAACTACACCCAATGCATAGGCACTAATAAAGTGACCAGCTTCAGGTACTGTAATATTTAAATTATTTGCAATTTCCTGAATTAGTCCCATTGCGACGAATTCAGTGGTTCCAATACAAAACCCCCCTACAGCGAGTGAGAAAATTGCTAAAAAGAGAGAGTAATGTTGAGGTGTGGAGAGAGGAGATTGCGGGGACGCCATAATAAGTTAAGGGAAAATACAAAAAGAGAAGTATAAGGGAAAAGAGAAAAGAATAATAAAAAACTAAAATATTGAGAGAAAGATTACGGATTTCTTTTTTTAGTAAAATTAAATTTATTAATGATAATAAGAATTATTTTTATTTGTGTATACTGTATCCGCTTATATTTTGTCTGAAATTTTTAACTTTGCGTATAACAGGATTTTGTAATAATGAATAGATTTCTAATGGCGTCACTTACATTGATATGTACAACAGGCTTTGCTCACGAACCTTATGTAGCTCCTGTAGCTTATAAGACTGAACAGACTCAAGTACCTGTAATTGCTGGTTATGCTGAAGAAGCATTAAATAGTGAATATGCTTTAAAAGATGCTAAGCTTACTCTAATTACACCTAAAAATGAGTTTAAAACTGTCAACTCAGAAGCTCTGCATAAGTCTGCAACTCTTTTTGATGTAGAATTACCTGAAGAAGGCACATATATTGTTCAAACTCAGGCGAGTTACCCTTTAAAATATGTATATGATCAAAAAGCATGGCATTTATTTTTTGATATGCCAGCTGATAACGCTCCACCAAAAGCAGAGCGTGAATATTTGATTCCGACTGACCTTAAAACAAAAACAATTAAAACAGAGCAAGTAACACGAGAGTGGACATTACAAAGTTATCTTTCTAAGGGAAAAGTTTCAGATATCCAGCTCCCGAATACACCGATTAAAGTTAGTTTCTCTGTACATCCTAACCAGATTAAAGCTGCTCAACCTGTAAAATTAACCATAACTGAAAAAGGACAACCTTTAGCTTATGCTGAAGTGAATTTAAGAGAAAAGGGTGCAACTGACAAGCAAGCGCAGCAGTTTAAGGCAGGAAGCAACGGTCAAGTTGAGCTTAGATTTCCAAAAGCTGGAGAGTACTTAGTAGAAGTAACAGCTCCTCTAAATTTGAAATTAAAACCTAAAGATCAGAGCTATACGATTATTAGTTTAAATGTAGCACAATAGTTTTTAGAGTTTTAAAAAAATAGACCTTTATTAGGTCTATTTTTAGTTTTAATCTTCTCACTCATTAAAAAGTTTAATTTCTCTTTAGTTCTGAGGAAAAAAAATTCATCGCAAATAAAAATAGTGAAATAAAATTCATGTTGAGACAAACTAACTAATTTTATGTTAAAGTGAATAAAATTCATCAATAAAGATTTATCGAAAGTTTTATGGAAAAGCAAATATGAGCTTTTTCCATTTATAGATAAATCTGTTTTTTAGGCATGGGCCCATGTTAGAAATACGCCACCTTAAAACTTTAGTTGCTTTACGTGAGCATGGTTCATTAGTTTCAGCAGCTAATGACCTTTGTTTAACGCCATCTGCTATTTCCCATCAATTAAAAGAATTAGATCATTGGTATGGGGTAGAAGTTGTTAATCGTCGAAGTAGACCAGTTAGTTTTTCTAATGTTGGACAGCGCTTATTAAAGTTAGCTGATGATGTTTTGCCACAAATCCAGATTACCCACAGTGATATCACGCGTATTGTGCATGGACAGACAGGCAGAATTATTTTTTCA
>NZ_JAVIMC010000009.1:0-51399 GCF_031196995.1 Acinetobacter sp. 12966
AATTCTCTTAATGATCTTCTTACTGGTTCGTCACCAGCAAGCTAGGTCGGCTATATTACTCTTAATCTCTTAAAAGTCAACAGGTAATTTCGATATTTTTAAAACTTATCTCTCAAACCAACTTACCATCAAATTCACTGCTCAAAGCAACTAACTCAATCACAAGTAACTGTTTTTCAACAAGTTTCTATCTGCATCACCGCCGATGGATGTGCATTATAGATGATTAAGATCCCTTTGCAAGGGGTATTTCAGCCTTTTTCACTTGAGTGCCGTTTTTTTCTACTATTTTGCGAAAAAAGTGATATATGTGGCTTTTTTTTAGGCATTTTCATTACTTTTTATTAGTTTTTATATTTAAGAATTTAGGACATTTTTAATTTTCTATATCTTCAATAGACGTTATAGACATATATAGTCCCTTAATTCTAAAGAATCTAAAGAATCTAAAGAATCTAAAGAATCTAAAGAATCTAAAGAATCTAAAGAATCTAAAGAATCTAAAGAATCTAAAGAATCTAAAGAATCTAAAGAAATAATAGAGTAAATACTCTACCCTGCTTTATATTTCTTATTATTTTTAATTTAATTCTTTAACTATTAATTATGTTTAGATGGTTCCACGTGGAACGCTTTAATTGATTTTGTGATCCAGAAATAAAAAAAGCAGGATTACTCCTGCTTTTTTAATCTATAAATTTTTTATTAGTCAGTGAAAATTACACGTGCAATTGCTTTTTTACCTGATTGAATAATAAAGCTTCCGTTTTCTTTTACAGAGAAGCTTGCATCAACAGCATTCCAGTCAACTTTTACCGCACCACGAGCAACCGCATCTTTTGCCGCAGCTGCATTTGGGTTTAGCCCCGCTACACGTAAAATCGTGGCAATAAAGATTTCTCCTCCAAACTCACCAAGTGAAATAGTCACTTCTGGTGTGTCTTCAGGTACTTCACCTTCTGTAATACGGTTACCAGCACTCTTATGGGCATTAGCAGCAGCTTCTGCATCATGGAAGCGTTCAACTAACTCAAGCGCAAGGATACGTTTTACTTCTTGCGGATTACGACCAGCAGCAATTTCATCTAATAGAGCTTTGATCTCATCAAGAGATTTGAAGCTTAATAAATCGAAATAGCGTTCAATTAAAGAGTCTGGCATTGATAAAACTTTTTGGTACATGGCCCCTGGTGTATCAAATACACCAATATAGTTACCTAAAGATTTAGACATTTTATTTACGCCATCTAGACCTTCTAGAATCGGCACAGTGATACACACTTGAGATTCTTGGCCATAACGGCTTTGTAAAGTACGACCCATAAGTAAGTTAAAGGTCTGGTCTGTACCGCCTAACTCAACGTCAGCTTCAAGCGCAATTGAGTCATAACCTTGAACTAAAGGATATAAAAACTCATGAATTGCAATCGGCTGATGATTGCTATAACGCTTAGTAAAGTCATCACGCTCTAACATACGTGATACGGTTTGCTGACTTGCTAATTGAATAAGGTCAGCAGCAGACTTTTGATTAAACCATTCTGAGTTAAAACGTACTTTTGTTTTATTCGGATCTAATATTTTGAAAACTTGTTCTTGATAAGTTTTAGCATTGGCTTCTACTTGTTCACGTGACAACGGCGGACGAGTTGCGCTTTTACCAGTTGGGTCACCAATCATCGCTGTATAGTCACCAATTAAGAAGGTAACCTCATGGCCCAAGTCTTGGAAAGTTTTTAGTTTATTAATAAGAACCGTATGTCCTAAATGTAAATCTGGTGCTGTAGGGTCAAAACCAGCTTTAATTTTAAGAGGGCGATTCTCTTTAAGCTTTTTCAGTAAATCTTCTTCTGAAATAATTTCGTGCGTGCCTCGTTGGATGAGGGCAAGCTGTTCTTCGGCGGGCAAGAAATTTGACATCACAAAACCTAAACACATCAGTTATTCAATTTGTGCGATATACTAACATTTTTTCAGCGTCTTGCAGGGGAAGTTGCATATGAGCGCAATCTATATCGGCGTAATGACTGGCACTAGTATGGATGGTGTGGATATTGTTGCGGCTTCATTTGAGCCACTACAGCTTCATGCCACTCTTACAGTTCCATTCGAACCCGAGTTACGTGATGAGCTTATGGCATTAACTTTACCTGATGACAATGAAATTGACCGCATGGGTAAAGCTGATGTTGCTCTAGCCCAAATGATTGGTCATGGGATTAATACTCTCATTGAAAAGCACCAATTAGACCGTAGCCAAATAAAAGCAATTGGGTCACACGGGCAAACCATTCGTCATCGTCCAGAACATGGCTTTACGTTACAAATTGGTGATCCAAACATCATTACTGAAATCACTCAGATTCCGGTTGTTTCAGATTTCCGTCGTAGAGATATGGCAGCAGGTGGTCAAGGAGCGCCATTGGTTCCGGCTTTCCATCAAGCATTATTTCAACATCCAAGTATTCATCGTGTAATTTTGAATTTGGGTGGTATTGCTAATGTGAGTATGCTGCCTGCCAATAACAGTGACGGCGTATTTGGTTTTGATACAGGTCCTGCAAATATTTTGATGGATGCTTGGTGCCATCGCCATACAGGTCATCCATATGATGAAAATGGTGACTGGGCAGCTTATGGTCATCCTATCCGCTCTTTACTCGACCGTCTCCATGCCCACGAGTATTTTTCTAAAGAACCGCCTAAGAGCACAGGACGTGAAGACTTTAATATTGACTGGTTGGATGATCAGTTAATCGATTGGCGAAATGATTTAACTTATGATGAGTTAGAAGATACCCCTGAAAACATTCAAGCAACCCTATTAAAACTTACTGTTCGTGCAATTCAAAAAGCAATTTATCGCTCTGAGATGGAAACAGGTGAAGTATATGTTTGTGGTGGTGGAGCTTATAACTCTTATTTACTAGAACAATTACGTTGGCGTTTACGTAAACATAATTGGTCTGTTCAACCTACCGATGTGTTAGGACTTTCCCCTACTTGGGTCGAGGCTACAGCATTTGCATGGTTAGCAATGCGCTTTGTAGATGGTTTAAGTGGAAATTTGCCAGCAGTCACAGGCGCTTCGGATTTCAGAATCCTAGGTACGATCACAGCAGTATAAAACTATTTATTGATTTGTTTGGTTAGATTCGACCTCATAGCACATTTACTGACCCGAAATGCTGTTATGTAAATGAGCATAAAAACTCATGATAAATGCCGATAAAAATAATTTAAGGCATGTTTGTATGGATCTGACCAAACGTATTCATCAATATACACGCGGGGCTTGGACATTCGATGTGATTGATTCAGGCCCTATAGATGCTCCTCTCGTTGTTTTATTGCATGGTTTTCCAGAAACTGCTCATAGTTGGGAGCAGACTTCGGAATTATTGCATGAGCATCAATTTAGAACACTTGCGATTCATCAACGTGGTTATAGTTTAAATGCTAGGCCTCAAAGCCGATTTAAATATTCATTGAGTGAACTTGTAGAAGATGTGGCAAGTTTAATCGAACAGCTTGGCCAGCCAGTTTATTTAATTGGGCATGACTGGGGCTCGGCAATTGCTTCAGGCGTTGCTATGAAGTATCCACAATATATTCAACATCTCACTTTAGTTTCTGTACCTCATCAAGCTGCATTTTTAAAAGCTTGTTTAAGCAGTAGACAACTTTTTAAATCTTATTATTTTGCAATTTTTCAGTTACCGATTCTGCCCGAACTTTTATTTAAAAAGATACCTAAATTGGGTCGTAAGTTTCTAAAGTCATCAGGAATGACTGAACAGCAAATTGCGATATTTGAGGCTGAGTTTATAAAGGAAAATAGATTAACCACGGCGTTGAATTGGTATCGTGGCTTTTTTTGGGACAAACCTCAAAATCCGTTTAAAGCCATAGATGTCCCCACTCTTTTTATTTGGGGTAAACATGATATTGCCGTTACAGAAAAAAGCGCCGAGCTAAACTCACATTATTTTAAAAATAGTTATGAAGCAGTTTTTATGAATGCGTCGCACTGGATTCCATATCAGAATGCACCTGAACTGGTACAATACTTTTTAGAATCTGTCCTTAAAAAATAATGATTTGATCAATAAAAAAACCTCTCAAAATAGAGAGGTTTTTTAAATTTTAGAATTCTTTTAAATCGAGAATGAAGAACCACAACCACATGTTGTTGTTGCATTCGGGTTTTGTACGATAAAACGCGAACCTTCAAGACCTTCTACATAGTCAACTACTGAACCAATGAGGTATTGGTAGCTTAGTGAGTCAACCAGCATTTTCACATCACCATTTACGAATTCTGCATCATCTTCATTTACGCTTTCAGCAAAATTGAAGCCATACGAAAACCCTGAACATCCGCCTCCCGTTACATATACACGTAACATGAGATCGTCATTCCCTTCACTATCACGGAGTTGGCGTACCTTATTGGCAGCATTATCTGTCAAAACTAGAGCTTGGGCATTCATGATGATTGTTCCTCGGATTTTGCTGTGCCTTTCAAAATAAAAAAGACCCTATATTGAGTATAGCATAATCAATATAGGGTCTGTCTTCGAAGTTTAAAGCGAATCTTGAGTATTTTTATCAAGATTATTTGTAATTCTCGTCTTGTAAGCCACATTCGAAGTTTTTAGCATCTTGCTTACAACGGAATTGCCATAATAGTTTCATCATGCGTTTATCATATACACCACGTTGTGTAAGGTTAATTCGAGACTCACGCATGAGCTTTTGGTAGCCCGGTTTATCGGCTGCTGGGACATCCATCCAGTATTTTTGTGGAATATCAGCTTTCATTTTACCCAAGATGGTAAAAGCACGTGGTAACTGACCGGAAACCCATTCCCTAGATTTCTGGCCAAAACCAGCTGGGAACTTATCAGGACGGATAATAATATTTCCTGTGACCTGTAAGATTGGATAATTCACGATCGCACCTTTTGTTCCTAAACCTTTTTGTAGTTCCAAAGGTTTAAATGCTGCTGCTGGCGCACCAATAATATCAACTTGATGGTTATTAAATTTCGCACCAAAATTTGTTACATCAGCACTAACCGCCTGTGCCCCGACCTGCTGAACCATAATTTTTTGTGCTTCATCATAGTCAAGAACAGCAATTTTCTTACCTGCGGCTTTCGCTACTGTATTGATACTACGGTCATTTACTAAAAGGTAAGCATCACCAACCGGAATAACACCGACGACCTCATAGCGACCATTCACCATATATTTACTAAAAGTCGGACTTGCTAAACCTTGCATCACTTTTACAGCAAGCTTGAGGTCAGGAATCGCTCCAATTGCGTCTAATGAACCAGTAAATGAGTTAAATTGACGCCCGCGCATCCCTGACACGCTAATACCATCACATTTACCCGCTTTAAAATCTTCAGCAATCACGGCTTCATTCTGGTTTACTTTAAGCTCGATATCAGCTCCCCAGTTTTTTGCGGCAAGTTGATAATCCTTCATCAGCGCATAAACGTCGCCATTTTTTCCAACGAAGTCAAAAACACATACTGTTTGTTTAGCCTCGGCTGCAAAAGAAACTGTGGTAAGTCCCATCGCAAGTAATAGCGTTTTGGAAAATTGCATATTCTTTTTCCTTTCCTTGTGGAGTTTTTGTTTTTCGATACCAAGAAATTTCACACCATCAGGTATGAATCGGATAGGCTTCATATAAAAATCATGATGGAATATTTGTATAGACCGTTTTTGCTTTTATGATTTTATTTCCCTGAAAAATAGATAGCGAATGACCTATCTATTAGCAATTATTTTAATCACTCAAGTCCTTGATCCATTTTTATACCTTCATGTTTCCTTATGAAGTTTTTATCTAAATTTAGCTTAACGTCTTTCTATTTATCCACAATGGCAGAACTGACAGCGCATATAAAACAAAAAGCCTAGAACTCAGTCTAGGCTTTTTTAGAAAAATTAAGATTATTCACCAGGCATTGAACATTCAAAGTTAGCCTTGTCTACAGAACAACGTGCTTTTTTAAGTACAGACATCATTCCAGCATCGTAAACACCGCGTTTAGTTAAGTCCATACGGCCATCACGCAACATTTTTTGATACTTAAGTTTGTCTTCTGCACTTAAGTTCATTTTGTATTTGCCAGGAATTTGCGCTTCTAAACGGTTGATCATTGCAAAGCTCTTCGGTAACTGTTTAACAAACCAGTCACGAGATTTTTGACCAAAACCAGCTGGGAATTTATCAGAACGTAATACTAGATCTGCTGTAACGTGTAATACAGGGAAATTCCACATTACACCGTTTGCGCCTAAACCTTTATTTAATTCTAATGGTTTGTAAGCATAAGCAGGCGCACCTACCATATCTACCTGACCATTGTTAAATTTAGCAGCAAAGTTTGAGATATCAGAAAGAACTGCTTGAGCACCTACACGTTGCACCATAATTTTTTGTGCATCGTCATAGCCAAGTACAGCGAATTTTTTACCCGCAGCTTTTTCAACAGAGTTAATGTTTTTGTCGCGTACGAAAATGAATGCTGAACCTAGCGGAGAAATACCAGCAACTTCGTATTTTTTACCACCCATATTTGTGGTCATTTTTGCTGCATTACGCGCATCTAATACATAAGTAATTGCACGTTGAGCGATTTGGTTATTTGGAACACCACCAAGTGAGTCGATAGATCCTGCGAATTTGTTATATTGGCGTGCACGCATTGCTGTCATTGCTACAGCATCACATTTACCCGCTTTAAAATCATTATCGGCAACAGCCTCGTCCTGACGAGGAACTAAGTTAATTTCAGTACCCCAGCCTTTTGCAGCAAGAGCCCATTCTTCCATCATTTTATATGAGTCGCCTGCTTTTCCTAAGAGGTCGAATACACATACGGTACTCGCTGCTTGCGCTGAAGCAGAAAAACCAACAACAGAAGCGGCAGCCATAGCAAGTACGATTTTTTTCATTTTCTTCATCCTTCCACGGAACAGATTTTTTGTTTGAAGTTTCCTTTCAAACACAGATATTAATCATGTTTTTTAGAAAAAAATAGAGCTTTTACTCAAATATTTTTATCTCATTGAACCATTGTTTGTTGGTTTTAAATTATTTATTAAAAGGAAAAATCGCTAATTTTCCGTAAGTTATTTTTTATATTCACAATTTTCATACCCATATTCAGCTTTGAAATATATGTAGCGTTTTTGTGTTTAAAAAATAAACTACTCTCCATTAAGCGTACATTCAAAATTTGTCCGTTCAACTGTACAGCGGGCACGCTTTAGCACACTCATCATTGTTGCATCGTATACACCTTGTTTTGTTAAGCTGAGGCGACCTTCACGTAAAATTTTTTGATACTTGGTTTTATCTTCTACTGAAAAATTAATTTTAATTTTTGAGGGTACACCCATTTCTAGCCGCTTTATCATGGCAAAATTCTGAGGTAATTTTTGTATAAACCAAGTACGTGACTTTATACCGAAATCTGTAGGGAACTTATCACTTCGGGCAATTAAATCACCTGTGACGTTAACCACGGGGAAAGTAAACATTGCCCCTTTTACTCCCACCCCTTTACCAATCTCTAAAGGTTTATAAGCATAGGCTGGTGCCGCAATTGCATCGACTTGGCCACTATTAAACTTTTTCACAAAATCGGTAATTTCTGAAGGAATGGGCTGAGCGCCAACGCTTTCCACCATAATTTTTTGTGCTGCGTCATATTGCAAAATAGCAAACTTAGTCCCACGTACTTTTTCAATTGAATTAAGGTTTTTATCTCTCACAAATAAATAAGCTAATCCAATCTGGACAATACCAACGACCTCGTAATTAGTTCCATTTTGTGCAGTCACCAGGCGATGTTTATTACGCTTATCTAAAACATAACTAATAGCTTTTTGAGCAATTGCATTACTGGTTACCCCTCCAATCGCATCAATTGAACCTGCAAATTTATTATAATTTCGCGCCCGCATGGAGGTCATATAAGCGGCGTCACACTTACCTTCACGCAGTCTACGGTCAACTAAGCTTTCATCTTGAAATGGAATTAAAGTGATATCTGCTTGCCATTCTTTCGCTGCAAGCGCCCACTCTTCCATCATTTTATAGGACTCACCTGACTTTCCTAATAAATCAAACACACAGACACTTTGTCCTGCATGTACTGTCCCCACAGCACAGCAAAATGCTGCACCAATTATCCCCAATCTTTTTTTCATTTGACTTTCCTTAGTCTAGTTTTATTAGTAGCTCATTAATCAACCAAATTTCAAACTGTTTTTATTTTAGCCATATTTTTTTAAAAGTATTCTATCTTGTTCAATATTTTGAAAATTTCGGATGAATAGCGAAATTTAGAATGTCTAGATATATCTAATTATTAATACCTACTCACTAAAATCCGGAAAGTTTTGTTTTCATCGGCAGTTCTCTTTAAAATACAGCATCCCTAACTCACCTCGATACAATAAGATGATTCAATTTGACCAAGTTTCTTTACGCCGCGGTGGACGTATTCTATTTCAAAAAGCGTCTATGCAATTACACCCAGGTTGGAAGATTGGTCTAACTGGGGTAAATGGTGCAGGTAAATCGACCTTATTTGCTGCATTACTTGGAAGTTTAGGTGCAGATGAAGGTTCACTTACTCGTCCTTCAGGCTGGACCGTGGCGCATATGGCGCAAGAAGTAAAAGCCCTAGATATGCCTGCAATTGATTTTGTTCTTTCAGGTGATGAAGAGTTTTGGGATATTCAAAATAAGCTTGCTCAACCAGATCAACTAAGTGATTTTGAATTGGCTAAATTGCATGGCCGCTTCGATGAAATTCATGGTTATTCAGCGCCCTCTAAAGCTGCGCAGCTCATGGCAGGCCTTGGTTTTCTAGAAAATCAATTACGTTTGAATGTTGAGAGCTTCTCGGGTGGATGGCGTATGCGTTTAAATTTAGCGCGTACCCTCATGAGTCGTTCTGATCTACTCTTACTGGATGAGCCAACAAACCACTTAGATTTGGATGCAATTCTGTGGTTAGAAGATTGGCTTAAAGCCTATGAAGGTACACTCATTCTAATTTCGCATGACCGCGACTTTTTAGATGCGATTACAGATCATATTCTTCACATTGAAAATCAAGAACTCACACTTTACACCGGAAACTACTCTACATTTGAAACCACACGTAGTGAACGTCTTGCCCAGCAACAACAAGCTTTTGAAAAGCAGCAAGAAACACGTGCTCACTTACAAAAGTTTATTGATCGTTTTAAAGCAAAAGCGACTAAAGCTCGTCAGGCACAAAGTCGTATTAAACAACTTGAGCGCATGCAGCAACTTGCACCAGCCCATGTAGATACGCCGTTTACTTTTAGTTTCCGTGAACCAACTAAAATGAGTTCACCTTTGCTGACTTTAGACAACGCCAGCATTGGTTATGGTGATAAGCAAATAGCCGAAAAAATCAGATTACAAATTACGCCAAACTCACGTATTGGTTTACTGGGTATGAACGGCGCAGGTAAGTCAACATTGATTAAGAGCTTGGTAGGTGATTTACCACTCTTGGCAGGTGAACGTAAAGCTTCCGAGCTGCTTAATATTGGTTACTTTGCGCAGCACCAGATGGATGCTTTAGATGGTCACGCTAGCCCAATGCTACAGCTTGCACGTATAGCAGATAAACAAATTAGTGAAGCCACTTTACGTTCATTCTTAGGTAGTTTCGGATTTAGTGGTGAACGCATGGATACACCATGCGAAAGCTTTTCTGGTGGAGAACGTGCTCGTTTAGCCCTAGCACTCATTGTATGGCAGCGTCCAAATGTTTTAATTCTCGATGAACCGACGAACCATTTAGATCTTGATATGCGTCATGCACTGAGCATGGCATTACAAGATTTTGAAGGTGCCGTTGTTCTGGTTTCCCACGAACGTCAACTTATTGCAAGTGTATGTGATGAGCTTCTTTTAGTACACGGCGGTAAATGTACTGAGTTCGAGGGTGATTTACAGGACTATGCTAAATGGCTACGTGAAGCACGTCAGCAGCAAATCAATGCTCAGACTGCGGCACAGAATAATTCGTCCTCTGCCGCTCCAGCGCCTGCTAAAGTTGATAAAGAAGCGCAGCGTAAAGAAGCAGCTCGCCGTCGTGAACAGACTCGACCTATTCGTAAAAATATTGAAAAGGTTGAATCACAAATTGAAAAGCTACAATCACAGCTCGCCAAAATTGAAGAATCCTTAGCAGACACATCTTTATATGAGGCTGCACGTAAAGACGATTTACTCAAACTTATGAATGAACAGACTGAGCTGAAGGCTAAACTTGAGCAACATGAAGAGCAGCTTTTAGAACTCATGATGGAGTTAGAAGAAATGGAAGCTTCTTTTGATTAATCTGTTTTCTAAAATAAAAAAGCCGATTTCTTAATCGGCTTTTTTATTAATTAGTAAGGGGTATAAAAAGCCCCTAATTCATTTAAATTGCTATTTACAGGTAAAGGCCAAATATCGCTTGATAAGCTGTCAGCAATATATAAATCGTATCCGCCTCGACTCCCTGTTTGTCCTGCAAGAGATACCACCATGTAACGCTGATCTAAAGGAGCTGGATCGGAAGTATCATAATTAATATTGTTAAATGGCAAACGTGTAGTTTGTTTATTAGCCATATCATAAATATAGATCTGGTCATGAGGATTTGTTGGGCTATACCAGCGCACATATAAGAACCGACTTCCTTGCCACCATACTGGATAATATGAAGCGATATTGGTCAGCTGTGTATCATAAGCACCCGACTGATCAATACTAAAAATTCTAGAATTATTTCCAGCACCTTTTGCATACAAAATTTGAGTGGTATTCACCATCGGATAAGGCATCGATTCTTCTATATCCCAACCATTTTGAGTCACAGAAGTCATCGTCCGATCCGTCATTTTAATGATTTTTAGATCGCCATTTTGTTTAAAAATAATACGCTGGTTATCTATAAATTTAGGGTCTTCATCGCGCTTATTATTGCCTTGAGTTAAGTTAATAGGTAACTCAGTGCTTCCGACCTTCCACACATATACATCCCATGCATCACCATAATGCTGTCCAGAATTCACTCCCATAAACGTTAACCATTTTCCATCTGGAGAGAAATGGCCATTCATCATATGGTCAATTTTCCAATTTGCGCCGAGTAATGTGGTCTGCTGTGTTGTGAAGTTATAAAGATAAAGCTTACTGTCCCATGCCTCATAATCACTATAACGATGAAATACTAATTTTCCATAAAAGGTGGGGGCTATCGCAGCATGCAGTTGAAATAAACAATTAAAAAATATGATTCCAATGCATAAGAGTTTTTGTATTTTTTTCATAATTATATTTCCTATTGTTATTAGAAAGTACCGCATAGAGAATATAACTTCGAATAGTTTACTTGTTAAACAAAATACTTTTTTCGGATACAAAAAAGGGCTAATGATGATTAGCCCTTTACCATAAAAAATCAATTATCTAAATTTTTTATGATTTTCATTTCGTATTTTGACTAAATTAATTGCTTCAGTTTTGGCTTGATCTAATTGTCCTTGCTCAACTAAAACAGTTACTTTATCAATTTCGGCAACAAGCTGATCTAAACCAGCTTGGTACTCTTTTACCTTTACATTTTCTGATGGCAAACCTTCGAGTTTATGCGGCAAATATTGCTTAGAAGAAACTGCTGCTTCACGCATTACAACAAGCTGTTTTTTTGCGTTATCAGCATCTTTCGCTTCAGCAAATGCTTTAGTACTCTTAGCTAAAGTTTTCATATTCGTTTCTAGGTCTGCCGCCCAAACAGCAGAACTTCCTAAAAACACACATGAAATTAATAGGCTAGCTAATAATTTCTGACTCATCATTCTCTCCCTAGACTGATTTAGAATCATGTTATGAATTAAGCATCAATATCCGCATTTAAAGCATTCTCTTCAATGAATGCACGACGTGGTTCAACATCATCACCCATTAAGCAAGAGAACATACGATCTGCTTCAATCGCATCATCAATTGTCACCTGCAACATATTACGGTTTTCAGGATCCATTGTTGTTTCCCATAACTGTTCAGCATTCATCTCTCCAAGACCTTTATAGCGTTGGATCATCATACCGCGGCGTGAATCTTGTAAAATATGTTGCCAAACTTGATGGAAATTAGCCACTTGAATACGGCGGTCGCCTTTTTGTAAAAAAGCACCCTCTTCAAGTAAAGTGAACCAACTCTTCGAGTTTTTTAATAAACGTGCATATTCAGCTGAATTCAATAAAGCTGCATCAAGCAAATACGCATGCGGCAGATTATGAACATAGACAGTAATACGCGGCCAATAATGCGCAGATTTTTCACCTTGAGCATTTTCACGCTCAAATGCCTCTAAAGAGATTTCTGGACGTAAACTTGGCTGTAATCTGGTAATGATATTGCGTACCTGATCTGCCCATTGTTGTACATAAGCTTCATCATGGTTTTGATCACTCTTGAATGCTTCTACTTCAAGTAAAGCATCAAGTAAGCTAGCTGGATAACGTAAAGTTAAGCGCTGTAAGCTCTTTTGTGAAACTTGGTAGTCTTGGATCACTTTCGCCAGTGCTTCACCTGTAATTGCAGGTGCTTCAGCATTGGTATGCAAAGATAGCTCATCAATCGCATTTGAGATGAGATAAGTTTCTAAAGCATCATTATCTTTGATGTATTGTTCTTGCTTACCTTTCTTCAATTTATACAAAGGTGGCTGAGCAATATAAATATGACCACGCTCAACCAACTCCGGCATTTGACGGAAGAAGAACGTTAACAACAAGGTACGGATGTGCGAACCATCGACGTCGGCATCGGTCATGATAATGATTTTATGATAGCGAAGCTTATCAGGGTTATATTCTTCACGACCAATACCACAGCCAAGTGCAGTGATTAAAGTACCGACTTCCTGACTAGAAATCATTTTGTCAAAGCGTGCACGTTCAACGTTCAGGATTTTACCTTTCAACGGTAAAATAGCCTGCATTTTACGATTACGACCTTGCTTAGCACTACCACCAGCAGAGTCACCCTCGACTAGATATAATTCAGAAAGTGCCGGGTCTTTTTCCTGACAATCTGCCAATTTACCTGGTAAACCTGCAATATCAAGTGCACTCTTACGACGTGTCATTTCACGCGCCTTACGTGCAGCATCACGTGCACGCGCAGCATCAATAATTTTACCGGCAATTGATTTTGCAGCTTGCGGATTTTCAAGTAAGTAAGCAGAGAACTCTTTGTTCATTGCTTGCTCAACCGCTGGTTTTACTTCACTCGATACTAGTTTTTCTTTAGTTTGAGAAGAGAACTTCGGATCAGGTACTTTGACCGAAATAATCGCGGTTAAACCTTCACGGGCATCATCACCTGTCACATTGACTTTTTCTTTCTTGAGAATGTTTTCATTTTCAAGATATTGGTTAAGACCACGTGTTAAAGCCGCACGGAAACCTGCTAAATGAGTACCGCCATCCTTTTGAGGAATATTGTTGGTAAAACAACGCACGTTTTCTTGATAACTTTCATTCCACTGTAATGCAACTTCTACACCAATACCGTTTTCTGTATCAGCAGTGAAATGGAAAATCTCGTTTAGATGAGTTTTACCTTCGTTAATGTATTTTACAAACTCAGATAAACCACCTTCGTAGTCATATACGTGCTCAAGGTTAATACGTTCATCACGTAAAACAATACGCACGCCCGCGTTTAAAAATGAAAGCTCTCGTAAACGACGCGCTAAAATTTCAACGTTAAAAATAGTTTGACTAAAAGTTAGTTCACTTGGCCAAAAACGTACAGTTGTACCACTGCTATCCGTTTCACCAATCACACGTAATGGATATTGCGGATCACCGTGGTGATACTCTTGTTCGTGCACTTGGCCAGCGCGATTAATAATTAAATGCAATTTACTTGAAAGCGCATTTACAACTGAAACGCCTACGCCGTGCAAACCACCTGAAACTTTATAGCTGTTGTCGTCAAACTTACCGCCTGCGTGCAAGATCGTAAGAATTACTTCCGCTGCAGACACCCCTTCTTCAGGGTGGATATCTGTTGGAATACCACGGCCATTATCAGAAACACTTACCGATTCATCTTCGTGAATTGTGACAATAATTTCGTCACAATGCCCAGCTAAAGCTTCATCGATTGCGTTATCGACAACCTCGAATACCATATGGTGTAAACCGGTACCGTCGTCTGTATCCCCAATATACATACCCGGACGTTTACGAACTGCATCTAATCCACGTAATACTTTAATACTAGAGGAATCATAAGCCTTTTCATTGGTTTGTTCTGTTTGAGAGGCTGATTGAGACTCTGAACTCATGGTTTCTCCCTAGCAAATATAGGTTTATTCAAAGATGGGTAACATCAAAAAATTATGGTGAAGCAAGACTAACTTGACCGGATTCAACATTGAATAATTGATATGAAATAGACAGATCATGTAAGTGTTTTTTTACCGATGCATGATCTAAAGTTGTCATAAAAACCTGGCTACCAAGTTGGCTTAATCGTTCAATTAAACGTTGTTGTGCGGTTAAGTCTAATTCTGCTGTCAGATCATCTAATAATACCACAGTTTCCTTATTACTCGCATGTAACATTGCAATTTGTGACAGTTTTAAAGCAATAATCAAGAGTTTTTTCTGACCTCTTGATAAAACTACATCAGCATGTCCAAACGGGGTTTTTAAGCGCAAATCTGCACGATGTGGGCCATATTCGGTATAGCGTCGTTCGATGTCTTTTTGGTGTTGATTCAGCAAGTCTTGCATGAGTCCCTGCTCTGTATGAAAACCAGGACTATATTCCAGTTCAATCTCTAGATCAGGTAGCAATTGACTTAAATCATTTTGAAAAAAGACATTCCATTGTTCCACAATACTTAAACGCTGAGAGTGTAAAATTTCACCATAATCACTCAACATTTTATTCCACGGCTCTAAATCCGCTAGAGAAATATTCCGTCTGGTTTTAAGTAAAGTATTACGCTGCTTTAATGCACGAGAATAATATTGCCAAGCAAAATAAAACTCAGGTTCCACGTGGAACATCAGCCAATCTAAAAGCTGGCGCCGAGGTTTCGCCCCATGGTCAATAATATCTGTACTTTGTGGATCAATATGCTGCAAAGGAAGCAGTTTAGCGAGTTGTCCTTGTGTAGCCACTGTATCGCCATTGACCTTCATCAACTGCTCACCAGAGGCCAACTTTTGCATGCCAATTTTTTCAGTTGCAGATTGCGCGAAAACAATCGCATCTTCAGCAGAGTATTGAATATAATTTTTAGGTATGTGGGTGCGGAACGACCGCCCTGTTGCAAGCAAATGGATTGCTTCCAGTATTGAAGTTTTTCCTGAACCGTTAGCGCCATAAAATACATTAAACGGTTGCAACCCTTGGAGTGCAACCGTTTTTAAATTACGCACACGTTCAATATTTAAACGCGTAAGATGCATATTAGATAGCCAGATTATACACGCATCGGCATAACGACATAGGTTTGATCAGGATGTGCCGGATCTTGAACCAATACAGATTGATTTGCCTCAGTCATGCTCATATTTACATCATCACCATCAAGCACACCTAAAACATCCAGCAAATATTGCGCATTAAATGACATTTCAAGCGGTATGTTTTGATACTGAATCGCTAAATCTTCAATCGCTTCGTCTTGTTCAGGGTTATTTGCACGTAGCTGTAAAGAATCTTGATTAAAATTCAAGAAAACACCACGTAATTTCTCATTACTCAAAATTGCGACGCGTTGTAATGATTGTTTGAACACATCATGGCTAATTAACACATGTTTATCGCCACCACGTGGAATTACACGACGATAATCAGGGAATTTTCCATCAATCAACTTTGTAGTAAAGCGAACAGTGATATCGCCCTGCTCTTTGTCACGGCTTGGCGTATTAATTGTGACATTTAACAATTCACGACCAATCAGCAACGTTAATTGTTCATCTTCAATGCTAAGTAAACGCTGTAATTCACCAACAGCTTTACGAGGCACAATTGCTTGGACCAATTGAGATGATGTAGAAGAAGCAGTAATTTCACAAAGTGCTAAACGGTGACCATCTGTTGTTACTGCACGCAATTGATTTTCATCAATTTCTAATAAAGTACCCGTTAAATAGAAGCGTACATCTTGTACGGCCATAGCAAAAGCCGTTTTTTCAAATAAACGCTTTAACTCACGTTGAGTGACCTGTACTTGTGTACCTTGACTATTTTCAGTGGTCAATAATGGATAATCTTCTGCCGGTAAAGTACCTAATACAAAACGGCTATTACCAGATTTTAAAATACATCTTTGATCTTCAGTAATTTGTAAGTCAATCAATGCAGCTGTAGGCAATGATTTACAAATTTCCATCAACTTACGAGCAGGAACAGTTGTTTCACCTGCTTCAATGCATGCCCCTTCTGTTAAAACAGTACTGGCAACCAGCTCAACTTCTAAATCAGAACCGGTAATGGTGAGTGCCTGAGCATTAGTCTGAATTTTGACGTTTGAAAGAATATTCAATGTATGACGACGTTCTACCGCACCGACAACATGCGATAAAACATTGAGTAAGCTTTCTTTAGCGATTTTCAAACGCACGATTCATTCCTCTAGCAACTTGGAGCAAATATTTCATTTTTTAGCTGTGTACTATGCTGCACTTACGTAGACTTTGCAACAACGTCTTATCATTTCATTAACTCTGGAGTAGACGCAGTAAATTTTTATAATCTTCGTCAAAAATCGGATCTTCTTCACGTAGACTTACTACTTTTTCGCAAGCATGCATCACTGTACTGTGGTCACGTCCACCAAAAGCCATTCCAATTTCGGGAAAACTATCACCAGTTAACTCACGAGCAAGTCCCATTGCTAACTGACGTGGTCGCGCATAGATTCGAGTCCGCTTTGGTCCTACCAATTCTTTTAAAGGAATACGGAAATATTCACTCACCACACGTTGGATATTTTCTACACTAATTGTACGTGCACGGATTGCCAACACATCTTTTAAAGACTCGCGGACAACATCAAGATCAATTGGTGCACCTTTAAAACGAGAAATTGCGACGACTTTATTGAGTGCACCTTCAAGTTCACGTACGTTGGCAACTACTTGTTGTGCAATAAATAATGCACAATTTCGAGGTAAATCAACGCCGCTATTTTCGGCTTTTTTCAATAGAATTTCGATACGAGTTTCAATATCTGGCGGTTCAACGCCTACAGAAAGTCCCCAAGAAAAGCGAGAAACCAAACGCGGGTCTAACTCGGTCAATTCTTTTGGATAACGATCTGAAGTTAAAATAATCTGTTTAGATTCATCAAGTAAAGCATTGAATGTATAGAAGAATTCAACCAAGCTGGCTTCTTTACCGGCTAAAAGATGAATATCATCGACCAACAATAAATCTAAAGAACGGCAATTTTTCTTAAATTCTTCAACTTTGCCTTTTTGCAAAGAACTTACAAAATCCTGAACAAAGCTCTCAGAGGTCATATACATCACCCGTGCATTAGGCTTGGCTTGCAATAAAGCATTACCAACTGCCTGCATCAAGTGAGTCTTACCCAATCCTGTCGGACCATATAAGAATAAAGGGTTATGCTGTGAAGCACCTAATTGTGTTAATACCTTTCTACATGTTTCAGCAGCCATCTGGTTCGAACGGCCTTCAACAAATAAAGAAAAAGTAAATTGGGGATTTAATAGTTTCTTTTTCGGTGTTTTTGGGTTCACTACACTATTAGTAGTAGGTGAACTGGAAATAGAATCTGGTTCTTTTTTTACTTTAATACTTTGTTGGGGCGCAGTTTGCAAAGCAGCAGTTGTAGTTGCTGGCTGCTCACCTGATGACAAAATACTACCAGGACGAGAATCAACTAAAATCTCAACCTGACGTACACGCCCTTCTGATAACTGTTCGGCCAATATAGAAATTAATTCTAGATGGTTCTCTTGAATGTAACGCGTCCAATAAGGATTAGGTGCATAAAGACGCAGTGTCCCTTCTACTTCTTCAGCAACTAATGGGCGAATCCACATCGCAAAGACGTTATCAGAGAGCTCTTGTCGCAAGCGAGTTAAGCAGTCTGTCCAAAGCATGTGTATCCCCTATTTCTGCGTTTTTAAATTCAAATAATCTAAAGATTAACCCTTCCTGATGAGAAGGGGTCGCCATTCTAACCAAGTTATCCACATCTGTCATGACGATTTCAGTTGATTTTGTCTAAAAAGAAATCTCTTGTGAATAAATTTAAATTCAAAATGGCTTGTGTATAACTTTTTGCACAACCTGTGGATAAATTAACACATAAACTTATCCACAATCCATAAATATAGTAAAAACAGAGTTATCAACAACTCAAATATATGTTTTTTAAATTTAAAAGTGCGAAATCCACAGAAAAAGTTATCCCTAATAAGAATAAATTTAAATTTCTAAATTTGAATTTATTTAATAGGGAGGTGATCTTTTGTGGATAACTGCAAAATATGAATTTAAATTCAAATACAGCAAATCCAAACCAAGATGGTATCTTGTTTTGTTGATAAATATGTATATAAGGTGTGTATATATTAAAAGTTCTAATAAAAATAGACAATTACTTTGTGTATAACTTTTAAAGCTATATATTGCACTGAATTATGACCGTGATAAAAAGAAGAGAAGAGATTAAAAATTTGGGTTAAATACAAAACTTTCTTGGTTTTTCATTGACAGCGTAAACATTGCACAATAAAATCGCGGACCTTTATAGAAAGATCATTTTTGGGAGTTTCAATATGAAACGTACTTTCCAACCATCTGAATTAAAGCGTAAACGCGTTCATGGTTTCCGTGCTCGTATGGCAACTAAAGCTGGTCGTCAAGTATTAGCTCGTCGTCGTGCAAAAGGTCGTCATAGCTTAACTGTTTAATACTGTTACGCTGACCAGACTTGGGTGTGATGACACTTTACAGTTTTAGCACAGACGTGCGAATACGCTGTGCTGCAGATTATAAAAGTGTATTTGATGGTGCGCTTTTTAAAGTGCATCAACCCCATTTTTTATTTCTTGCAAAATTAACCGAACAGCCTAAAAGCCGTTTGGGTATTGTTGTTGCTAAGAAAAAAGTGCGCCGAGCGCATGAAAGAAATCGAATAAAACGTCTTGCTCGTGAGAGCTTTCGTCTACATCAGCCGAATTTTGGATCAGACATAGATGTTGTGGTGATGCCGAAAGTTGGTATAGAAACGATTACGAATGCTGAGCTATATCAACAATTAGACTTTGCTTGGCAAAAATTACAGCGCTTAGCAAAAAAACATTCTAAAGTTGGCACAACCTCGCAGAATTAAGAGATAGCCAATGGTCCGTTTTCTACGTTGGTTGATTCGACTGTATCAAATTGCGATTAGTCCGCTTCTTGGACCCCGTTGTCGTTATATCCCGACTTGTTCCCAATATGCGATAGAAGCATTGCAAACTCATGGTGCGATAAAAGGCGTTTGGTTATCTTCTAAACGGATATGTCGTTGTCATCCGTGGGGAGGATCTGGATATGATCCAGTACCGCCAAAAGCAATTCGTTTTATTTCGTTTCATCAAATAGATTCTCAAACGCATCATGTTGCTGTACCCTTTCGTGATCGTTTACTGAAGCAAAATCTCTCTAACCATTTGGGGTAATAGATATGCAACAATGGGCCAGGTTTGCAATTCTCGGGGCCATGTTTGTCACCGCATATTTGCTCATTTTGGCTTGGCAAAAAGATTATGGAAATGCTGCAACTGCTCCGCAACAACAAGCGGCAGCTGTAAGTTCGCATGAAGTATCTGCTGATTTGCCAAATGCTAAAAATGCAACAGTGGCTTCCGATGTGCCACAAGCAAATATTGCGCAGTCACAAACCACAGATGCAACTGCACCTGTGAATCAACAGCTTATTTCAGTACAAACTGACCTTTACCATATTTGGATCAATCCAAAAGGTGGTGATATTGTTCGTATTGAATTACTCTCACACGACAAAAGCAAAGACAGCGATCAACCTTTTGTTATGCTTGAAAATGATGCCAAGCGTACATATGTTGCTCAATCTGGCTTAATTGGTTTGAATGGACCAGATAGTAGTCGTGGTGGTCGTCCATTATATGCTGTTGAAAAGACATCATATACTTTGGCTGATGCTAAAGGTGTACAGGACCAAAAGGGTCAATCTGAAAAAGTTTTAAACGTTCCGATGGTATTTAAAACACCTGAAGGCGTTGAAATTATTAAAACTTTTACCTTTACTCAAGGTCAATATCCAATTGTTGTAAAACATCAAGTCATTAACCGTAGCCAACAAAGCTGGCAAGGTCAGATGTTTGGACAATTAAAGCGCGATAATTCTGAAGATCCAGGTAAATCTTCTCAAGGTATTTTCACTCTAGGAACTTTCTTAGGTGGAGCTTGGGGAACGCCTGATGCACATTACAACAAGCTTAAATTTGCTAATTTCTCAGAAGAAAAAGTAAATACTGAAGCGAAAGGTGGATGGGTTGCGATTGTTCAGCATTATTTTGTAAGTGCTTGGATTCCTGGAAACCTTAAGCTGACTCAAGCTAATGGTCAGCCTTATGTAGCTAAGCTTGAATCTCGTCAATCTGCTGATCACATGAATATCATTGGTTTTACCTCACCAGTGATTAATGTTCCGGCAGGCACTTCAATGGAAGTGGATGCAAAACTTTATTCAGGTCCGAAAGTACAATCTGAATTAAAAGATTTAGCAGTTGGTTTAAATCAGACTGTTGATTATGGTTGGTTATGGCCGATTGCTAAACTCTTGTTCTTAGGTCTTCAATTCTTCCATAGCATTGTGGGTAACTGGGGATGGTCAATCATCTTGCTTACCATTATGGTGAAGATGATCTTGTGGCCTTTATCTTCAAAAAGTTATCGTTCTATGGCGAAAATGCGTGTGATTGCACCAGAAATGCAACGCATGAAAGAAGAGTTCGGTGAAGACCGTATGCGCTTCTCGCAAGAAATGATGGCTTTATACAAGCGTGAACAAGTAAATCCACTTTCAGGTTGTTTACCATTGTTGCTACAAATGCCAATTTTCCTTGCTTTGTACTGGGTACTCATGGAAAGTGTGGAATTACGTCACGCACCATGGCTAGGTTGGATTCAAGACTTGTCAGCAATGGATCCTTGGTTC
Source organism: Acinetobacter sp. 12966 (assembly GCF_031196995.1). NCBI lineage: Bacteria > Pseudomonadati > Pseudomonadota > Gammaproteobacteria > Moraxellales > Moraxellaceae > Acinetobacter > Acinetobacter sp. 12966. The sequence continues at coordinate 21,324 of NZ_JAVIMC010000009.1, forward strand.
ATCTTGCCGTTAATCATGGGTGCTACCATGTTTGCACAGCAAATGTTGAACCCGCAACCGGCTGATCCAATGCAGGCAAAAGTGTTCCGCATTATGCCGATTATGTTCACGGTATTTATGTTGTTCTTCCCTGCCGGTCTCGTACTGTACTGGATTGTGAACAACAGTATTACTATTTTACAGCAGTCGTTTATTAATAAGAGCGTTGAGAAAAGTCGTATCAATAAGACTGAATCAGTTTCTTAATCGTTGAACTTTTGCTGAATAAATCCGCTTAAGATGGTAATCTTAGGCGGATTTTTCTTTGGCTGGATTTTAGGTTTTTAGGTGAATAATATGCAAAGTCAAACCACGATTGCCGCAATTGCAACGCCACCTGGGCGTGGTGGTGTGGGCGTGATTCGCCTATCTGGACCTAAGGCTTATGAAATTGCTCAAAACCTGACACGAAAAAACTTGCCAGAAGCGCGTATGGCGGGTTTCCGTAAATTTTATGATGCTGATGGCATTATTATGGATGAAGGGATTGTTCTATGCTTTCCTAATCCTCATTCGTTTACAGGTGAAGATGTTGTAGAGCTACAAGGTCACGGCGGTCCAGTCATCCAAAATGCCTTGCTTGGACGTCTATTTGAGCTTGGTGCAATTGCTGCAAAAGCCGGCGAATTTTCCATGCGTGCTTTTGAAAATGGCAAGATGGACTTGGTACAAGCGGAAGCGATTGCCGACTTGATTGATGCGACTTCGCAAGCTGCGGCACGCTCTGCGGTTCGCTCTTTACAAGGCGCTTTTTCAACAAAAATTAATACTGTTTTAGAAAAACTGATTCATTTACGCTTGCATGTTGAAGCAGCAATTGATTTTCCTGAAGAAGAAATCGATTTCTTGGCAGATGGCAAAATTTTAGCTTTACTTGAAGATGTTCAGCAGTCGGTACATGCCGTTCAAATCTCTGCACGACAAGGGCAATTACTCCGTGAAGGTTTGCAAGTCGTTATTGCGGGTAAACCAAATGCGGGTAAGTCGAGCTTATTAAATGCACTTGCTGGTGTTGAGCGTGCAATTGTGACCGATATTGCAGGTACAACTCGTGATGTTTTACATGAAAAAATTAGCTTAAATGGTCTACCAATCACCTTAACAGATACAGCGGGTCTTCGTGAAACAGGTGACATCGTTGAGAAAGAAGGGATTCGTCGTGCAATCAAAGAAATTGAACAAGCTGATTTGTTATTGCTGGTTTATGATTTAAACCAAGGTGATGACCCATTAAAACTCGCTCAAGAGTATTTTGCGGAACATATTGAACCGCGTCGTTTAATATTAATTGGTAATAAATGCGATTTAACTGGTCAATTAGCTGAAATAAGCGATTTTCAAGGTTTCCGTCATATAACCGTTTCTGCAAAACAAGAGATGGGCGTACAAGGCCTCGTAGACGCGATTACAGCGCATGCAGGCTTCCACCCTGAGGAAGACACCTTTATTGCAAGAACACGTCATTTAGACGCAATGAAGCGCACGCAGCTCTATCTTTCAGAAGCACGTGAGCAACTTGTTGTGTTTAACGCAGGTGAACTGGTTGCTGAGTCACTACGTCTTGCTCAAAATGCTTTAGGTGAAATTACTGGTGACTTTAGTGCCGATGACTTATTAGGCAAGATTTTTGGTTCATTCTGTATTGGAAAATAATTACAAAATTCTGAATGATGCACATCGCTGTGTCATTCAGTCACCTTGTTAACCGTATCTTTTTAGAACCTTTAAAAACTCATCTAGCTCATTTTGATCAACTTGTGCATCTTTGAGCACGTGATGATGTAAATGCTGTTCCATTAATTCACTCATCAAACCGTTTATTGCCCCTTTAATTGCAGCAACTTGTTGTAGTATTTCTATACATGAAATATCTGGCTGTTCAACAGCATGCTCAATGCTGTTGATCTGTCCTTTTAGTCGTTTTACACGATTAAGTATTTTTTTATCCTGACCAATGTGACTCATCTGTGTTCTCTTGTATAATTCAATATACTGGTAGGGAGTATATTGGGTTTAAATATTATGCAGGATCATAGTGTATCACGTCATCATCAACATCAGTTTGATGAAGGAAATCCACTTGCACAAAAACGTATTTTGATTGCAACGATTTTAACGGCATCCATGATGGTGTTAGAAATATTCGGTGGATGGTTTTTCAATTCAATGGCACTACTGGCTGATGGTTGGCATATGAGTTCCCATATGTTGGCTCTCGGTTTAGCCTATTTTGCCTATCGCGCGGCTCGTCATTACTCCAAAGATCGTCGGTTTAGTTTCGGAACTTGGAAAATCGAGATTTTAGCGGGTTATAGCAGTGCAATTTTGTTGATGGTTGTCGCCATTTTTATGGCGTTTCAGTCGATCCAACGTTTATTTAATCCAGTTGAAATCTTTTATAATGAAGCGATTCCGATTGCAATTTTAGGTTTGGTCATTAACTTGATTTGCGCATGGTTACTTCACGATGATGGGCACCATCACCATCACCATCACCATCACCATCACCATCACGAGCATGGGCATCATCATCACGATTTAAACCAAAAAGCTGCATTTTTACATGTAGTTGCAGATGCAGTAACTTCTGTTTTTGCAATTATTGCACTTTTCGCAGGTAAATATTTCGGATGGGATTTTTTAGATGCACTTTTAGGAATTTTAGGTGCTATTTTGGTTGCAAAATGGTCTCTGGGATTAATGAAAGAGACAGGAAAAACCCTTTTAGACGCAGAAATGGATCATCCTGTGGTTGAAGAGATCCGTGAAGTCATTGCTGAGTTTCCTAAATATATTGAAATTACGGATATTCATGTCTGGAAAGTCGCGAAAGGTAAGTTTTCTTGTATTTTGGCACTCGAAACTGATGATATTTCTTTAACCGCAGATCAGATTCGTCATGCTTTATCCATTCATGATGAAATCGTGCATATATCTGTAGAAATTAATACTCTAAAACCTATTTATGTTCCACGTGAAACATTGGCATAAATGAGTGGAAGTTTGGTTATAACTCGGTAATCAGTTCTGTTTTAAAAAGCTGAACTGATTAAAATGATCTCCTCTCCTACCTATGAGTCAGTTTTATGCTTAAAAAATTAGGAATATTGGTATTATTTAGCCTAACTGCAAGTGTGAGTTTCGCTAATGTAGATACTGTTAGGGAAAATATTAAAAAACAATATCCTAATTTGAAAATTAGCAATATTCAGAAAACTGAAATGCCTGGGCTATATAGCGCTAATCTTGATCAGCAAATCATTTATGTTGGTGAAGATGGGCAACATATGTTTGTAGGCTCTATGATTCGGTTAAAAGACCAAAAGAACTTAACCAAAGATCTGGTTTTAGGACAGAACTCAATTGATTGGAAACAACTGCCTTTAAAAGATGCGATTAAAACAGTCAAAGGTAATGGCCAGCATGTTTTAGCAGTATTTTCTGATCCAAATTGTCCTTATTGTAAGCAGCTTGAACCTGAACTCGATAAGCTTAAAGATGTGACTATTTATACGTTCATCTATCCTTTAAAACCTCAGTCTATTGTGGTTTCTAGACAAGTTTGGTGTGCACCAAATCAATCTTACTCATGGAAAAAACTGATTCAGCAAGGTGTTAAACCAACAGTTACGAGCTGTGCAAACCCCATTGACCGTAATTTGGAATTAGGAAAAAAACTCGGCTTTAACGGCACTCCTACTTTAATTTTTGCAAATGGTTTCAAACTGGTTGGCGCACGCTCTGCTGAAGAAATTCAGGCCGTATGGAAAGAGTTAGGTCTTTAAAATAAATTAAAAAAAGCACCATAAGGTGCTTTTTTTATAAATGAATTAAAGTTTAGCTTTTTCGTGCAATCAAGTTGTAGATAAAAAGAATAACGATGGCACCAATCACGGATGCGATAAAGCCTGCAGCTGAGTTTTCGCCGTAAAGTCCAAGTAAACGACCACCATAAGTAGCTAGAAGTGAACCCGCAATACCAATTAAGGTCGTTACGATGAAACCTGCTTTATCATCCCCTGGATGCAAAGCACGAGCGATTAAGCCAGCAAAGAAACCAACTACAATAGCGACAATAAGTGACCACATATTTGTTCTCCAGTTGTTTTTTTGATGAAGTTAATGATTTTGCTTCATATTCTATCGTGCGGTAGAGCTGTCTATTTTGTCTGTAGCAGATTGCGACTTTTTGTGTCTTTTTTGTTCAAAGCTAAGGCTTTATATAAAAAAATAGCACCTTGCGGTGCTATTTCTCTGAAATTTATAAACCAATTTCACCAATAAATGGCAAGTGGCGATATTTCTGGTCGTAGTCTAAGCCGTAACCCACAATGAATCTGTCTTCAACTTCAAAACCTAAAAATTTCACTTCAAGATCAATTTCACGGCGAGATGGTTTACTCACTAATGTGCACAATTGAATCGAATTTGGCTCGCGAGTTTGCAACATTTCAACGACTTTGCTTAAGGTATTGCCTGAGTCGATAATGTCTTCAACAACCAATACATCTTTACCGCGAATTTCACCGTCAAGATCTTTTAAGATTTTAACATCTCGACTTGAAGTCGTACCGCCGCCGTAGCTAGACACTGTCATGAAGTCGAGTTCATGCGGTTTGGTAATTGTACGGCACAAGTCTGCCATGAAAATAACAGAACCACGAAGTAGTCCAATAAGAACTAATTCTTTATCACTATTTGCATAGTGAGCGTTAATTTGCTCGCCGAGCTCTTTGACTTTTGCTTGAATTTCTTCGGTTGAAATCATGATGCTCATTGCAACAGTCATGGCAGATTCCTACAAGATATAAAAGAAAAAATAAAAAAGGTGTTGACCTGCAACACCTCGAAAATCTGAGTTAATGGTAAAATTTTAAAGCAAAATGACGTTTCATGCACCCTTTGATGGCTGTGAAATTTTATCATTTTGCGGATTATGTCGATCACGCTTTAATGCAAGAGCGCATATTCCAAATAATAACAAAAACTTAACAATGCCTTTTTTATTTGGCTGTTTCTTTTTGATAAGCACGGTTTCCATAAATATAAGTCGCCTCAATATTACGGTCATCACCTAAAGTGAATAATGCAAACAGTGAATCTTCAACAGATTTGGATTTAGACTGGCGAAGTTGCTGGAGTGCGGTTGGTTTTAGGTTGAGTACCACAAAGTCTGCTTCTTTACCGACGTTGAAGTTGCCTAACTGATCTTGTAAATCAAGCGCTTTTGCTCCACCTAAAGTTGCATGATAGAGCGCTTCATAAGCTGAAAGTTTATCACCCTGTAACTGCTGAACCTTATAAGCTTCGTTAACGGTTTGCAGTAAACTAAATGATGTACCAGCACCGATATCTGTACCCAAGCCCACTTTCACTTGTTTTTCCCATGTTTTTTTCAATGGAAATAAACCACTGCCTAAGAACAAGTTTGATGTTGGACAAAATGCGATAGCCGATTGTGTATCATGCATACATTGCCATTCTTGATCTTCTAAGTGAACGCAATGCGCAAATACAGAACGTTTACCAGTCAAGCCATAATGTTGATAAACATCTAAATAGCCTGCTTGTTCAGGAAATAAAGATTTCACCCAAGCGATTTCATCTTTGTTTTCACTTAAATGGGTATGTACGTAAACATCCGGAAATTCTTGTTTTAACTGCCCTGCTCTTTCTAATTGCTCAGGTGTAGAAGTCGGTGCAAAACGTGGTGTAATCGCATAGAGAGCACGGCCCTTACCATGCCATTTCTCAATCAGTGCTTTGGTGTCGCTGTAAGCTGTTTCTGGCGTATCACAAAGCGCTTCAGGTGCATGGCGGTCCATAAGTACCTTACCAGCAATTAAACGCATCTGAAAGTGTTCTGCGGCTTCAAATAAGGCATCAACAGACTCGGGGTGAACTGTACAGAAAACCAGTGCTGTGGTTGTACCGTGTTTCATTAGTTCTTGAACAAAGAACTGGGCAATTTCACTTGCATATGCTTTGTCCTGAAATTGGATTTCAGTTGGGAAAGTATAAGTATTGAGCCAGCTTAAAAGTTGTTCGCCGTATGCTCCAACCATTTCTGTTTGCGGGAAATGAATATGGGTATCAATAAAGCCAGGTACAATCAATTGTTCTGGATAATGTTGAATCTCAACCCCAGCAGGTAGATGCGCCTGAGCGTCTTCCCATGCACCAAACCATTTGATTTTTCCATGTTCACTAACCAATACACCATCTTCTAAATAACGCACTTGATTTGGAATATCAGTTGGCTCAGAGACGGTTTGCTGGATATCTAAAAAACGACCACGCACAACGGTGGTATTTGCGATCAATGACATGGAAAGCCTTTATATTTTCACTTTTTTCGATTGATTGTACCCCAGTTAGCCAATATTTAAACGGTATAACGTTTACTTAGTCCCCATTCAGCCAAAATCCGTCGATAAGTTGTTGATGAACGGTCTGCTTCAAAATGTGCTTCCATCATTAAATCAAGCGGCAGTTCTTCTGGCTTTTGTGATTCGACCATATCTTGGTCTTCGGCAAAAATTTGGGCATTAAACGCATATACCTTTTCTAAATCACCTGTCTGATCAAAGTTACGGGTGAGTGGAACAAATAAACGGGTGTTATTGATTGAAATAGGACAGCACGCATTCAAGATTTTTAAGACCCCACCTTCTGGAAAATCGACTGTAAGGACGGCTGAAAAAGGTGGATAGACATCAAAGGTGCGCTTCCACAAAAAGCCTTCTGGCTCGAGATGTTTTAGTTCATGCGGATAATTACTGACATTGCTGATATAGACCGTTTTTAAACCATAGTCGGTACGTTCAGTGTGATATTTAGGGACGATGGGATTATCGCGATTTGCAAAGGCATTGTGATGTACCCACGCAAAATGAGCGACATCGATAAACCCTTCAAGTTGACGTCCGCTAGAACCACCAATATCGACGAAAGGCGGTAAAATTGATTGATGCTCTGCGTGGTCCCAAGTATCTAATATAGGAATATTAGCTTTAGCAATATTACGACCATGAATACTGGTCCAAATGAGACCATATCTTTGTACAACTGGAAATTTGGTCAGAGAAAAACGATCAGAAATTTTAGTTAGTTCGGGCTGAGCTGGTATTTGGGTACATTTCCCTTCGCTGTTATAGCGTAGACCATGATAAGGACACACAATCTCCTCACCATCCACCCAACCTTTGGTTAATGGCACCCCACGATGTGGGCAAATATCTCGAACCAGATGAATTTCCCCACTTTCTGTTTTATATAACGCCATATTGACGTCTAGTAGCGTGACTCGTTGAGGTGCAGTAGAGACATCTTGAGTACGTGCGACGGGATACCAGTGAGTAGATAAAATTTCCCAATCTTTTGCTTGAAAACTGCTGTTACACGGCATGGCAAGGGGCGTTAAAGTTGGAATCGCATTCATGGCATCACTCCTTAAAAAAATCAGGGCTCTCACGAGCCCTTAAAATCTAGGCTTTTTTCTTTTTAGGAGATGCAAAGAGCTTGCCAATATTGATTTTTAATTAAAGAAATAAGAATAAAAGTATTAAATTACATAACATTAAGTCATTATATTTTTGAATTTTTGTTCTAATTTAGCTTTAGAAACTAAAGTTCATTATTCGCTATATGCTTAAAATGCACTGATTGACTGCGTGGAAGGCACAATAAAAAAGCACCTAAAAAGTGCTTTTTAAAATACCTCTGGGTACTTATTACTCGACAAAATAATGTGCTGCAAAGTGAGCATCATTACTAATAATGTCATAGCAATCTTCACGAATAGACATGCCTGCACATTGATGTCCGACCATCCATAAACCGAGTGTAGGTAGTTGTCCTGAAAATAATGGGGTATCTACCCATTTCTGTGCGACATAACCGTATTTGTCATAGTCATCAAAATAAAAGCTACCAGAAGCCGCACCTTGGTCATGGCCGTCTTGTAAAACTCGAATATTGGCCCCTTCTCTTGCCAAAATTGGCTTTTTCACCCATTTGCCAGACAAAGCTTGTTGCGGGTCATACGTATGGGTTTCGACCAACAATGGATGGTTTGGATAACGCTTCCAAAGCTCAACCAGAATCGCTTTATTTGAAAGTAACATTTTCCAGCAGGGTTCAATCCACTGTGTTTGTGGGTGGATATATTGAGAAAATGCTTCTTCCCAGATCCATTCCCATGGGTAGAGCTTAAATATGTTTTGAATAGGCTGATTATGGAGATCAACAAAATCTTGCCCGTTCCAGCCTATGTTCTCCATAGAAAGCTCGGAAACTTGTAGATGAGCTTGATAAGCGGTATCCATCAAGTACTCTAAATTACCCCAGTCTTCCCTTCCAGCCTCCTGACAAGCAGCAAAATGCACATGGCTACCACGCGGTAAAATTGTTTTCCAGCGTTTAATCAGGTCTTCATGAATGCTATTGAATTGATCTCGGTTTGCAATGCCTGAGACTTGTTCTATCCACAGCCACTGCGCGACAGAGGCTTCGAGTAAGCCAGTCGGCGTGTCGGCGTTATATTCCAGCATTTTGATATTTCGCCCATCGTAAGCGAAATCAAAACGGCCATACAGCATAGGGGCATTTTGTTTCCATGAATGTTCAATATGGTTTATGGCAACTTCAGGAATTTGAAAACAAGCAGGATAGTTTCCCCGTTGAATGAGGTCTCCTACTACTGCTAAACACATCTGATGCAGTTCATTTGCCGCATCTTCCAGTTGTTCAATCTGTTTAAGGGTAAACTCATAAGCAACACCTTCAGACCAGTAAATTGAGCCATCAAGAGAAGGTAAATTAAAATAATCAAAACCAATATTTTGATGCTCCACTTGCCAGTCTGGTCGTGGAGTAAATATTTTTCTTTTCATATTAAGTGAATGCCTAAAGACTTAGCCGCCGAAAGAAAAACCGCTACGGCCAAAACCACCACGAATTGGGGATGAAGAAGATGCGCTTTTCGCCGTACTTGAAATAATGGGGTGACCTACACTCAAGTTGCTGTAAGGATGTAAGGTATTTCCGCGAAAAGAAACTTCCCGATTATTTCGATAATACGCAGGACCTAAATAGCGACCACCAACATAGCTAGAACCATGTCCACTGGAGCTATTTTCTTGTTTACATGTTTCATTATTCCAGTCGCGAGCACAGTCATATTGGTTGTTATATACGTCTTGTACTAAAGGACCATCATTATGGCTACATGCCGTGAGTAATAGAGGGACCACTACAAGATTAATTTTTTTAGAACGCATGAGACTCCACACATTTTAATAAGTATGTTCGGCATAAAATACCGAATAGCTGTTATCTATTATGTTTCTGATTAGGAAAGATAAATTTTAAGTTGGCATATAATATTAATCTGTTTTTTTAAAGTACAGTCTATTTTTAAAATTTAGATAACAAGGCATCTCACGTGTAGATGCCTTGTTGTGATGAATTAAGACTGCAATTGCTTTTTGTTGTGTCGTAGAGAAAGGTAAGCAGTGATTGCTAACACTATGACGATAAAGCTTAATGAGATCCAGATTGGCATGTGGAATACATCAAGCAACAACATTTTTGCACCAATGAACAATAAGATGATGCCTAAGCCATACGGTAAGTAATGCAACTTAGTTGCAGCGCCAGCAAGTAAGAAGAACATTGCGCGTAAACCTAAAATTGCCATTAAGTTCGCCGTTAAAACAATAAACGGGTCGCTAGTTACCGCGAAAATAGCAGGAATAGAATCTACTGCGAAAATCACGTCTGAAGCTTCAACCAAAATCAAAACTAGAAATAACGGCGTTGCCCACAATAAACCGTTCTGACGTACAAAGAATTTGTCACCTTCAAGCTGTGGTGTAATACGCATATGGTTACGTAACCATTTTAAGAGCTTGATATCTTCAATATTGGTTTCTTCATCTTGGCCTTTTAAGAACTTAAAGCCTGTATATACTAAGAACGCACCGAAAATATAAAGCACCCAAGAGAACTCTTGAACGAACCATGCACCAATAAAAATAAAGAGGGTACGCAGTACGATTGCGCCTAATACGCCGTAGAGCAAAATTTTACGTTGTAGTGCAGCTGGAATAGCAAACGCTGCGAAAATCATTAACCAGACGAAAACGTTGTCAATTGCGAGGGACTTTTCGAGTAAGTAACCCGCAAAGTATTCCATGGTTTTTTGGTTTGCTAAGGTCACCCCAACTGTTTGTTGTAGGTAAAGCCATAAACCACCACCAAATAGGGCTGCGACGCTTACCCACGCTACACTCCAGTAAGCAGCTTGCTTAATTGAGACATCCTGACCTTGCTTTTGCTTAAAGCCTAAAAAGTCAATCAGGAGCATGACAATGACTATGCCAAAGAATGCTATGTACAGCCATAAATTACCGATTGTTTCCATAAATCCTCCATACATCCGGCAATTGGGCATAAAAAAACCTCGACCAGTTGCCAGATGAATTAAACATCTGTTTCAACATGATCAAGGTCTTGCCTACATCATGAATTTCACGATGCTCAGATACCGACTTTTTAATAAAAGTGTATTGACGATATCTGACACATAACATTGCTGTTATGTTTGGAGGAGGCTACTCCCCTTGTCAAACTAAATTCTTTTTTGGATAAAACGTATCCAAGTCCACATAGAATGGCAGATTTTTTTGTATTACGCAACTGAACTTAATGTCGTGGTTTGAATGCCAAAAAGATCTATGGGTTATTTAATCAAACCGCGGTCTAAAAGTGGTTTGCATATAATTTGATAAAGGTGAATACAGAATGCCGTCAAACTTGTACCGTAAGCATTCCAGAAGTAATAACCTGCTGTATTGACTAGTAGTGCGACAATAAAAGCCCCTAACATGTCTAAAGGGAAATGCACACCTAAATAAATACGTGACCATGCCACTACAAATGATAAAAATAAAAGGATAACTCCAATTATTTTGCGCTGAGCAAACAAATAAGATAAAGCAATGGTGCTAAAAATCAGCATATGATTACTTGGAAAAGATGCTGTTGGCGCATGTTCAATAAACGTAGTACCCACACCCATGACAAACGGTCTTGAGTGATGGTAAAACAGAGAAATAACGTAACCGACTAAAAGTGATACGCAGGTTAAAAAGACAGATTTAATGACCCTATTTTTTAAATCTTGATCGCCATAAAACCATAAAAATGTAAGGATGAATAAGAGAATATAGAGGAGATCATTAGCAAAAAAGATAGCAAGACGAATGATAAATTGACTCGCATCCTGAGCCCCATTAATCATATGGAATAAGCTAAGGTTGAGTGTTTCTAAAGACATTCATATTCCAAACAAGAACAAAAACGTGAGCTATGATAAAGAATTAAGCTTAAGGTCTTGATAAAGAATTGTCACAAAAATGAAATATAGTTTGTTTGTGAGTAAAGATTAAACAGCAGGTCTAGATAATTTTTAATGCGTGTTCTGGACGTTAATATTAAAGTGTTAACGTGTTGGCACTTTATTCGAGAACGTTATTTTATGACTACTCAAGAAAAACAGAAAAAATTAAGCTTGAGGCCCCTATCCCCAAGAGATCCTGATCAGCAGCATAGAGCAGCGACTCCACTCGAATTATTGTTCGATTTAATTTTTGTGGTGGCGATTGCAACAGCGGGTCAGCAGTTACATCATGCAATTATTGAAAATCACCTCTGGCATGCATTACCAAGCTACTTGATGGTATTTTTTGCGCTGTGGTGGGCATGGATGAATTTTTCATGGTTTGCTTCTGCTTACGATAACGATGATGCATTGTATCGATGCCTTACCTTTGTACAGATTGTAGGTTCATTGGTGATGGCAGCGGGTATCCCTGATGTATTTCGTAGTCAGGATTTTGATGTAATCATTATCGGTTATGTGATCATGCGCATGGCCTTGGTGACTCAGTGGCTCAGAGCAGCAAAACATGATCCTGAACGGCGAGTTACGGCTTATCGCTATGCAATAGGTATAGTCTTAGTACAAATTGGCTGGCTTGTCGCTAACTTTGCTCATGTACTTTCAATACCTCTATTTTTATTTCTGGTTGTAGTGGAATTATTTGTTCCAATCTATGCAGAAAAATATTCACCAACGCCGTGGCATCCTCATCATATTGTAGAACGTTATGCCCTACTCACAATTATTGTGTTGGGTGAGTCGATTGTCGGTAGTTTTAATGCCATACGTGATGCTTTAGCCGCTCAGTCGATGAATATCCCTGCTGTATTCTTGATGATTGGTGGATTGATGCTGATGTTTGCCATGTGGTGGGCTTATTTCGATCGTAGTGAACAACACCATCATGTTAAAGGTGTGCGTCCGTTTGTTTGGGGTTATGGCCATTATTTTGTTTTTGTCAGTATTGCTGCGGTAGGTGCTGCGCTTGCTGCTGCCGTGGATGTTACAACCCATCATGCGCATATTTCTGATTTATATATGGGAATAGTTGTTGCTGTGAGTGTAGTGCTTTATACCACCTGTATTTGGATACTTTATGAGTTCCAATGCTTATCTGGCATCACGAAATGGTTTTACCCGATCACAGCCCTAATTATTTTATGTATTCCGTTTATTTGTAATAACGTGGGATATAGCGTTTTTGCGATGGGCATTGTCTATAGTTTACGTTTAATGGTTTCTAATAAATTTATGGCCAATATAGAGCCAGAAAAGCTTTAAAAGTCACTGACAAAAAAACGGGTTTTAATTTGAAACCCGTTTTTTATTGAATCATCTAGAGCGAAAGTTAAGCAGCTTTTGCCTTTAATGCGCTCATAAGTTTTTGATGTAAGCCACCGAAGCCACCATTAGACATAATCACAACGGCATCGCCCTCACCTGCTTCATTAACAATACGTTTAATAATTTCATCAAGTGAACGGCTCACTTGAGCATGGTTAGAAGCAGCTTCAATCACAGGTTGTAAATCCCAATCTAAGCCTTCTGGCTGATACCAGATCACTTCGTCTGCTAAGCGTGCTGAATGTGCCAAGCCATCTTTGTGACTGCCCATACGCATCGTGTTTGAACGTGGTTCAATAATGGCCCATAAACGGCGTTCACCTAAGCGTTTGCGTGCGCCATCTAAAGTTGTGTCAATTGCTGTTGGATGGTGCGCGAAGTCGTCATAAACCTCAATGCCATTGACTGTGCCGAGTAACTCCATACGACGTTTCACACCGCCAAAGTTAGACAAAGCTTCACAAGCTTGTTCAAGCGTAACACCTACATGTTGAGCAGCTGCAATTGTTGCCAAAGCATTCGCTACACTATGTTGCCCTGTCATGCTCCATTTCACTTCGCCAACGACATTGCCATTTTCGAGTACTTTAAAATGGCTGCCATCAATTGAAATTAATTCGGCAGAGAGAGCAGCTTTTTCATTTGCTTCTAGACTTGTACGAATTACTGGTGTCCAGCAACCCATTTCAAGCACTTCATCAATATGCGTTTCAGTAATTGGCGCAATAATACGGCCTTCACTTGGAATGGTACGCACAAGATGATGGAACTGCTTTTGAATCGCTGCTAGGTCATCAAAAATATCGGCATGGTCAAATTCAAGGTTATTTAAAATCGCCGTTTTTGGGTGATAATGAACAAACTTAGAACGTTTATCAAAGAAAGCTGAGTCATATTCGTCGGCTTCAACGCAGAAGTATTTTCCACCGCCTAAACGAGCACTTTCACTAAAACCAAGTGGAACACCACCAATTAAAAAGCCCGGATTTAAACCAGCCTGATCAAGTACCCAAGCGAGCATAGTTGTTGTGGTTGTTTTTCCGTGAGTACCTGCTACACCAAGTACATGTTTACCTTGTAAAACATGATCGGCAAGGAACTGTGGACCAGAAATATATGGCAGGCCTTCGTTTAGCATGTATTCGACAGCATCAATACCACGTTTCATGGCATTGCCGACAATAACCAAGTCTGGATGAGGCTGTAAATGACTACGGTCATAGCCTTGCATGAGTGTAATGCCTGCATTTTCTAACTGGGTAGACATCGGTGGGTAAACGTTTAAATCGGAACCGGTTACCTTATGTCCTAAATCACGAGCTAAAAGTGCTAAAGAGCCCATAAAAGTGCCACAAATACCCAAGATATGCAGATGCATTGCTCGCCTTCTCCACTGCTTTTGTACACAACATTAAAATGAATTGCTGTGTGTGCATTATTGATAAATTTGCCAGCAACGATAGCAAGGCTAAACTCGAAAAGATAGTCAAAAATCGTTGTTGTTCTATGTGTTTGAGGCCCTGATAAAACTACAGCTTTATTTTTTAGATTTAAGCTGAATTACAGTTTTATCTTTTATAATGTTTTGTATCGTTAAAATACTTAAATCATCGTGATGATGAAGGATGTGCCTTTGAGCCCAACGGTTTTAGCTTTTACGCTATTAATTATTTCTAACTGCTTTATGACACTTGCATGGTATGGGCATCTTAAATTTTTGCACCATGCCCCACTTTGGCAAGCGATTCTATTCGGTTGGATTATTGCCTTACTTGAATACAGTTTTATGATTCCAGCCACTCGTATGCTAAGTGCACAAGGCTGGTTACTCGGTGAAATGAAGATCACTCAGGAAGTGGTTACATTGGTCGTGTTTGTACCTTTTATGATTTTCTTGTTTAAGCAACCCTTTAAACTCGATTACTTATGGGCGATGTTATGCCTATTTGGTTGTGTTTATTTCGTATTTAGAAGCCAGTAAGCTCCTATGGCTTGTGAATTAAATGATTTATTCTATTTAATAACAAGCCATAGTTAGTAGACATAACTATTTATTTAGCTGAATACTTACATGCTTTTTTTAGAATTTTAGAAAATTGCTGATCTCTTGGCGTTGGGTCTTCATAGTCAAAAGCATAATTACTGTCTGTTGTAGTTAAACTTAAGGCGCCATCAGGCTCAAAATTAGACATGGCAAAACCATAGGTCTGATCGTCACAGTAAATGCGATATTCAGTAATTGAATATAAATTTCCTACCTCAGTTGCTCCAAGATAATAACCAGTCATCAGAACTGGTTCTCTCTCATCAGTAGCAGATGTTCCAGTAACAATAAATTTCTCTTGGACTTTACCAGTTAATGCTCCACTTTTGATTTCTCCGTTATAACCTTTTTCTTTATTTAAAGTTTTAATGGTTTTTTGAAATTCATCGATGTTTAAATTTACTAAAGCCGCGTAACTCGTTGTTGTGCAAAGTGTGAGTGTTAGGACTCCAAGAAATTTTTTCATTATTAAGCTCTTATTGATTTGATTAAGCGCGTTATATTAATAAAAATTGAGAATGTGTCACTATTAAAGCATGACATTTTTCTATCAAATTAAAAATATTCACAGAGCTGGTCAGTTAAATTTTCGTGAGATGAAAAATCAGTCTATAATAATGGGCTTCCGAACCATTTAAAACTTGGCTCTCGTCGAGATTTATCTTCTTTTACTTTTGTCTCTGGAACATTAGCAATGAATGCGGCCGCAGCACAAGACGCTCAACCTCTCGTTGGAATTATTATGGGTTCTCAATCTGATTGGGCAACTCTCGAAAACACAGCCAATATGCTTAAACAGCTTGGTGTCCCATTTGAAGCGGAAGTGGTATCTGCTCATCGTACTCCAGATCGTTTATTTGAATATGCAGAAACTGCACGTGATCGCGGTATTCAAGTGATTATTGCTGGTGCAGGCGGTGCAGCGCATTTACCTGGAATGTGTGCCGCAAAAACTGATTTACCTGTTTTAGGTGTGCCAGTTAAATCATCAATTTTAAATGGCGTAGACTCTTTGCTTTCAATTGTACAAATGCCAGCAGGTATTGCAGTGGGTACTTTAGCAATTGGTCCAGCTGGTGCGACGAATGCAGCAATTATGGCTGCACAAATCTTAGGTTTAACTCGTCCTGAAATCGCAAAAAATGTTGCTGATTTCCGTGCTGCGCAAACTGATAAAGTGGCAAGCAAGAATATTCCGGGGCAGGTGTAAGAGGCTGAGATGGATAAAACTATCGGTATTTTTGGTGGTGGGCAACTGGGCCGTATGATGGCTCAAGCAGCGTTACCATTAAATATTCAATGTACTTTTTTTGAAGCAAATACAGATTGTCCTGCAGGTGTTTTAGGCCAGGTCTTTTCTAGCCAAGATGAGCAAGGTTTAAAGCAGTTTATTGAAAGTGCTGATGTTTTCAGTCTTGAATTTGAAAATACGCCAGTTGAAGATGTTGATGTTTTGACACAAACCAAAACATTACACCCTCCCCGTGTTGCTTTAGCAACTGCGCAAAATCGTTTGTCAGAAAAAGCATTGTTTGATGAGCTTACTATTCCTGTTGCGCCGTATCGTGCTGTAGATAGCTTAGAAAGCTTGAAAAAGGCTGTGGCTGAGCTTGGTTTACCGATCGTGCTTAAGACTGCAACTGGCGGATATGACGGCAAAGGTCAGTTTGTACTTCGTTCAGAAGACCAGATTGATACTGCTTGGGCTGAACTTGGTCCTGCAAAAAGTCTAGTTGCCGAAAGCTTTGTTAAATTCTCTCGCGAAGTTTCAATTATTGCGGTGCGTGGCCAAAATGGTGAAGTAAAAACTTGGCCATTGGCTGAAAACCATCATCATAATGGTATTTTATCGCATTCAATTGTTCCTGCACCGAATAGTGAAGCTTTGCAACCCGTTGCTCAAGACTACATTACTCGTTTGTTGAATCACCTTAACTATGTTGGTGTGCTGACTCTCGAGCTATTTGTAACAGAACAAGGTTTGTGTGCAAATGAGATGGCACCGCGTGTGCATAACTCAGGTCATTGGTCCATTGAAGGCGCTGTTTGTTCTCAGTTTGAAAACCACATTCGAGCTGTTGCAGGACTACCATTGGGTTCAACAGATGTTGTTCGCCCAACGGTTATGATCAATATTATTGGTCAGCATCCTAAAACTGAGGATGTACTTGCCTTAAATGGTGCTCATCTTCATCTTTATAATAAGTCTGAACGTGCTGGCCGTAAGTTAGGCCATATCACTTTAATGCCTGTGGATAGTAATGAATTGACGAATTTATGCCGTCAATTGGCAGAAATTTTGCCAGAACCACTTGCTTTAACAGCAGATATGACCCTCTAAAAGTATTTTTAATTCTCTAAAAAGCGATCTTCGGATCGCTTTTTTTATCTTTTAAATTTAAAAAATAATAGAACATACATATTTTAGGGTTGTGGATAACTTTAATTGGAACTTTTGAATTTAAAAAAGCTACTGTAATTTGAATTTAAAACCACAAAAGGTGGTCTTGGTTGTTTTTGAATTTAAAATTAGTTATCCACAAAAGTATTTTTAAATTTAAATGAGAGAGTTGGATGTACCTTTTTAAATTCAAAAATAGAAGTCTATTGGTATGGGGGTTTGAATTTAAAAATTTTGGCTGATCTTTAAATTTAAAAAAATACGGATTTCTGTGGTAGTAGATAGACTCTAGCCTGTAATAAATAATAAGGAGATATAGAATAGGGTTAAGAAATAGAAGTGTTTTTTGCTGTGCTGTGGATAAAGTTATCCACAACAAAGAGAGGTTTATAGTTTAAATTTAAAGAAGTACTTTTGAATTTAAACTTGAGTATCGGTTTTGAATTCAAAAACAATAATTTTGATCTAGAGAATTTTAAATTCAAAAATAAAGTAGAAAATTTGAATTTAAAACATGGGAAATGAATTTAAAGTAGAGATTATGAATTCAAATTTACGTTTTCTCTCTGAAATTTTGGACTCATAATGGTATGGTACTTACAAATTTAAATTTAAAAATCGAACTAGGATAATATGCGACGTTTTTCTTGTATTGTTGGCTCTGTATTTTTAGCGATGACTCAGGCTCAAGCAGAGCTCGTAATTAATGGTTCTACAATACCTAGCAGTGCTACTGTTCCAGTAGTGACGAGTGAAGATTATACGCCTAATAATAATTTCCAAAGCTGTTTGGCAAATTTACGTTCTCAAGCAATTGCTGCTGGAGTATCTGGTACAACTTATGATCGTTATACCCAAAACTTGACCCCAGATTATTCAGTTATTGATAAATTAAACTATCAACCAGAATTTTCGACACCAATTTGGGATTATCTTTCTGGTCTAGTTGATGAAGAGCGCGTTGAGCTTGGTAAACAAAAACTGGCGCAACATCGAGATGTTTTAAACCGTGCTTCTCAAATCTACGGTGTGCCGCCGGAAACAATTGTAGCAGTGTGGGGTGTTGAAAGTAATTTTGGTGATATTTCTGGTAAATATCCTTTATTACAAGCACTCGGCACTTTAAGTTGTGAAGGGCGTCGACAAAGTTATTTCCGCACTGAGTTTTTTGCCACTATGCGTATTTTACAACGTGGTGATTTAACCGAAGATCAACTGAAAGGTTCATGGGCTGGGGCATTTGGTCATACTCAATTTATGCCATCTACCTATGAACGTTTAGCTGTTGATTTTGATGGAGATGGTCGTCGAGATTTAGTGTCGAGTACAGCTGATGCACTGGCTTCAACTGCTAATTTCTTAAATAAAGCAGGTTGGCAAACAGGAATGCCGTGGGGTTTTGAAGTCAAAGTTCCCCAAGGTATGTCAATTGATGGAGAAGGGCGACGTTCAAAGAAAGCTTTAAGTAGCTGGAGTGCACGAGGGGTGACCCGAATTGATGGTTCTCCACTTGTTCAAGGAGCTTTATCTGGTAATACTTCAGCGGGTTTAATGGCACCTGCAGGTATAAATGGTCCAGTATTTTTAGTATTTAAGAATTTTGATGCTATCTACAGCTATAACGCTGCGGAAAGCTATGGACTTGCGATTGCACATTTATCTGATCGTTTAAAAGGTGCTGGTCCATTTGTTGCGTCTTGGCCAACTGATGATCCGGGAACTTCACGTGCAGAACGTCGTGAAATCCAACAATTTTTGATTAATCGTGGCTATGATATTGGTGCAGTTGACGGTCTTATTGGAGATAAAACCCGCGTAGCTATTCGTCAGGAGCAGACTCGTTTAGGTTTAAATCCAACAGGACGGGCAGGGCAGCAAATTTTACGCGCATTCCGTCAAGAACAAGCTCAAAAAATGATGCAATAAACTGGAAATAATAAAAAAGGTCTGCTCATGCAGACCTTTTTTATAGGTACTTATATAAGATAATTACTCTAATTTAACTGCTTCCAAAATATCAAAAATAACTGACGTAACATCTTGGCTTAAATCACGATCATTAAAGATTTCATATGCAGTAATGGTGACATCAGTATCACTTGGTAATTGCTTTTGCTCTTCTTCAATTAAATGTTCAATCGGTAACAGAGTCTGTTTTACTTCAAGATGGAGAATATCTTTATATTCGATATTTTCATCCTCAAGCTCGATTTCATGCTCATTGAAAAAGGGAATTAAAATAGAATGGAGGTATGGTTTAATTTCAATAATATCAAACAGTTCAATATCACGAGTCTGTTCAATCGTGCTGATATGATCATTTACTTCAATCAGGATATGATAATAACTCATCTTGATCTCCATTCTATTTTCGTTAGCTCTTATGACCACAATAACATGACTTTGATATCAATTTCGATGTATCTACATAGAAATAGATACATCATTTTATATCAAGCTTTTAATTATTGAGGTAAAGCACTTAATAGATCACGGTCAGCATCCGTAAGTCCAGTGATTTTTTTGTCACCATCTTTACGTACTGAGTACATCAATGCATTTGGTTGATCACTATGTTTTAAACCCAGTGCATGTCCTAACTCATGAGCAATGGTTAAGCGTAAATCATCAATAGACTTAAACTCATAAATCACAATTTGTTTGCCGTTATAGATACCTTTTTTAAAGACATCCGCTTGAGCATTTTGCTTAAATTGGTTCAATGAATTATTAAACTCATTATTAATCTGATTAAAATGAGTCACTTTGACATTTAAGTCTTTAGCTTGCTGATTATATGCAGCAATTTCTTTCTTTAAAGCAACAGTTTGTTTTTGCAAATCTTTCTGAGTTTTAGCCAAAGATTTAGCGCTGTATTCAGGTGCTAATTTGCCTTGGTTAAGCTCCATCATTAGTTGGTCAAGATTTTTCAATTTGCCATTCAAAATCTGCTTCTTATTTTCAAGCTCAGACTGAGTTTGACCAAGGGTTTGCTTCAATTGCTTAATTTGTTGCTGTTCATCAATTACACGTTGCTGTTCTTGTTGGAACTGAGCTGCGATTTTTTGACGCTGTTCAGAACGGCTTTGACTATTATCGTAAACTAAACGAATTTCTAACTTTGCATTTGGATCATAAGTAAAATAATCCTGTCCAGTACCTTGTTTCCAAATGTCCGCAGCTTGTTGACTAATTTGAATTAATTGATCTTGGCTTAAACCAAAACGTGGATCAATATCAGCAATTTTGTAAGTCAAATGTTGACCTGCTTTTTGCTGGATTTGAGTATGAGCTGGAGTTGCAAGATTAGCATTAGCCTGAAAATTAGAAAAAGCAAAGGCTACGCCTAATAACAAAGATGTTAAACGCATAATCGAAGGGGGGAGATTTTAAAAAAAACGTATTATAAGAATATAAAATGAAAAATCAATCAAAAAACGTACAAATCAGAAAAATAAATGAGACTTTAGTCTCATTATTTTTTACCAAATGCCAAATTATTTTTTAGAAAAAATTTAATATATTTGGTTTTGTTTAGTTTTTTTAATCATTTAACTTTAACGATTTTTCCTTAATTTGGTCTATAAATTGAACTTAATAAATCTAAATCTGAATCTGTTAGTTTAAAGTTATGAATATCTTGCTCTTTTAACCGTGGATACATTAATGATTTAGGATCAGTAGTATGTTTTAGTCCTAATGCATGGCCGAACTCATGAGCAAGGGTCAAACGTAAGTCATTTAAAGAAGCATAGCCGTAAATCTGGATTTGGTTTTGACTGAATAAACCTTTATGGAAGGGTTGAATACTAGTTTTCTGCTCTAGTTTGAATTGTGTTTTTAAAGCGCTTAAATCACTTTGCTCTCGATTTAGCTCTTTAATTTTTAAGTTAAGTGATTGAATCTTAAGATTTAGAGTGTTGGATTCATTTTGTAAATCTTCCGATTTTTGCTTTAGTTGTTTTTGCCATTCTTTTAAATTATTGGCACTAGAGTACTGCTGTTCTCCTTGATTAAAGCGCGTTACCTCTTGTTGATATTGTTCAAACTCCGTTTTTAGATTGGCCTTTTTCTTGTTCAAATCAGTTGATAGTTGAGCAACTTGCTGTTTGTTTAGAACAATTTCTTCATTTTTAATGCGCCAAGCTTCCTGCTTTTGCAAAAGTGCATCCAAATTGTTTTGTTGTTCATCTTTAAGCATTTGATGATCATCATAGATTAAGTTAATTGACAATTGAGCCTGTGAATCATAAACAAAATAGGTCTTCCCAGTTTCTTTTTGCCAGATTTCAGCAGCTTGCTGACTTACCTCGACTAATTGTTCTTTAGTAAGTTGAAATCGTGGATCAATAAAAGCAATTCGGTATTTTAAAGGCTGATGAGATGAATTAATTGGCAGATTGCTTTGAGCAAAAAGTGTTGTTTGTAAGCCCATGCATAAGCATAAGCTCAATCCCCACCATAGAAATTTTTTCATGGCAAAATAAAAAATATAAATAAATCTTATTGTTAGCTACTTAATTTAATTCGTCAAAACGATAAAAATCTCAATAGATTAGGTGAGGTTTGTGATATTGGTCGAAAAATTAAAAAAGATGTTCTCAGACTTGGCAATAATCAATTAATTAATGTAGTAAATAACAGTGGGTTTTTAACAAAAAAATATTATTTAAAATTAAATATTTAGTTTTTATTATTGATCTTTTTGACAGAAATTTTTGAATAATATTATTAAAAAACTTATTGTTACTTTTTGTAAGCAATAAAAAACCGCGCCTAAGCGCGGTTTTTTATTAAAGAAACAAATTATTTTTTGTCATCTTTAACTTCAGTGAACTCAGCGTCTACAACACCATCATCTGCTTTTTGTTGACCCGCATCACCACCTTGGAATGCATTTGGATCAAAGCCTTCAGCACCACCAGCTTGTTGCGCTTGTTCATAAGCACGTTGAGTGATAGGCATCAAGATGTTTTGTAAAGCTTCAGTTTTTGCTTTGATATCTTCTACATCATTTTCTTTTGTTGCTGCTTCAAGTTCAGAAACGGCAGTGCTTACAGCTGTTTTTTCATCTTCAGTAACTTTGTCACCAAGATCTTTAACAGCTTTATTCGAGCTTGAAATTAATGCATCAGCTTCGTTACGAGCTTTTGCAAGTTCTTCAAACTTACGATCTTCTTCAGCATTCGCTTCAGCATCTTTAATCATTGCTTCAATTTCAGCATCAGACAAACCTGAGTTCGCTTTAATCTGGATCGATTGCTCTTTACCAGTGCTCTTATCTTTAGCAGATACTTTCAAGATACCATCAGCATTGATGTCGAAAGATACTTCAATTTGTGGCACACCACGTGGAGCAGGTGGAATATCGCCTAATTGGAAGTTACCCAACAATTTGTTTTGTTGAGCCATCTTACGTTCACCTTGGTAAACTGAAATGTCTACAGCAGGCTGGTTGTCAGCAGCAGTAGAGAACACTTGTGATTTCTTCGCAGGAATCGTCGTGTTTTTCTCAATGATTGGTGTTAATACACCACCCATTGTTTCAATACCTAAAGTTAATGGTGTTACGTCTAATAAAAGAACGTCAGTTTTGTCACCAGACAGTACAGCACCTTGAATCGCAGCACCGATTGCAACAGCTTCGTCAGGGTTCACGTCTTTACGTGGCTCTTTGCCAAAGAATTCTTGTACTTTTTGTTGTACAAGTGGCATACGAGACTGACCACCAACCAAGATCACGTCAGAGATGTCTGAAGTCGAAAGACCAGCATCTTTAAGTGCGATTTTACAAGGCTCAATAGTGCGAGCAACTAAATCAGCAACTAAACCTTCAAGTTTCGCACGTGTTACATTGATTACTAAGTGTTTAGGACCAGTTGCATCAGCAGTGATGTATGGAAGGTTGATTTCAGTTGCATTTGATGAAGAAAGCTCGATTTTTGCTTTTTCAGCAGCTTCTTTCAAACGTTGTAACGCAAGTGGATCATTTTTCAAGTTCACACTTTGTTCTTTCTTAAATTCTTCAACTAAGAATTCAATTAATGCGTTATCAAAGTCTTCACCACCAAGGAAAGTATCACCGTTTGTTGATAACACTTCGATTTGTTGGTCGCCATCAAGGTCTGCGATTTCAATGATTGATACGTCAAAAGTACCACCACCTAAGTCGTAAACTGCAACTTTACGGTCGCCTTCTTTTTTGTCCATACCGAACGCAAGTGCAGCAGCAGTTGGTTCGTTAATGATACGTTTAACGTCTAAACCAGCGATTTTACCCGCATCTTTAGTTGCTTGACGTTGAGCATCGTTAAAGTAAGCAGGAACAGTAATAACTGCTTCAGTAACTGTTTCGCCTAAATAGTCTTCTGCAGTTTTCTTCATCTTTTTCAAGATTTCAGCAGAAACCTGTTGAGGCGCTAATTTTTTATCGTTTACTTCAACCCAAGCATCGCCATTGTCTGCTTTGATGATTTTATAAGGTACAAGACCGATATCTTTTTGTACCGCTTGATCTTCATAACGACGACCGATTAAACGCTTGATAGCGAATAATGTATTTTTCGGGTTAGTTACTGCCTGACGCTTAGCACTTTGACCCACTAAGATCTCGCCATCTTTATAAGCAATGATCGATGGAGTTGTACGTGCGCCTTCAGCGTTTTCGATTACTTTTACTTTATCGCCTTCAAGTACAGCAACGCATGAGTTGGTAGTACCTAAGTCAATACCAATAATTTTTGCCATGTGACGTTTTCCTCAAAAATTCTTTTGCAATGTTTTTGCTTGTTATCCGATATGAGAGTGAATCTATTTTTTTCAAGCGTTTTAGCGAAAAAAAATCTAAAAACTCTCAAAAAATTATTTATTGACCAACCATAACCATAGCAGGGCGCAATAAGCGACCATTTAATGTATAGCCCTTTTGTAAAACACTACCGATTTCATTCGCTTTAGCATTTGGGTCAATACCTACAGCTTGATGTAAATCCGCATTGAAGCCATTTTTCGTATCAGCTTCTACAACACCAAATTTTTCAAGTGTGGTTAACAGCGACTTCAAGGTCAGTTTAATACCTTCAAGTACTGGCGTTTCTTCATCACCAGCCGCTTGAATTGCACGCTCTAAATTATCAACAGAATCTAGTAATTCTTTTGCAAATTTTTCAAGCACAGTCTCTTTATGCTTGTCAGACTCACGTTGAATACGCTCTACACTTTTTTGTGCTTCGTAAACTGCATTTGCAGTACGTGCTTTTTCAAGTTTTAGGCTTTCTTCTAATTTGGTGATTTGCGCTTGTAAAGATTCAACGGTAACGTCGTTTGCTTGCTCTACACCTTCAGCCTGAGTTTGCTCATTAGATTGCTCTGCTTGCTCGTGTTGAATGTCTTGAGCTTGCTCATTTTGCTCATTAGCCATTGATGATCTCCGTTTAAATGGGTTTTTAAACATGTACAGTCCTTTTGGCATCAGCATTTACTGGGTAAAACCTGAACTGCCATGCATATGCTGTAATTCATTAATAGGGATGAAGTATGGGCATTGCCTAAAAATTCAAGCGTACACGGCAATTTAAAGCTTTTAATTTTGCGGTTTTAAGTAAAAATCTAAATTTTCGATCATAAAAGCAATAAATTCCTGAGTTATTTTGGGTAAATGTTGTCTTGAAGCATATACCACCGACAAACTTAATTCAGGAGCCGAATAGTTTTTAAATAAAGGAACCAATCGTTTTTCTTTTAAATCTTTTTTAACTAATAAAGTCGGTAACATTGCCACACCTTGAGCATGTAAACACATGTCATAAACAGCATTTACATCATTACTTTTAAAGGTGACGTTCAAAGGATAGTTTTGAGGTTGCTGTTCAGTATCAAAAAGTGTCCAAAATTGATGTTGGCTATGGTGAGCTAAACATTCATGTTGAATAAGTTGCCTTGGATGGGAGAGGGGACTGTGTTGCTTTAAATAATCAGGATGAGCGCAGAAAACGGACTCAATTTGACAAACAGGTCGTGCAATTAACCCATCTGCAACTTTTTGCGTTATACGTAAGGCTAAATCGACCTGAGCATCAATTAAGTCCATTGTATTTTCAGTAAGATATACATCAAATTGAATATGTGGATGTTGCTGTTTAAATTGGCGGATACATTCCCCAACCCCTAATTGAAATAAAAATAAACCACAAGTGAAGCGAATCGTACCGTTATGTTGTTCTGGTGCGGCTAACTCTTGTAAAAGTTGCTGTTGTTGTAAAATATTCTCGCAGTAGAGTAGGGCTTTTTCACCCGCTGGAGTGAGAGATATTTTTCGGGTATTTCTTTGAAATAGTCGAGTTGAGAAGGTGTGCTCTAGGTGCTCAAGATAGCGAGAAACCATGGCACGGGAATAATTTAGATGTTCGGCGGCTTTGGTTAAATTGCCATGTTGAGCAATAGAAACAAAGACGTGTATGGCTTTTAATGTGTCCATATGCTTTATCATTATTACAATATATGCAACAGTTTATCTTAATTTAGTGCATTTATCTTACAAGAATTGCAATTTAAAGTATTTCTCATGAAATTGGAGATACATAATGAAATTTTTTAAATTAACTGCTTCAGCCCTAGCAACTGCTACTGCTTTAACGGTAGCTTCCTCAGCTTTTGCGCAAGATTTGAAAATCCAAAGTTTTCTGGCTAAACCCGAACATTTTGGTGTGACTTCTACTTTAATTGAAGGCGATAAAGAAGTTCTGTTGGTGAATGCACAATTCTCGAAATCTGAAGCATTACGTATTGCTGCAGATATTCTCGATAGCGGTAAAACACTAAAGACAATTTTCGTAAGTTATGGCGATCCGGACTATTACTTTGGCTTAGATGTATTTAAACAATACTTCCCAAATGTACAAATCATCGCAACGCCAGAAACTGTTAAACATATCCAAGATAATCAAGCGCTTAAAGTGAAATATTGGGGTCCACAAATGGGTGCAAATGCGCCTAGTCAAATTATTGTGCCTCAAGCTTATACTGCTAAAACTTTAAAGTTAGAAAATGAGTCGATCGAAATTAAAGGTAAGAAAGAACTCACTTATTTATGGATTCCTTCTTCTAAAGCAGTAGTAGGTGGTATTCCTGTCTCTTCAGGTATTCATTTATGGATGGCAGATACGCCAAAAGTTAAAGATCGTAATGAAGTGATTCAAGCTTTAGAAAGTATTAAATCACTCCAACCTCAAACAGTTGTTCCAGCTCATATGGTTGAGGGAGCTCCACAAGGTTTGGATGCGGTTAACTTCTCTATCGACTATCTCAAGAGCTATGAGAAAGCGGTCAAAATAAGTAAAAATGCGAGTGAGCTAAGTCAGCTCATGCAGAAACAATATCCAACATTGAAGAGTGTGGATAGCCTAGAACTAGGTGCAAAAGTTGTAAAAGGTGAGATGCAATGGCCATAATTAAAATCGAAACACCATAAATTTTCTAAAAAGCCGTGGTCTATCCCCGGCTTTTTTTATGAAATAAGGCATTTTCAAGTAAAAAGTCTCTGTAACATTCTACGCACCTTATATAGCGTTTCTATGAAGAGAAAATTTTTAACGAGAGTAAAAGGCTAAGATAAAAATTAGAAATTGATAAAAATAAACAAAAGCTTAAGTTGTAGCTTCTATATAAAAGGTAGAGGTGAGGCTAAGGAAGAGGTTTTAATAAAAAATTGCACAATTTGTACTTCTATTACTACAAAAGACAACCAATGATACGCACGCCAGAAAAAAAAATTGTGAATTATAGGCAGCGCGAAGATGAACTTTGCATTTAAATGTTTGTCGTAATGAAAGGAAAGTGATTATGAAAAAATTAGGTCTTATCTCTGTAGTGCTTGCTGGTGTTGCTTTTACAGCTGTTGGTTGTGCATCTGAAGCTGGCTTAAATGCATCAGGTTCAGCTCAAACTAGCGCTAGCCCATCTGGCGTACAAGCTGGTGTTGGTGTAGATGCAGGTGTTTCTGGTCAAGCACAACCAGGTCAAGTTGATGCTGGTGCTTCTGGTTCTGTTTCAGGTTCTGCAACTGCTCAGTAATTCTTAGCGATAAGAACAGTTAAAAGATTATAGAGTACATATATTCAAGATGCCGATTTATATATGAAATGAGCTGCTACTCATTATTCTATAGTCAAGAGAATGTGGATTTCTCAACAAAAAAGCCCCAAGAGATTTTTTCTTTGGGGCTTCCATATTCCCATAGATTTTAGTCATCATCATGATAATCTCTATGATTGTGATCACGATCTTCTAATCTTTTCTTCTCCCATTCACGGTGTCTTTTTTCCCACTCACGACGATTTCTATCCTGTTCGCGAGCATCTTTACGTTGTTGTTCGTATATTCTCTTACGCTCTTCCCAACGTTTTCTTTCCCAGTCACTATAGCGACGTCCATCATTGCGGTCATAGCGATCATCATCATGATCATGGTAACCATAACCACCGCGGTAATAAGGATCATCTGTATAAGCAACACAACCTACAGTTAAAAGACTGGTTGCTAATAAAGTAACAACTAGTTTTGCTGACATAGCACAATCTCCTTTTGTCTGTTAACAATAATTGGCAAAAAAGTCCTGTTTTAAACGACAGATTTGTTAATGACATTTGCTATAAATCAGATTAGCGTAGATTGGTTTTTACCTTTGTATCTTGATTACATGAGTTGTATGCGAATATAGTCAAACAACAAAGAATTCTGTAGAAAATATGAAGGATAAGAGGAATTCATGGAGATAGGCATGACAGCATTTAATCAAAAAATTCAAACATTGCTAGATAAGGGCCAAGGGCCTGCTGCTCGAGCTCTTGATAAGTTACCTCGATTAGCTCAAGAATCACTTGCCAAAATCCTTGGATATGCCTACCAATACCCAGAGCTCGACTCGTTTACTAAATGTATGATGGCCGTACAAATTAAACAGGGACGTATTGGTTTCATTGGTTCAGATCCTATTGAGTCTAGACGGCAGTTTGATACACAAATGTTGGCTATACGCCAGAAATCAACTGAAATTGATTCAGTAGAAGACATTCGTTTGCCGCTTCAAACTGGAACTGTTTTCGCAAGACACTATCATCCGTCACCGAATAAAAAATTACCTCTGATTGTTTTCTATCACGGGGGAGGGTTCGTTGTAGGTGGTTTAGATACTCATGATGAGGTTTGTCGTATATTGGCAAAATATGCAAAAGTACAAGTACTCAGTATTGATTATCCACTTGCACCTGAGGTCTCACCTCAACATTTAATCCAATCATGTGAAGATGCATTAGCTTGGGTATATCAAAATCGCAGACAACTAAAAATATTAAAAAATCGTATTGCTGTAGCAGGGGATAGTGCAGGCGGCAATATCAGTACGGTTGTGGCTCAACGATCAGTAAACAAACCTTATGCTCCACAAGCACAGCTTCTCATTTACCCTACAGTTGATTTTAAAAGCCGACATCCTTCTTTTTATGCTTATAACGAAGGATTAGTTTTGACGGATAGCGATATTAATTATGTCACTCAATATTATGCAACTCAGCATAATGTAGAATTAGACGATCCGATTATTTCTCCAACCTATGGTAATTTGAAAAAGAACCCGCCAGCTTTCGTGATTACGGCTGGTCATGACGTATTGCATGATGAAGCGAAAATTTATAGCTATAAGCTAAGACAAAATGGCGTCAAAATGCATTATGAAGAATATCCAGATCAAACCCACGGTTTTATAAACTTGACACCTATTTCGAAAAAGGCAAAAAGATATACTATCGAGATCAGTAAAAACTTCAGAAAGTTCTGGGATAAAAATAGTTAAATAAAAGCTTAGTCCATGTTTCACGTGGAACGTGGACTAATACTCAAATCTAAAATATAAAGCACTAAATAAAAGATAATAAATACTCACTAGAATTCTTTTATATAGATGATTAAATTTATCCTTCATTAAGTTTGGCATTTTGTTGTAGGGAAAATATGAAAAAATTATTAATGTTATGTTGTTTGGGTATAAGCAGTCATTCAGTCTGGGCTGACACTCTAGTTGAAATGCAAACAAATTTAGGCAACATTGAAATACAACTTTATGATGATAAAGCACCAAACAGTGTGAAGAATTTTAAAGACTATATAAAGTCAGGCTTTTATAAAGATACGATATTTCACCGCGTAATTCCTGGTTTTATGGTGCAGGGCGGTGGACTTACTGCAAATATGCAGGAAAAGACTACGCGAGCACCTATCAAAAATGAAGCTGGAAATGGAATTGCTAACACACGCGGAACGTTGGCTATGGCTCGTACTGCAAATCCTGACTCAGCTACTAGTCAGTTTTTCATAAACGTTGCAGATAATAATTTTTTAAATCGTTCTGCGGGTAATGCTGGTTACGCAGTTTTTGGAAAAGTAATTAAAGGAATGGATGTGGTTGACCGTATTGTTCAGGTCCCTACATCAAACTATGGCATGCATCAAAACGTACCAAAACAGGCTATAAAGATAGTAGATATAAAGTTTAAAACTCTTCAAAAATAAATTAACCATATAAATCATATATTTGTTTATTTTTGAGATTTTTTTTGGCTGAAAAAGAACCGGTCGAACGTGCATATTTATAAAAGTGCTTGCGTACCAGTTTTTTTTCCCTATAATGCACTCATCCCGACGCGATACACGAGAATATCTTAGCTTACAGGGTTAAGATGAAAGCTTAGTATTGCGTTGAATTCTGTCTCTGACGAAGAGCAGAAAAATCATTAAGAGAATTGAAGAA